>SXOX01000315.1 GCA_005776585.1 Pseudomonadota bacterium | reverse complement strand
GAAGGTGGCGACCGGGTTCCACCGCAACACGTCGTTCCCCTGGTAGTAGCGCACCGGACGGACGCAGGCGTAGAGGTCCAGGAATTGGCGAATCGACACGTTCAAGCTGCGGATACCGCCGCCCACGGGTGTGCTGAGAGGTCCCTTGATGGAGACCACATGCTCGCGGATGGCGTCCAGCGTGGCCTGGGGAAGATAGCTGCCGGTGGCTGCGAAGGCCTTCTCTCCCGCCAACGCCTCGATCCACTGGATCTGACGGGCGCCCCCGTAGGCCTTCTGTACGGCCGCATCGATGACGGGCTGCGAGGCCTTCCAGATGTCGGGGCCCGTGCCATCACCCTCGATGAAGGGGATGATCGGGTCATTTGGAACGGTCAGGGTGCCAGTCTTGGCGTCGAAGCTGATCCGGGTGCCGTTGCTCATGGTGCCTCCAGGTGGTCGCGTGCCGGCGGACGGCGTCCGTAACCTTGGGCGCCGAGTTCCGGGCGCGGAGCCTAGCCGCGTGAGACGGTCAGGACAAGCCGAACGACTAAGTAGTCTGTGTAATTATTCAGCGTGCCGGACTTGCCGCAGCCGGGCTAGTCGCGCGGCTCCTTGACGAGCTTGGCAGGCGGGGGCGCCGCGGGCGCCTCGGCCTTGGCCGGTCGATCGAGCCCGAGCACGACCCGAAGCGCGTTGCGCACCTCAAAGAGCCGATGGCGCGTGTCCGCCAGCTCGAGCGTGGCCGTCACGACGAGGCGCGTCGCGGACAGCACGTCGGCGCTGGTCTCCGACCGGCCCAGGGCCGCGTCGCGCAGGGCCGCCGCCTTGGGCAGGAGCCGCTCGAGCCGCTCTCGCACGCGTTCGAGGCCAGAGCGCTCTTCGGTCAGGACCCGTGCCGTCGCGCGCCCGTCCTCGATCGCGGCGTCGACCTGCGCGCCGAGAGCCGCCGTCCGTTGCTCCCACCGCACGCGGTCATGTTGACCGTAGTCGATCGCGGGGATCGGGAACGAGAGCCCCACCAGCAGCGTGTTCGCCTGGTCGCCCGCGATCGTCGCGCGACTGTGCGCATAGCTCACGGTCACGGTGGGATCCGGCCACAGCCGCCGCCGCACGAGCGTCGCGGTCTGCTCCGCCGCGACGCGGTCCTGGCGCAGCGCCTCGATGTCCGGGCGTGAAGCGACAAGCGCTCGCACATCGTGAGCGTCCGTCCCGATCGGCGCGGCCTGCTCGAGAGCGGCCGCGGTACCGCCGCCGGCGCACGGTGCGCGAAGGACGATGGCGCACCGCGAACGCGCCGTTGCGAGGGCTCCGTCGAGGCTCGCGAGGCGCGCCTCCAGCTCGAGTACCAGGGCGACTGCACGGGCGGCGTCGTCCTTCGCTGCCGCCTCGGCGCGCGTCAAGGTCGCGTCGTCCTCGACCGGCGGATCGGTCGTCCGGCGAGCGCGCTTGGGTGGCCGTCCTTTCGAAGCCGCCGGTTCGAGCTCGGTGCGCTTCTTGCGGACCTCGGCGATGCGGGCCTCGATCCGCCCGACGAGCCCACGGGCCACGCTGAGCGCCTCTTCGACGGCGCGACGGCGAAGCTCGCCTGCAACGACGTCCGCCAGCGCCAGACGCGCGCGTGTGACCTCGTTGAGCAACACGGCCTTCCCGCGCCACCGCGTCGCCTCGAGCCGCGCCTGCGCCGCGTCGGTCCGCGGTCCGCGCTTGCCGAGCTCGAAGGTCTGCGAGAGCCCCACCCGGACGACGGCCAGCTCCTTGAACGCGAGACCCTCGGGGTTCGTCGCGCCCAACGGGATGTTCGCGAGGTCCACGCCCAGCTGCGGATTCTGGAGTACGCTCGCCTGTCCAACCCGCGCTACGGCCTCAGCCACGCGGTGCCCGTTCGCCTTGACCGCCGGCGAGTGGCCCTCGACCCAGCGCACCAGTCGCGCATCGTCGCGAAGTAGCAGGTCCACATCGATGGGGTCCTCGGCGTGAGCGACCGGCGCGCACGCGAGCCCCAGCCAGGCCATCCACTGCACTACGTTCCGTTCCATGGAGCTCCTCTCCGTCCCCGACGGCCTGCGTGCCACGAGCGAGCACAGCGCGCCCGTGAACGTATCCCCGTGGGCGTATCACAGCGACCGGCGCTCGCGCGACTGTGGCGGAGACGCGACGCCCGCAAGGCCTGTGTGGCGGAGGGGCAACGCGTGTGAAAGTAGAAAATATAGTTATATCAATGTGTTAAGTATGGCACGGGCCTTGCTCTACGCTTGGGCAGCCCGGGACTCTCGCCCCGGCTGGAGGATATTCGCATGAACGCTCAAGTGACTCGCCTTGGTTCCTTCTCCCCGCGCTCGCTCGCCTTCCGTTCGACGGCGGGTCTGGCCGGACTGACTGCCTTCTTCTTGCTGTCGACGGGCTTCACGAGCTGCGGCGCTTCGGTGGGCCCCGGCGGCATTGGCGTCGGTGGTGTGACCACCCTCCCGACGTACTCCAGCGGCGGCGTCGTCGCCTCGGGCCACGTCTCGGCGGGTCCGGCGCCGATCTACGCGCCGGCTCCGGCGGCTCCGGTGGGCGGCTTCTACTCGGGTAATATCGCGCTGACGGTCTACACGTCCGACTACGAGACGATGACCTTCGACGTCACCTTGCGCGAGGGCGGCTCGGCCGGTCCGGTCGTGCTCGCGGGTCAGGGATATCGCATCGACTCGGGTGTGACGACGCTCGACCTGGTCGACCTGCCGTACGCCTACTACGACCTGGAGCTCGTCGGCGTCGACGCCTGGGGCAACGCGGTCAGCTACGCCGCAACGGGCCTCACGCTCGACGAACCGGCCGCGGTCGTGACCCTGACTCTGGCGAACACCGCCATCGCGAGCCCCGTGGCTCCGGCACCGGTGGCTCCCGCTCCGGTGGCGTCCTACGCGGCGGACCTGTACGTGACGATGCTCCTGCCCGACGGCGGCTACTACGCACCGGCCTACGACTTCGACTACACGCTCTACCAGGTCGACGCCGCGGGTCAGTACATCACCGTCGAGTCGCGCCAGTACGTGCCCTTCGATGCCTCGGGCCTCCTCTACCTCCCGGCGCTCGACCTCGGCACCTACTACCTGATGATTGACGCCTACGACGCCGCCGGTGCCCGTGCCTACACGTTCGAGGGCTTCATCGACCACGTCTCGGTGCCCACCGACGTGGCCGTGACCCTCAGCTACGCCAACTAACCACCGGGCTCTGCTCGAATCCGCCGCTTCCCCCCGCTTCCCCCCGCTTCCCTGCTTTAGTTCCTCGCCAATCGTCCCGATGACCCGGGCGTGACTGCCTCGGCCACATCGCCCGACGACCTCCTCCGCCTCATCCGTGTCGTCGAGCGCGCCAAACAGACCTGGCAGGCCACGTTCGATGCCATCGTGGATCCCATCGGGCTCGTCGATGGCGAGCTACGTATCGTCCGCGGCAACGTCGCCTACGCACGCCTCGCCAACGCGGACGTGCGCCACATTAACGGCCAGCCGTGTCATCTGGTCCTGTTTGGTAGCGCGTCCCCGTGCATCGACTGCCCGGTGGGCGCGGCGCGTGCCACGAGCACAGCCTCCCACAGTGATGTCCGCCAGGTCGACGAGTCCGGTCACGAGCGCATCTTCCTCGTCCGGGCATTCCCCATCGCCAGCCTGCTCCACAACCCCTGGGGCGAATCGCTCGAGCGGCGCGAGGACGTCGTCGCGTGCCAGTACCGCGACGTCACCGAGGAGCGGCTGCTCGAGCGCCGGCTCGCGCAGTCGGAGAAGATGGCGGCCGTCGGCACGCTCGCCGGCGGTGTCGCACACGAGATCAACAACCCCATCGGCGCCATCATGGCCTTCGCCGAGCTCGGTCGGCTCGGCTCCGACGCGGACCCCTCCTCCCAGGAGCTATTCGCCGATATCGAGGAGGCCGCTCGGCGCTGCAAGAAGATCGTGCAGGGCCTTCTGGAATTCTCGCGTCCCACGCGGCTGCGGCGGACACTCGTGGCGGTTACGGATATCGTAGACGGCGCACAGCTTTTGTGCCATCACCTCATCCATCGACCGCAGCTCGACTTCCAGGTGCACGTCGAGGCGGGGCTCGGCGTGATGGGCGACCGCACCCAGCTCGAGCAGGTCCTCGTGAACCTCCTCTCCAACGCGGTCGGCGCATTCGGCGAGCCACCCCGTGCGGGTGCCAACGTGCGTCTGGTCGCTCGCCGCGACGGAAATCATGTCCGCCTGTCGGTCGTTGACAACGGCGTGGGGATGTCGCCCAGCCAGCTGTCGCGGATCTTCGAGCCGTTCTACTCCACGAAGCCCGAGGGCCAAGGAACCGGCCTCGGGCTCACCGTGAGCTACGGCATCGTCCATTCGCATGGCGGCACGCTCGAAGCCGAGAGCTCGCCCGGCGAGGGGAGCTGCTTCACCGTGACACTGCCCTTCTTTGCGCTCGAATCCAGGACGGAGGACTCGCATGACCCCACACCTGACTAGCGGGGCGCGCGCGCCCAGCCGTCTCGAGCGGCTCGAGGCGACGTGTGCCTCACGTGCGACCGAGGTTCCGGTCTCCGAGCCCGCGGCCGACCCGGCCACCGAAGCGGAGTCCCGTGGCCGCGTCCTCGTCGTCGACGACGATCCCGCCATGCTCAAGGCCACGCGCGCCATCCTGGTCCGTGAAGGCTACGACGTCCTCGTGGCCGAGAGCGGTGAGGCCGCGCTCAACCTGCTGGACGACGCGGTCGACGTCATCCTGACCGACATTCAGATGCCGGTCATGACGGGCCTCGAGCTGCTCCAGCGAGCGCGTGCGCGCTGTTCGACCGTCGAGGTCGTGCTGATGACGGCATTCGGGACGGTCCCGATGGCGGTCCGTGCCGTGCGGGACGGCGCGCACGACTTTCTCACGAAGCCCTTCGAGAGCATCGATCAGGTCAGCGCCGTCGTGCGGCGGGCGCTCGCGCATCGTCGCCTCGTCCGGCGCAATCGTGAGCTCGAGCGGTCGCTGGAGATCCGGGACCAGTACCAGGAGATGGTCGGACGCAGCGCGCAGATGCGCGACGTCTTCGAGCTCGTGGAGTCCGTGGCCTACTCGACCTCCAGCGTGCTCATCCAAGGCGAGAGCGGCACCGGCAAGGAGCTGGTCGCACGCGCCGTCCATGAGCGGAGCCCGCGGCGCAACAAGGCCTTCATCGTCATCAACTGCTCGGCGCTCACTGAGACGCTGCTCGAGAGCGAGCTCTTCGGTCACATGAAGGGCGCGTTTACGGGTGCCACCGCCAACACCAAGGGGCTCTTCGAAGCCGCGCACGGCGGGACGATCTTTCTCGACGAGATCGGCGACGTGCCTCCTTCGACGCAGGTGAAGCTCCTCCGCGTCATCCAGCAGGGTGAGATCAAGAAGGTCGGCTCCAATGAGGTCACACGCGTGGACGTGCGCACCATTGCAGCGACGAACGTTGATCTCGTCGACGCGACGCGGACCGGCCGGTTCCGCGAGGACCTCTACTATCGCCTTAACGTCATCAGTATTACGCTGCCGCCTTTGCGTGAGCGCGTCGACGACGTGCCGCTCGTCGCCCATCACCTGCTGCGCCGCGCGGCCCGCAAGATCGGCAAGTCGGTCACGAGCTTCGAGCCCGAGGTGCTCGCGGCGTTTCAGACCTACCGGTGGCCCGGCACCGTCCGCGAGCTCGAGAACGTCATCGAACGCGCGGTCGTCCTCGCGCGCGGCGATCAGGTCGGGCTGCGGGAGCTCCCAGCGCACCTGCGGGAGCAGCGTCTGGGGCGCAACGCCTCGATGCACGACGACGTCGCCGACTTCGGGCACCTCGCCTTCGGGGTGGCCAAGGATCTGGCGGTGCAGTCGTTTGAGCGGCGGTACCTGATGAGCTTGCTCCAGCGGACGAACGGCAATATCTCCCAGGCCAGCCGCGAGGCCGGGCTCGACCGGAGCAACTTCAAGCGTGTGCTCAAGAAGTACGACCTCGACGTCAAGGAGCTGACCGAGAGCGAGTGAGCGGATGCTGGATCGCGACGCGCTGAGAGCGGGCGGTGCGCTCGTACCGACGCGTGACCCCAATCGATGGCTGCTGCACGTGCTCGTCCAGCCCGGCGCGAAGCGGACCGAGGCCGTTGGCCTGCACGGCGACCGATGGAAGGTGCGGCTGGCGGCACCGCCTGTCGATGGCAAGGCCAATGCCGCGCTCCTCGCGTGGGTGGCGGAGGTCTTTGGCCTTCCGCGCGCGAGCGTGCTGCTGACTCGCGGAGACACGAGCCGCCAGAAGACGGTCGAGCTCCACGGTCTGAGCTGAGCCTCGGATCGGGTGCTCTGCCCCAATTCGGACAGGTAAATTTGCCCGATGGTCCTCATCATGGCACCTGAGCGTCACACGGCGGTGCGACGCCGGGCCCGCGGTCGCGTCGGCACGGGGTGTGCTTGTCGGCCGCCAGCGGAGTGGCCACACCAGAAGTGGGCCGCCTCTGGAGAGAACCAGATGCCGAAGGAGGACTCATGAATTCGCGAACGCACACAGGGCTATCGGCCGCAGTGGCCTTCCTGGTCACGACGTGGGCCGTCACGGCCGCAGCCGAGGTGCCGCCCCCATTGAAGCAGTTCGGCTATGACAAGGGCTTCTTCCTGCGCACCGAGAACGGCGACTACGGCCTGCTCATCAACTCGCGGTTCAAGCCGCGTTTCGACTTCGAGAACCATCAGACGAACGCCGACGGCGATCGCGAGAGCAAGATCGCGCGCTTCTCGGTGCCGGTCGCGCGTCTCAAGCTCTCCGGAAACATCTTCGTCAAGGCGCTCACGTACTCGTTCGAGGCCGAGTTCGGCGGCGGCGTCCCGTTCATGCAGGACTATTTCGCCGACTACGCGGTCGTCCCGGGCTGGTTTCACGTGCGGGTCGGCCAGTGGAAGCGCCCGTACTCGCGCCAGTTCATCCAGAACGATGGCCAGACGCAGTTCATCGACGCCACGGACATCGCCAAGCTCGGCGCAAGCCGCGACATCGGCCTGGCGTTTGGCAACGGCTACGAGCAGTCGCCGATGATCGAGTGGGTCATCGGCGTCTTCAACGGCACGGGCATCGCCGCGGACCTGACCAAGACCAAGTTCTTCAACGTCCCCGACAAGTTCAACCCGATGCTGGTCGCCCGCGTCGGGTACAACTTCGGCGGGATCAAGGGCTACAGCGAAGGCGACCTCGAGGGCGGCGGCTTCCGCTTTGCCGTGGGCGCCAGCGGTCAGATCGACTTCGATCTCCCCGACAAGAACAAGGGCAACATCAAGGCTCAGCTCGACACCATCTTCAAGATCGCGGGCTTCAGCTTCTCCGGGGGTGTCTATGGCGGGTGGAAGCAGTACGCCGACGCTTTCTCGGACCTCGAGAAGGACTTCATCGGTGGCTTCGCGCAGGCGGGCTTCGTCATCAACAAGATCGTCGAGCCGGTCGTCCGCTTTTCGGCCTCGGCGCCCAAGGGCCCGAACAACGACGTGATGGACGTCGCTGCCGGCGTCAACGTCTTCTTCTGGGGCACGCACCTCGCCAAGTGGCAGCTTGTCTACATCGCCAAGCTCGAGGAGAAGGCGGGCGTGGACAAGCGCTTCGTCGCGCACATTCTCCAGACGCAGTTCCACATTGGTTTCTAAGGTCTCGTTGTAGTTTCCAACGGTATCCCTCCACCTTTGGCGAGGTTCCTTCGCGGGTAATCTTGTCCTAGACTGCCGCCGATGATGCGCCGCGTCAGAACGTTGCCAAAGAGGGGGACGCTCCTCGTCAGCACCGACCTCCACGGCAATCTGGCGGACTTCGAAGCGCTCGAGTCAAAATTTCGTGACGAGCTTCGGCAAAATCAGGAGACCTACTGGGTCCTCCTCGGAGACCTCGTGCACGGTCCCTCCCCGGAGGCCGCGCGCCGCAAGCCGGAGCTCTACGGCTATGACGATGCGTCACCCATCCTGCCTTCCCGGGTCATGGCGCTCCAGAAGGAGGTCGGCGATCACTTCGTGTACGTCATCGGCAACCACGACTTCTCGCACATCGGCGGGCCGAGGACCGGCAAGTTCTACGACGACGAGGCGGCGGAGCTCGAGCGCAAGATGAAGCCGCTCGCCGTCGCCGCCATGCGCGGGCTGTTCCGGACGGCGTACCTCTGCGCCATCGCCCCCTGCGGCGCGCTGCTGTGCCACGGCTCGCCCAACGACACGCTCGAGCGCTTCGAGGACCTGGACGACCTCGCGCTGCCGCCTCAGACGGACTACCACAAGCGCGTCGTGGGGACGTTTCTGAACTCCTACGGCCAGCCGGAAGAGGTCACGGCGCGCCTGCTGGCGCGGCTTTCGGGCGGCGGCGTCGGGCTCCGCATGGTGCTCCACGGCCACGATCGCGACGAGTCCGGCTGGAACGTCCACGACGGCAACCAGGCCCAGCCGGTGATGTTCGGCGCGCCGCACGAGAACAAGACGTACCTGCGCCTCGAGCTGCAGCGAGCCTACCGCAGCGTGAACGACCTCCGCCTCGGGCACGAGGTCCTGCGCCTCTACAGCAGCTTGTAGACCCGCATGACCGAGTCGAGCGCCTCGGGGTCTCGCCCCTCGCGTTCGACGACGAAGAACGGCGCGCGCGTCATCCCGAAGCGCTCCGCCATCACCTGTCCCGCGCTGCCCGGCTGCGTCTCGTCATACCAGAGGACGTCTGAGATCTCGGCCCACACGCCCTTGGATTGGAGGAACTGCGTCGCCTCCGCGCACTTGGGGCACTCGGTTCCGTCCGAAAGGCGCTTTTTGACCATGGTGACTCGCATCCCGACACGATAGGCCGCAGCGACCCGATCGCAAGCGAGGACCTTGCCGTTCTGTCCGCTCGCGACTAGCTTGCGCCCGTGCCGACCCTCGACGCCGCCCGCGACGCCCTCGCCCGCCACTTTGGCTTTGCCGACTTCCGTCTCGGGCAGCCCGAGGTCATCTCGGCGATTCTGGACGGTCAGCCCACCCTGGCCGTCATGCCCACCGGTGCGGGCAAGTCGGTATGCTATCAGGTGCCGGCGCTCGTGCTGGACGGCCTCACCATCGTGGTCTCTCCGCTCATCTCGCTCATGAAGGACCAGGTCGACGCGCTCAACGCCCGGGGGATCCCGGCGACGTTCATCAACTCGTCGCTGACCGGGGACGAGCGCGCCGAGCGCATGGGACGCGTCCGCCGGGGTGACGTGCGCTTGCTGTACGTGGCGCCGGAGCGGTTTCGCCTCGACGGGTTCGTCAACGCGCTCGCCCAGGTCAAGATCGCGCTCTTCGCGGTCGACGAAGCGCACTGCATGAGCCAATGGGGCTACGACTTCCGCCCCGACTACCAGCGCCTCGATCAGGCGATCGCGGCCGTGCGGCCCGAACGCATCGCCGCCTTCACCGCCACTGCGAGCCGCGAGGTGCGGCAGGACATCGTCGCAGGCCTCTCGCTCACGGACCCGCGGATCTTTGTGGCGGGCTTCGCGCGCCGGAACCTCGTGCTGCGCGTGGTGCCCATCGCCAAGATGGCCGAGAAGGAGCTCGTCCTGCGCGAGGTGCTCGATCGCGTCGGTCCCGCGGGCATCGTCTATGCGGCCACGCGCAAGAGCGTCGAGGAGGTGTTCCGTAAGCTGTGCTCGCTGGGCGTTCGCTGTACGTACTATCACGGCGGCCTCGACGAGGCGCAGCGCAAGGCGGCCCAGGAGGCGTTCATGCGGGGCGAGGCCGACGTCGTCGTGGCCACGAACGCCTTTGGCATGGGCATCGACAAGGCCGATGTGCGGTTCGTCGTCCATTGGGAGCTCCCTGGGAGCCTCGAGGCCGACTACCAGGAGGCCGGGCGCGCCGGACGCGACGGCAAGCTCTCCGAGTGCGTCTTGCTGTTCACCTACGCGGATGTGCGCATCCAGGAGTTCTTCATCGACCGGCAAGACGCCAACCCGGACCCCGAGCGCCCGCTCGACCCCGTCATGCTCGAGAAGAAGCGCGCGCTCGACCACGCGCGGCTCAAGGCCATGGTGCGCTTCGGCTACGCCGAGGACTGCCGCCACCGCATCATCCTGAGGTACTTCGGGGATCGCGCCGAGCCCGGCAAGTGCCCGGTCTGTGACGTCTGCGTTCCCGACCAGGGCGTCGGCGGCTCGCCCCGCCCGATCGCGCTCGTGGCCAAGACCAAGCGCGTGAGCAAGAAGGGTGGCGCCACAGCCACGAGTCATGAGCCCAGCGAGGCCGAGTGGCTCGTGCTGCGCAAGGTGCTCTCGGCCGTTGCGCGGGCGGGCGGGACGCGCTCGATGGCGCAGCTCGTGGCCCTCGTTCGGGGTGAGGCGCACGCGAGCGACCCGCTTGCTGGGACGCCGAGCGACGGCATTCTGCGCGAGGTCCCAGAGGCCACGGTGTTCGAGACCTTTGCTCAGCTCCAGGCCGCGGCGTGTCTCATGCCGAGCGGCGGCGCCAAGGACGCGTGGCTGCTTACGCCACACGGCAAGGAGGTCATGTGGCAGCGCGAGACGCCTCGGCTGAGGAAGCCGCTGCTGCCCGTGCCGGCAGGGGCTCCCACGCCGGCCGCGCCGCGCGTCGACAAGGTCGCCTCCGTCGGCGGTCTGTTCGACGCGCTCAAGGCGGTTCGCCTCCAGCTGGCGCGCGATAGCTCGGTCCCTCCGTACGTGGTCGCGCACGACAAGTCGTTGTTGCAGATGGTCGAGGAGCGCCCGAACACCATCGACGCCCTGGCCGCCATCGTGGGTTTCGGCAAGAGCCGCGCAGCCAAGTACGGGGACGCGTTCCTCGAAGCGCTGGAGCAATAGCGTCTTGAACGAGGCGGGCGCGCCGAGGTGGATCTGGGACGACCGCGACCGAGGTGAAATCTCCTCCGGAACCGGCCATCCTGTGGCGGGAGTCCCACGCGAGGCGGATGTGAGGCGAGGTGGAGCGGTGCCAAGATTCAACAGCGCGTTGATGCTCGTCGGGGTCGCGCTCGGCATGGCGGCGTGCGGCGGAGAGACGGTGCAGTCGCCCGCGCCGAGCCAGGACGTCGCGGGAGACGCCGCCACGTTCGATGCCACTGAGGCTGCTGGTGCCGAGGTCCGATCCGACCTGCCGCCCATTGGGCCCGGCGCGGATCTGGGGCCAACGCCCGACGTGCCCGACATCGCGGGAGACGACGCCATCACCGATGCCGATCTCATTGACATGGAGGCGGAGACGGATAGCGCGGACACGGGTGATCCGGGGGTCATCGATGACACCCTCCCGGACGTGACTCCGGCGGACGCCGAGGATATCGCTGAGGTGAGCGCGGACGTGCCCGTGCTTCCCACGCCGACCTGCGGCACCTACTGCACGACCGTGCTCAGCGCGTGCACGGGGACGCTCGACGGCTTCGACGCGCTGCCCGCCGATGACGCGGCCACGGCCTGCGGCGCCTACTGCAGCTCATGGGGTGCGCTCGCTGCAGGCGTCCCCGGCGACAACGTGGGCCACTCCCTCGCATGTCACGCCAGCTGGGCCAGCACGGCCGTCGCCGCTCCCTCCGCCTCCACCTGCGCGGCGGCTGGGCCCTACGGCGGCAATACGTGCGGCACCGGCTGCGAGGTCTACTGCACCTGGATGGCAGCGCACTGCGCCGGCACCTACGCCGACGCGGCCGCGTGCGCAGCGGCGTGCGCCGGGTTCTCACCGTCCGGCGCGTACGGAGCCACCTCTGGCGACACGCTCGAGTGCCGACTCACGCATGCGCTCTTGGCGGGCGCCGTGGCTGACGTCGCGGGCGCCTGCGCGTCGGCGGCTGCGGCGAGCCCCGCGTGCGCGCCGGCACCGACCGGTGACTCGTGCGCAGACGCCATCCCCTTGGGCCTACCTCCCACCACCGTCGTTGGCGACACCACCACGCTGCTCGACGACCTCGCCGCGGTCCCCGAGTGCGCCGCGAAGGTGCTCGGCAGCACGGCCGGTGGCAAGGACCTCCCCGATCAGGTCTTCGCGTTCACCCCACTGGCCGCAGGCACGTACCGATTTACGCTCACACCGACGGGCTTCACTGGGCCCGCATACGTCGCGGTGCTGGTCAGCTGCGATCAGACGGTGCCGTGCCTCGGTGCCAGCGGCGACGTCGCGCTCGGCGGCTCTGTTACCGTGACCCTCGAGGCCAATCAAGCGGTGCGGGTCGTGGTCGATGGACTGCTCCCCGGCGATGTCGGGCCCTTCGAGCTGAGCGTCGACCTGCTCGCGGCCGAGCCCGCGTGCATCACCTATTGCGGGCTCATGACCCAGGCGTGCACTGGACCGGCGGCGCAGTACGGCTCCGAGGCGGCCTGCCTCGCGTACTGCCTCGACGCCGCGCCATGGGACCCGCCGACGCAGACGCTCGCGGCCAACACGGTCGCCTGTCGCGTCGATCGCGCGATCGCGGCAGGCACCGACGCCGGTCAATGCGGCGCCGCGGGGCCCTCCGGAGGCAACGTGTGTGGGAGCTGGTGCGATGTCTACTGCGACCTCGCGGCGATCGCCTGCCCTCCGGCTCTCGCCCCCTACGCGGACGCCGAGGAGTGCGCGCTCGCCTGCCAGACCTTCGCGATGACCGGCCTTCCGGGCACGCTCGCTGGCGACACCGTCCAGTGTCGGCTGGCGCATCTCGGCACGGCGCTGACGGGGAGTGCGCTCGAGGTGGCCGCGCACTGCCTCGCCGGCGGCGTCTCGGGCGGCGGCGTCTGCGTGCCTGCGCCGCTCGAGGGCGACTCGTGCGGCCAGCCCATCGTGGTGACCGCGCTGCCGTTCGAGCACGAGGGCAACACCGCCTTGCTCGCGGACCACCTGCATGGCGGTCCGAAGTGCACCGTCGTGACCGACTTCGACACGGGTGACGGCACCGATGGGCCAGATGCCGTCTACGCGTTTACGCCGCCTGCGACCGGCACCTACGTCGCCTCCCTCACCTTCGCGGGCGGCTTGGGCAACCCCTCGATGCTCTACGTCACAACCGACTGCGCCGGCCTCCCCGACAGCTGCGCGGCCGTGAGCGCCGACCTCTACCTCGGCGGCGACTTCACCTTTCAAGCCACGGCGGGTGTCCCACTGACGCTCGTCGTCGACGGCTGGTACCCCGGTGACGCGGGCCCGTACATGCTCACGCTGAAGGCGGCCGAGTAGGGCAGGGCGGCTCTGCGTGCTATACCCGGGTGCGACTTGGGAGGACACATGACCGGATCATCGACCGCCACGCTCTCATGGTACTACCACCGCAAGGGCTGAATGACCTGCCAGCGCAGCCAGGAGTTCCTGGCCGACCAAGACGTGGCTCCAGCGGAGCAGGTGTTCGCCAACAAGCAGCGGCTTGGCCCTTCTGAGGCGCTGGCGTTGGCGCGGAGCGCGCGCCGCGTCATCGCGCTGCGCGGCAAGAAGGCGGTGACGCTCGAGCTCGCCGCCGAACCCAGCGACGCCGAGCTCCTCGCCGTGCTCCTTGGCCCCACCGGCATGCTGCGTGCCCCCGCAGCGCGCATCGGAGACACGCTGCTCGTGGGCTTCGACCCGGCAACCTACGCGCAGCTACTCCAAGGGCAGCGGCCCGCGTGAGCTCCGGGCTCCCGTCCATCGCGCGCGTTCGGCCGCTCGAGTGGGCGTGCGTCGCGGCCATCGTCTTTGTGGCGCTCGGCCTGCGCGTCAGCCGCCTCGACCTCATGGAGTTCAAGGGCGACGAGGCCCAGGCCATCGAGCTCACGCTGCCCATCTTCGAGCGCGGCGAGTGGCCCGAGGTCGGGCTCGTCAGCTCCGTGCAGGTCCACAACCCGCCGCTCTTCCTCTACCTGGTCGCGCTGCCGATGACGCTCACCTTCAACCCCATGGTCGTCACCGGCCTGCTCGTCGGCGGCCTTGGGACGCTGGCGGTGCTGTTGTGCTGGGCGGTCGTGCGCCCGCGCTTCGGCGCGCTCGTCGCGCTCACGGGCGCCGCGATGATGGCCGTCTCTCCATGGGTCGTGCTCTACAACCGCAAGGTCTGGGCGCAAGACGTCCTGCCTATCTTCACCGTCCTCACCCTGCACGTGCTGTTCGCGCTCGGCGAACGACGGAAGACCTGGCTCGTCGCAGCGCTCCCCGTGCTCCTGTGCGCCATGTGGCAGACGCACTTCTCGGTCGTCGCCCTCGGGCCGGTCGTGTTGCTCGTGCTGCTGCTGTCGGCACGCGACCTCGCCTGGGGCAAGCTCGCGCTGGGCACCGTCGTCGGATTGCTGATGCTCTGGCCGTATCTCCACTACCAACGGACGCACGACTGGGAGGACCTGCGCGGCTTCCGAAACCTCGCGGCCGGCAAGCGCCCCGATGGCAGCGCCCGGCCCCCCAAGGCGCCGCTTTCGGGCTCCGTCGTGACCGACACGTTTCACATCACCGGCGGGGCCCGCTTCGACTATGCGCTCGGACCGTCGACCGAGGCCTACGAGCAGTCCCGAGGTCCCGCGGCCAACGCGCTCCGCTCGACGTCGACCTGGCTCGCCTGGCTCTCCTTCGCCGGCGGCCTGGGCGTCGCGCTCTGGCGCGCGCTCCGAGGTGCGCGACGGGTAGCGGGCTGGCCGTTGGTGAGCTTGCCCGCGGGAGGGCAGGCGGCGCTGGTCGTGGCGGTCTGGGTCCCCGGAGTCTGGGCCATCTGGGCGCTCGCGCACCTCGAGCTCACGTTCCCGCACTATCACATCATCGCCTATCCGGTGCCGTTCGTGCTCGGCGCGCTCGCGCTGGGCGCGGTGGCCCGTGCCGTGCCCCGCTTCGGGACCCCGCTGGCCGTCAGTCTCGCCAGCCTCGTCATCGCCGGGCACCTCGAGAGCCTCACGAGCTTTGCGCGCTTCCTCGACCGCACGGGCGGCACCGCCGGCGACTACGGCGTCACTTACGGCCACAAGGCCGCGCTCACGCGTCACCTCGTCGCCAACGGCCTCGACGTGCGTCGCGCGCCTGGTTGGGAGTACCCGTTCCTGGTCGACAAGGCGCGCGCCTTCAGCGCCCTCGGCAGCCCGGCTTCGTTCGAGCCGGCGACGGACATCCCCTCGGGCTATCGCCATGTCGACATCCATGACACCGTCCGGGACCCCAACGCGACGCACCTCCAGTGTCGCGGTGGCCACGACTTCGGCCCCCTCAAGACCTGCCCCGTCCCATGAGCCTCGGCCTGCTCTCGCGCGTCGAGCCGTCCGACCGACGGCTCATCCTGTTCCTCGCGCTCGGGCTCTCGGCCTTCGTGCCCTTTTTCGAGGAGATCCACTCGGCCAATGAGCTGTCCCGGCTCTACCTGGCACAGGCCATCGTGCAAGATGGCACCGTCTCCATCGATGGGCCGCTGAAGCGGCTCGGCAACATCCACGACAAGGCCGAACGCGACGGGCACCAGTACAGCGACAAGGCCCCCGGCATCGCGTTCTTGGCGGTCCCGGTCGTCTGGGCCCACGGCCAGCTCGCCAAGGACGGCCCGACGCTCCGCAACGAGGTCCGCCTCGCGCGGTTCGTGGCCTCGACGCTGCCCACGCTCATGCTCCTGCTGCTGCTCGCCGGCTTCCTCGCCGAGCACGTCCCGAGGCGCGGCGTCCGTCACCTGCTGCTGGTCGGCTACGCGTTCGGCAGCCTGGCAACGACGTACGGCATCTTGCTCTTCGGTCACCAGCTCTCGGCGGTGCTGCTGTTCTCGGCCTATCTCGTCATCCGACGCATCGACCCGACCTCCCGACGGTGGCCCGTCGCGCTGGCGGCAGCGCTGATGTCGTTTGCCGTCGTCGTGGAGTACCAGAACGTCCTGCTTGCGGCACCGCTCGCCGTCGCGCTCGGGCTCGCGCTCTGGCGCCGACCGACCCTCTTCGCGTGGGCCCTGCTCGGCACGCTCCCGTTTGCGCTGGCGTTGCTCAGCTATCACCAGGCGGCCTTCGGCTCACCGTGGAAGACCGGGTACTCGTTTCTAACCTCGGAGTTCAAGGCCGTCCACGCGCAGGGATTCATGGGCATCGGCCGCCCGCGCATCGAGCACGCGACGCTGTCGTTCCTCTCAGCCAAGAAGGGCCTGCTCTTCTACTCGCCGTTTCTGCTGCTCGCCGTGCCTGGCCTCGCCCTCCTTCGAGGGCGCGACGGCTGGCTCCATGCCGTCATGATCGCCGGGCTCTCGCTCTTCGTCTGCGCAATGATCTACCCGGTCGGTGGCTGGACCGTCGGTCAGCGTCACCTCACGGTCCTGGTGCCCTGGCTGCTGCTGCCGGCCGGGCTCGCGATGACCCGGGCACCGTGGCTCGTCGGTGGCCTCGGCGGTCTCGTGTTGGCGGGGGTGCTCGCCACCGGGCTCTCCACCATCGTCTGGCCCCACTTCCAGGAGCAGCTCGAAAACCCCTTTCATCAGGTCGCTTGGCCGCTTTACCTCAAGGGCTACCTGCCCCCGTCGGCGTTTGGCGTCGTCGGGCTGTCCAGTTGGACCGTGACGCTCCTGCTCGCTGCCGGAACCGTCGGCCTCGTCGCCGTGGCTGTTTGGCGGGAGTCGCGCGCGTGGGCGCGCGCCGTTCACCTGGCGCTCGTCGTCGGGCTCCCCGTGGCCTGGTTCTTGGGAACGCGCCCCATCGGCCGCGCTCAGGACGTGCGCTTCGACGTCGCGTGGATCGAGAAGGTCTACGAGCCCGACCCCCTTCGACCTCCGCGACGATGACGGTGCCTCGGCACAGGCTCCTGGTCGCCCTGACCGCGGCCCTCTGCTTCTCGAATGTGCTCTCGGCCGAGTTCACCATGGACGACCGCTACAACGTCGTCGAGAACGCCGCGATTCGCAGCCTCGCCAACCTCCCGAGCTTCTTCACCGAGGCCTGGGGCGCTCGGTCCGACGACGCCTTCGACCGCGGAATCAACCAAGGCTACTGGCGCCCGCTATCGACGCTCTCGTTTGCGTTGGACTATGCGCTCTACGGTCCTCGCCCGAGCGGGTTCCACCTCACGAACGTCCTGCTCCACGTCGCGGCGAGCGTCCTCGTGCTGGCCTGGCTCTCGCGCCTCGGCGTCGGGGCACTCGGCGCGCTCGCCGCGTCGCTCTGGTGGGCGGTCCATCCCGTGCACACCGAGGCGGTCGACGTCGTGACGTATCGCACGGAGCTCTTGGCGACCGTCGCCGCGCTCGTCGGCCTACTCGTCGCGGCTCGTCCGCATCGCCCCACGGCGGGGCTGTGGCTCGCGCTCTGCTACGCTGCGGGGCTGCTCAGCAAGGAGACGGCCGTCACGCTTCCCGCGTGGGCCCTCGTCGTCGACCTGCTGGTCCTGCGCGAGCGCGGCGCGGGCGTCCTCGTGCGCCGATACGCCCCGTCGGTGCTCGTGCTCGGCAGCTATCTCGCGATCCGCAAAGCGATGCTCACGACCACGAGCGTGCCGTTCTTTGCCGAGCTCGATCCGCTGGCGACCGTGGCGAGCGTCGTCGCCATCGTCGGGCTCTACGTGCGCCTCCTGCTCTGGCCATGGCCGCTCATCCCGTTCTACGACTGGTCGGTCCTTCCCCCTGCGACCGGGTTTTGGGAGCCGCACGTCGTCGTCGGGCTCGTAGCCGCGGCGCTGGTCATTGCGGCCTGTGTCGTCTCGGTGCGCCGTGCCCCGCACGTGGCGGCGGGCCTCGCCTGCGCGTGCCTTGGCCTCGTGCCATTCCTCCACCTCGTGCCGCTCCCCGTGGGCGCTGGCGAGCGGTTCCTCTACTTCGCGTCGGTGGGAGCCGCGCTCGCGCTCGGCGCAGCCATCGATGGCGCGCTGGCCAAGCGCTCGATCCGTTCGCTCGTGGTCGGCGTGGTCGTCGTGCTCGGCACCGTGACGTTGGTCCGCAACCGGGACTGGCGCGACGACGCCGCGATCTGGACCGCCGCGGTGCGGGACTTCCCCGAGTCGTTCAACGCCCAGCTCGCGCTCGGGACGCTTCACCTGGAGGCAGGCGATGCCGCCGCCGCCGAGGTGGCGCTGGAGGCCGCCGATCGTCTTGTCCCCGGGGTGCCCCGCTGTGTCGCGGCGCTCGCGGATGCGTTCGTGGTTCAGGGCCGGCCGTCCGAGGCGCTCGCCCGAGTCGCCGCCGCCGTCGCCCGACGCGGCCCCTCGGAGGCCTTGGACGCCGCCGCCGTCCGTGCTCGCCGCGCACTCCTAGCGCTTGAGCAGCGCGTCGAGCAGCCACTCTGAGAGCTGCTTGAGCCCCCGCCGCGCCGGGACCGGGTCCCTGCTGCTCCGTTCCTGCGCGAGCAGATGCAGCGCGGCCATGGCGCGCTCGCGGGGCGTTCCGAGCGTCCCCAGCGGTGGCGGCGGGAGGTCGCGCGGAAGATCGAGCACGCTGAACACC
The DNA here is from genome assembly GCA_005776585.1 of Pseudomonadota bacterium. Taxonomy (GTDB): domain Bacteria; phylum Myxococcota_A; class UBA9042; genus SXOX01. The sequence continues at coordinate 17,479 of SXOX01000315.1, read as the reverse complement.
CCGCGCAGGAGCCCGAGCGGCGCGACCCACAGCCGCGGGTCGCCATCGTCGGTCTCGCAGCTGTCGCGCGCTTCGTCGATGATGCGCGTGACGTTCGGGTCCGCAATGTGCGCGAGGTCCATGCTGAGCGGCGCCTGAGCGAATCCAGCCAGCCAAGCGCTCCGTGCCGCGTCCCGCTGGCCGAGCCCGAAGTGCGCCGCGCCCAGCAGCGTCCAGGCCTCGCCATCCGTGGCGTCCGTCGTGGTGCGTGCGGTCAGCGAACGCGCCGCCTCGCTCGGCTCCTCGGCCTCGAGAAAGAGCGCGCCCGCCAACAGGCTCCCGTGCCGTGCACCTTCGCCAAGCGCTCGCTCGAGCCGTCGCGCCAGCTCCCCGCGCAGCACCCGGTCAAGCCCCGGAACGGCACCCAGGTCCGGATCGTCCAACCAGCCGAGGGCCTGATCGACGGCGCCGAGCCGCCCCTTCGACTTCGGCACGGCCTCCAATCGAATGGCCAAACGAGTCACCCGCTCGTGGTCGTCTGCGACCCGACCGAAGACGATCCGCGCCTCGTCGAAGCGCAGCGCCCGCATGAGGTCCAGGCCCTCTGCGCGCTTGGACGTGCTCTCGCCAAAGAGGTCCAGCTGACCCGTGCTCATTCGAGCTCCCTGGGCTCGTCGCGGTGGTCGAGTGTGGTCTCTCGCTTCACGGACGGGCTTCTACCACGGAGCGGCGCCCGTTGAGCAGTGGCCGCTCCAGCGACGCGTCGGGTGCTACCGTCACGCGTCCGTTGATCTCGCGCGTGAGCGACGGCACACTCGGACCGTGACCTCTCGAGCCACACTGCCAGCCGGCTTCGACCCGACGAACCCGGTCGCGCCAACGGCGGAGGTGTGGGCCGCCCTCACCGAAGGCGAGCGCGCTGCGGTCTGCGCGGCGCTCCCCGTTCACGTCGAGCACGACTTCATGAGCGAGGGCGATGCCCACGCGCGAGCCGTCCTCGAGTCCTCGGAGATGCTGGTCCACCATTTTGGCGGGGGTGGATCGGGAAACCGTCAAATATATATCGGCAAGTCGATCATGGTCTACTATCCGGGGGAGGCAGGCGTCGCGCCCGACCTGTTCCTGGTCTTCGACGTCGCCGATCATGATCGCAACTCCTACGTCGTCTCCGCCGAGGGTCGACCGCTGGACTTCGTCCTCGAGGTCATCTCGGAGGGCGATGCCAAGAAGGACCTCGATCGCAACGTCGCACTCTACGCCCGACTGGGGATCCCCGAGTACTTCGTTTTGGACTTGAACCGACGGAGGTTGCACGGCTTTCGCCTTCCTGAGGGCGCGTCGACCTACCGTCAGGTCATGCCGCAGCTCGGTCACATCGAGTCCGAGGTTCTGGGCCTGCACCTGGGGCTCGAGGGCACCCGTCTACGTTTCTACGTCGGTCAGGCGGCGCTCCCCACGGCGCGCGAGCTGCGGGCTCGCATTCAAGCCAGCCTGGATGAGGTCACGGAGAGCCTGCGCACGGAGGCGCAGCGTGCCGAGACGGAGGCGCAGCGTGCCGAGACGGAGGCGCAGCGTGCCGAGACGGAGGCGCGGCGTGCAGCAGAGGCGCTGGCCCGCATCGCCGAGCTCGAGCGACGCTTGGCCGAGCTCACCCGGCGCGAGCCAGCGTAGACAGCCGCTCGCTTCACTAAGCGAAGTGATAGGCCGAGAGCCTGAGCCCGCCGAACGTCCCGTTGTACGGAATCGTTGCGTGATCAGTGCCCGCGGCGCCGGCGATGACCATGAGCGGCAGCAGGTGCTCCTCGCGCGGATGGGCGAGGCGCGCCTGGGGGGCCTGGGACCAGTGCGTGAGCCGGCGATCGCGCTCGGTCGACTCGAGCTGCGCGGTCTCGCGGAGCCAGGCATCGAAGGTCTCTGCCACGGGCCGCGCCTTGGGATCGAAGAACGTCCGCAGATTGTGAAACGTCATGCCGCTGCCGACGATGAACACGCCTTCGTCGCGCAGTGGCGCGAGCGCGCGGCCCATGGCGAGGTGCCGCGCCGGATCGAGGCCCTGCTCGAGCGACAGCTGAATGGTCGGGATCTGAGCGTCAGGATAGGTCAACATGAGCGGAACGAACGTGCCGTGATCGAATCCTCGCGCGGCGTCGCTGCCCGTCTGAAAGCCTGCACCCTCGAGCAACGTGCGGACGTGCGCGGCGAGCTGAGGTTGGCCCGGAGCCGGCCAACGGAGCTGGTAGGAGGCCGGCGGGAAGCCGTAGTAGTCGTACAGCATCGGCGGCTGCTCGGCGGTCATGACCGTGGGCACGCGCTCCTCCCAGTGCGCGGAGACGACGAGCAGCGCCTTGGGAGGCGTCTTGGGCAGGGCACGCACGGACGTGAGGTAGTCCCGAAGCGCGTCCATGCCCGGCCGATCGCCGAACCCGAGTTCGACGAATGGCCACGGCCCGCCACCGTGAGGGACGAAGGCGAGAGGCATTCGCGTTGAGTTGGCGGGTGGCATGGCTTGGTCCTCCTGCGTTTGCTTTTGCGCGCCGAGAAGCGCGACCCCGGTGAGGGCGGCCGTACCGACCGTGGCCGCCGCCAGCGCTTCACGCCGCGTGAGCCCGGGCTTCTGTGATGACGTCATGGCTCCTCCTGCCTCGCTTGTCGCTGCGGCGACGATGGCGGACCTTCAAGATAGGCGCGAGCAGTGCGCTTGGGCAGGGGCACCGTTCCAGAAATCGCGGCCTGTGCCGAATGACGGGGCCACGGATCTCGTGCTACGGTGGCCCAAACCCACACTGCCGCTCGACGTGGTCGCGCGGCTCGTAGAGGAGCGCTCATGAACGTCAATGCGTGGAAGCTCTCGACGGCCCTGTTGGGCGCGTCGTTGGTCGTCGTCGTGGCCCAGGGTCGAACTACCGAGGTTCGGGCCGCGGAGGTCGAGCGTCAGCCCCATATGAAGGCGGCGCTGGTCAACTTGGAGCAGGCGCTGGGGGCGCTCAACCGCGCGACCGCGGACAAGGGCGGCCATCGCGCCAAGGCGATCGAGCTGACGACCGCGGCGATCGCGGAGACGCGCAAGGGCATGGCCTTCGACAACAAGAACTAGAAGCGGACCGCTGAGGTCGAGAGGGCACGCGGCGAGCCACGAGACGCTCGGCGCCTGAGTACCACGCGCCTGAGAGCCTACTCGACCAGGACCGCGTCTCGGCTCGACACGACGACCTCGCCGCCGTGGATTCCCGCAGCCGCAAACGGGGCGTGGCGCACGCGCTGGACGACCAGGCGCGTCGTCGCGTCGGGCTGGCGAGCGTCCGCGAGCGCAGCGAGTCCCGCCCGCGGCAGCAGGGCCAGCCCGCTGTCTGGGGTGGCGCACCGGAGCGTCGTGACGCGGTCGTAGCCCAGGACCACGACATCGATGAGCGCCGTCGCCGCGCGGCGGTTCGGCTCTGGCACGGCCCATCGCACCTCCAGATCTGCGTCCCAACGGACGGCCGCGTAGGGCCCGGTCACCGGCGTCCCATCGACCGCGAGCAGGCTCGGGACGGCCGGCAGGGTGGCCTCGACGACGAAGGGGCCGACCTCGTAGGAGCCGCGCCCTTCGATGCGCAGGGGCGTGTCCTCGCCGAGCTCCGGTCGCGGCAGCGTGCCCTCGTAGGTGAGCCCCGTGACGGCCGGATACACCTCCGGGAAGCTCCGGCGATCGAGGCGGACGGAGCCCGCCGGCGCGTTGACTCGGAGCTCGCCCGCGTCTACCAGGTCGACGAAGTGGTCCTCGCCTGGGCGCAGCCCGAGCGCGCGGGACTCGACACGACAGGCACCCACGACGGGGGTGTCGTCGAAGCCGTCGCTGCTCACGATCGCCGAGACCACATCGGTCTTCGATACGCCGATGTGGCGCGCAAAGAGCCCCGAGGCGATGACCTGCGGATCGACGCCGCCTGGCACGCGATGCTCGCTGTAGGTGATGGAGAGGTGTCCAAAGCGACTCGCCGGCGCGGAGCTGCCGAGCTCACGTGAGGGGAGCTCCTCGGCGCAGCCAAGGGCCAACGCCAGAGCGCTCGCGGTCACGAACCCGAAGACGACTCGCTGGATGATGCGCACGCCCGACATGCGACCCCCTCCGCGGCGAAACCCGGTGTGGCGCGCCCGGATTCCGCATCAACGGACATTAGCGCCGATCGCGGTGACGTCAAGCGAATCGCTCGCGCACCTCGAGCAACGGGAGCAGGAAGGCCAGCGTCGGCTCGTGCCGCTCTCGAACGTCTTCGTAGCCCGCCCGCCAACCTCGCGAGTGCAGCAGGCAGGCGCGGAGCGCATAGAGCCGTACGTGACGTGCCTCGAGCTGCAGGCCGAGCGCCTGCTCCACCTGGCGACGCGCCTCGCCGAAGGGGCCGCCGGGCGCGACGAGCTCGGCAAACGCGCTGCGGCCGCGCCCGACGAGGTAGTGGCTGAAGACGACCCAGTGGATGAAGTCGAAGAACGGCGGCGCATCGGAGACCGCGTGCTCCCAGTCGAACAGAAACAGGCGTCGGCCGGCCTGGTCTCCCTTGAGGTTCCAGTCGATGAAGTCGCCATGCGCCCACGAGAGGGCGTCCACTCCGAGATCGTGCTCCAGGCACGACATCGCCGCGGCGATGCGAGCACGACGCGCGGCCGGAAGGTGAGGGCTCAGCTCGTCGAAGCGCGCCGTCACCTCGTGGACGAAGCCGGAAGCGCTGCCTCCCGGCACGCGGGTCCGCTCGCGAAGCTCGACGAGGACCGCGATCACGCGCTCGGAGAGGCCTCCGCTCCAGGACGTGAACGCGGAGGACGCGTCTGGCGGTGACTGAAACACGGCGCGCTCTCGCCCGAAGCTCGCGGTGCGCAGCAGTCGCGGCACCTCGACCGACGTGAGTCCGAGGGCTGCGATGCGGTCGAGCCAACGCGCCTCGGCGTCGATGTCCTCGAGCGCGAGGCTGCGCCCGGCGATCTTGCCGTAGGCCACCTCCCGGCCGTGGGCATCGAGCTCGAGCAGCGTGGCCTTGCGCAGCGCCGAGCGCGTCCCGGTCGAACACGCGAGACGGTGTCCATACGGCACGAGACCGTTGCTGCCCTCGGGTGCGTGGAGCGTGACCGAGCCGCCGAGCACGCGGAGCGCGGGCGCCACCCCGCGGTGGGCCGCGAGCTGGATGGCGCGCCGCACGAGAGGGCGGCTGGAGGTCACGAGCTTCAGCCCGGAGCCGATGGCGCGCGTGGGCAAGAACCAGCGGGGCGCCTCGAGCGTCGGGAGCACGACGTGGCTCGCTCCGATCGCGGCGTGGCGGTGCAGCCGCACCTTCCAGCCCGAGTGCGCGGCGGGGACGGGAGCGCCAGGCAGGATGAGGTTCCCGTCAGCGGCGCTCGCCAGCGGATCACGGGCCGAGACGATCACCTCGAAGGTCTCCTGAAGCGCGCGCCGATGGGCCTCCGACAGCTCACCGTGGACCGCGAGCACGCGTCCTGGCGCCGGCGCAAGGTAGCGCCAGCACGCGAGGCTCTCGCCGTCGTCACGCGCGCCGGCGATCACCCGGGGCGCCCGGTCGGTCGATGCGTCCGCACGAGGTGCTCGGTGACCTCATCGCACAACGCCGCGACGCCGCGCCGCCGGATGACCAGAACGTGCTCTCGCGTACTGCCGTGCCGGTCGGTGTACAGCTCGCTGACCTTGTGGTTGAGGATGGTCGAGCCCCACACGAGGCAGAGGTCCGCCCACTCGAGATCGCGCTCGGCCTCAGCGCGCGTGCGTGCGCGGTCACCCTCGATGACGCGCAGCTCCAGCTGATCGGTGAGCAGGTCCACGAGCTCCTGGTGCGTCCCGGGCGAACCTCCGACGACGAGCAGCCGGCGCTTGCCCTCGTCGCGACAGAGCCGAGCCATGCGCCGCGCGGCGCGCCGGTTGTCGCTCCCGCCGCAGAACCGGCATCGGGCGGGGTCCTGCCCCGCGATGACCAGGGTGAAGCGCTCATGGCGACGCAGCTCCGCCTCGCAGAGCGGATCGCCGCAGAAGACGGCGAGCTGCGTATCGAGCAAGGGGACGATCGCGTCGAGCGCCACGAGATCCGGGTTGCTCCCGACCTGCTGCTCAAGGTGGCGCCGGACGCGTTGGCGCGCCTCGGTGGCGTGCAGCCCGCGCGCCTTCAGGGTCTCCGCGAGGTCGCCCGAGCCCGCCGCGACGCGCATCGACCGACCCGCGAAGTGCGTCGCGATGGCGTTGGCGGTCTCATCGGGCAGGTGATCCGCGGGGTGCTTGACGGCGTCCTCTCCATGTTCCCACGCCGCCAAGATCACGTCGTCCTCGGATTGACCGAGACGCGCAGCGAGCTTCCGCACGGTGACACGACTTCCCGCCATCGGACAAAGTCTAGCTCATCTCGGCCCAACGCGCCTCCTCGCGTTCATCGTGGCGGCGTGCTAACAACCGCGACCGTGGACGCCGCCGCGCCCGCTGCCAACGCTCCCTTTCACGGCCTCATCGGCGGTCGGGGGGAACTCCGCGTGGGACGCGCCAAAGCGCCGCGTCTGGTCCATCCGGTCGTGCTGGACCCCTACGAGCACCCCGCGTCGGTCGATGCTGCACGCGCGTTTTTTGCACGCGGTCCAGTCGAACTCGAGGTCGGCTTCGGCCGTGGCCGCTTTCTGAAGGAACGCGTCACCCAGGCCACCGACGCCCTTTTCTTGGCCTTCGAGGTGCGGCGCATGTGGATCGCGCGCGCCATGCGCTTTGCCGATCGCGCCCACGTCACCGATCGCCTCCGCGTCTGCTTGAGCGACTGCCGGCCCCTGCTCGATCGCCTGCTCGCGCCGGGCTCCGTGCGCGCGGTCTACGTGTTCTTCCCCGATCCCTGGTGGAAGAAGCGTCACGAGAAGCGCCGTCTCGTCTCGGAGTCCACCTTGGACGCCTTTCATCGTATTCTCACACCGGGCGGGCTCTTTCACTTCCGCACCGACGTCGCCGAGTACTACGACCGCGTGGCTGCGCTGGTCTCGGCCGACGCCCGCTTCGTCGCCGCTCCGCCCGAGCACGACGCCGACGGCCGCGCGTTGCCGTTGACCGACCGCATGTCCAAGTGCCAGGAGCTTGGGATTCGAGTACAGTCGCTCGCCATCATGAAGCGCGCGGATGCCCCCGCCGCACCTCGAGGAGACCTCCCATGACCGCCGCCCTCATGTCGCTGATGCTCGCTGCCGCGCTGTCGCTCTTCGGCTGGACGATGTGGCGCCGCTACCGGCTGCTTGCCGTGGGCCAGCCCATCGATCGCTTCCAGGACATTCCCGCCCGTCTCCAGTGGCTATTCAAGGTGGGCTTCCTCCAGTCCAAGATGTTCAAGGAGTGGAAGCCCGGGTTGATGCACGCGATCATCTTCTGGGGCTTCGTCGTGCTGGGCATCCGCACGACCCTGCTCTTCGCGCGCGCCTTCGTCCCCGACGCCGCGCTCCCGGGCGTGCTCAACGTCGGCTACTCCTTCATCAAGGACGTGATGGCGCTCGGCGTGCTGCTCATGGTCTGCTACGCCCTCTACCGCCGGTGGGTCGTCAAGCCCGCGCGCCTCACGATGAGCAAGGAGGCCGAGCTGATCCTGGGCCTCATCGGCACGCTCATGGTGACCGATTTCTTGTATGACGGCGGGGAGTTCTACGCACAGGTCAAGGCCGGAACGCTCTCCGCCGAGGCCTCCGCCTCACCCATCGGTCGCGCCGTCGCGGGCGTCTTCGTGGCCTCCATCAGCGAGGGCACGGCGCACGTCATCGGCACCGCCAGCTATTGGCTGCACTGCGCGGTCATCCTCACGTTCCTGAATATCCTGCCTCGCAGCAAGCACTTCCACGTCATCACGTCGCTCATCAACGTCTTCTTCTACAAGACCGAGCCCAAGGGCCAGCTCCGCGGCATCGCCGACCTGGAGAAGCGGGTCGAGGCGGGCGAGTCCGTCGGCGTCCAGCAGGTGCAGCAGGCCACGTGGAAGGACATGCTCGACATGTACACGTGCACCGAGTGTGGCCGCTGTGAAGTCAACTGCCCGGCGTGGCAGACCGGCAAGCCGCTGTCGCCGAAGAAGCTCGTCATGGCGATGCGCGATCAGCTCTACAAGCGCGAGAAGGGCCTGCTCGATGGCGCCACGGAGACCGACGAGGACAAGAACGTCGTCGCGGCCGTCACCGAAGAGGTCATCTGGTCCTGCACGACCTGCCGGAGCTGCGAAGAGAACTGCCCGGTCATGATCGAGCACGTCCAGAAGATCGTCGACATGCGCCGGTATCTGGTCATGCAGGAGGCCAGCTTCCCCAAGGAGATGACCAAGGCGCTGCGGGACCTGGAGCAGAAGTCCAACCCCTGGGGCCTCCCCATGAACAAGCGTGACGAGTGGGCCAAGGCGCTGGGCGTGCCGCACATCAGCGAGGTCCCCGACGCGGAGTACCTCTACTTCGTCGGTTGCGCCGGCAGCTTCGACGATCGGGCCAAGAAGGTCTCCACCGCGCTCGTCAAGATCCTGCGCGAGGCCAAGATCACCTTCGGCATCCTGGGCAAGGACGAGGGCTGCACGGGCGATCCCGCGCGGCGCGCCGGCAACGAGTACCTGTTCGAGATGCAGGCCAAGCAGAACATCGAGGTCATGAACGGCCTCAACATCAAGAAGGTCATCACGGCCTGTCCCCACTGCTTCAACACCATCGCCAATGAGTACGGTCAGTTCGGTGGAAAGTACGAGGTCATCCACCACAGCCAGCTCATCGACACGCTGGTCAAGGACGGCCGCATCCAGATCGACCCGAGCACGGGCCACCCGACGACCATCACCTACCACGACGCGTGCTACCTCGGCCGTTACAACGACGTGTACGACGCGCCTCGGGATACCATTCAGGCGCTCGGCGGCGGGGTCAACCTCGTCGAGATGGCGCGCAATCGACAGAACGCCTTTTGCTGCGGCGCCGGTGGCGCGCGCTGGCTCATGGAGGAGAAGGTCGGCCAACGCGTCAACCAGACGCGCGTGGAGCAGGCGCTCGAGGTCAAGCCCGACACGATCGCCACCGCCTGTCCGTATTGCCTGATGATGATCGGTGACGGCATCAACGAGAAGGGCGCCGGCGAGTCGGTCAAGGCCAAGGATATCGCCGAGCTCGTGGCCGACCGGATGAAGTCCTCCGCGCCCGCCGTCGAGGCCTAGACGGGGCCGGCTCCTTCGGCGCGCCCCAGCGCAATCGTCCACCTGAAGGCCGAACCGGGCGAGGCCGCGCGTGGCGCCTTGCTTCGCGCTGGTGTCTCGCCCGAGGAGGCCGAGCGGCTTCTGTGGCTCGGGGCCATCCATGGCGACGGTCGCCGGGTCACGGAGCTCGACGGTGTGGTCGCTTACCTGCGGGTCCATCGCGCTCCGCGCCGCTATGGGCTTCCAGAAGCGTCCGAGTGGCGCGAGCGCGTTGTCTTTCACGGAGACGACTTCCTCTGTCTCGACAAGCCCTTCGGCGTCCCGATGCACGCCACGATCGACAACGCCCGCGAGAACGTGCTCGTCGCGCTTGGCGAGGCGCTCGGTCAGCGGGTGTACCTGACACATCGCCTGGACGTCGGCACCGAAGGGCTCGTGCTGCTCGCCACTACGCCGCGGGGACAGAGCATGGTGAACGGCTGGCTGTCGCGACGGCTCGTGACCAAGCGCTACGAGGCGCTGACCTCCGCTCCGGTGCCGCTGGGCCCCCAAGTCCATTGGATGCTGCCCGGCGATCGCGCGCCTCGGATCGTGGTCACCGAGGAGCGCGAGGACGCCGATCGATGTGAGCTCATCGTCGATGGGTGCGAGGCGTGCGGGCGCGGCCTCTACCGGCTACGGGTCAGTCTCCTCACGGGTCGCACGCATCAGATTCGCGCGCAGCTCGCCGCGGTGGGTGCGCCCATCGTCGGAGACGCGCTCTATGGCCACGAGCGCGCGCTCGGCGCTGCGGCGCCGCGCCATGCTTTGGCGTGTGTCGAGCTCGGACTTCCGGGCCCGGCACGTCGCGTCGTGTCGATTGTTCGCGCCGGCCTCGACGCTACGGCTTGGCCGAGCGAGAGCGCTCCTCACGCCACCACGTGATCCAGTGCTCGGCCGTGGACTTGTGCCGATGCCCGGTCATCGCGGCGAGCGCGGCCATGGCCTCCTTGTGCGCCAGTGGCGGAGGGTCGATCTGTTCCAGCAGCTCGATGAGGACGGGGAAGCTCGCGGGGCTCCGGAGCGCGGCCAGCGTGCGAATCGCCTCGCGTCGCACGTAGACGTCCGCGCGCAGGGCGATCTCCTCGATCCGCGAGCGGAACCGCTCGAGGCGATGCTCGCCGATGACCTCGACACCCGGTCGCAAGAGGTCCCACCGATACGACGGGCCGTCCGGCACCACGAAGTGCTGCTCAAGCAGCGCCACTCCCGAGTCGCGGTCGCCCAACGCCACCAGCGCACCGGCGATGGCCTGAAGCACGGGAGCGTGACCCTTTGCCGGGTCCAGGTCCTTCGCGGTCTCGAGCAGCCGTGCCACGGCGGAGCGCTGACCCAGTCGCCCGATCGCACGCGCGGCCTCGACTCGCGCCGGTGTCATCCGATCGCGTCCGAGCACCGAGAGCAGAAAGGGCAGGGCGCTCGCATCGCCGCTGCGACCGATGGCCTCCAGCAGGCGAAAGCGCCAGTAGTCGTCGCCCTTCGACTCGCGGTATAGCCGCTGCAGCGCCGACGCCACGGCAGGACCACGCTGAGCGAGGTCCTCGACCATCGCGCACCCGTTGAGGTCGTTGCATTTCTGGCGATCGGAGCCCGCCGCGACCAGCGCGGCGACCGCCTCGAACTCCGAGTCCTTGGCCGGCTCGGAGTGGGCCGTCGGTGCCGGAGGCGTTGCCGCCCCGGACTGAGCCGGCTCAGGTGCCGCGCCCGCCGGAGCCGTGGACGGAGCTGGCGTCGACTTGCACGCGACGAGGGTCACCAGCACGAGTACGGCGCGGGCGGCGCGCCGAGCGGTGGTCATGGGGCATGGCTCCGAGGGGCGCAATCGAGTATCCTCCGCGCGTGAGCTTGTTCCGAGCGGCCGTGGTGTCAAGTCTCCTCTGGCTGGGACAAGGATGGGCCTGCGCGGGGTGCGGCGTCGAGCAGACGATCGTCTCGTGCGGAGGCACCTTCGATCCCGTGTCGCGCAAGTGCATGGAATCCAGCGACAGCGGCGGAGTGCAGCGCTCCGACACCCTAGAGGACCTGGGAGCTGGCGCTGCGGACACGGGTGCCGGAGCCGACACCGGGGGCCCGACCAAGCCCGACGTCTCCTTGGTCTCCGAGGACCCCGGCTCCTTCGACGCCAGCCCGACGTGCTCCGCAGCCAACCCAGGGCTTGGCAAGATCGGTCACCCCTGCACCGGCCACACCGACTGCGAGACCTGCTACTGCTACGACGAGGCCTACCTGTCGCCGTATCGCTTCTGCACCAAGGACTGCTCGTCTGGCGGCGACAGCGCCTGCCCGCTTGGGACCGGGGACTTCCCCGAATACGCCTGCGTCAAGTTCACGCAAGCCCAAATCAAGGACTTCTCGCTCGTGCACACCGGGATCTGCACGCCGCGGTGTATCAGTCAGTCGGACTGCAAGCTCTATGGGCCGGACTGGGGGTACTGCCCCAAGTCGCAGACGACCTGGGAAGATGCCGTGGTCGCTGCCGTCGGTACGTGTCAAACAACCGCGCCGTAGGTTCGAAGCGCGGCAGGGCGCACCGTGGACCCTATCCCAGACGCGACAACAGGAACACACCGACCGCAGCCCACATGACGGCGACCCAGGGGCTGATTCCTTTGGTAATCATGATGACCGGCTCCTTCGCCCGAGGCCGCGTGCCACGGCGCGTGACCACATATGGCCGTTTCGCGAGCTTGGGTGCCATGGCGAGGCACAGGCGTCAAGCGCTTTCCGCGCCAACGAAATCCAATAATATCAGTGCTTTATAATTATCAACATGTGGATTGTTTCGCGTAACTGGTCGTGCCCAAAGGATCCTCCGATCCAGCCATCGGACAACAAAATATATGGCGCTTTGGAAATAGGCGCGATGCGCCGGCGCTTCTGTCGACGTGTCGGGGTTGCGTCTGGTCGCCGCTCCGCTACGATTGCGCGCGCTCGGTCGGCCTGCTCATGGCAGGCGACACGCGCAGGATTCGAAAACGACTCGAAAACGAAGGAGTGATGGGATGAAGACGCTTCTTGCTGGTTCTGCTGCCGCACTGGTGCTGGGTGTTTCGATCTTCGCGGGCGCGGGCACCCGCTCGGCTCCCCCGCTCGACGTCCCGTTCGCAGCGGACACGGACGCGCTGCTAAAGAAGTGCAAGGCCTGCCACGGCGAGGACCTCACCGGGAAGGGCAAGACCAAGGGCATCGCCGGGATGTCGAAAGACGCCGTCATGAAGGCGCTCACGACCGCGACCCCCAAGCCCATGGCAGCCGTCGTCAAGGCTCTGTCGGACGCGGACAAGACGGCGATTGCCGATGCCGTCGCCAAGCTGCCAAAGGGCAGCAAGTAGCGGCCTCGCTAATTTTCTTCACGCGGCCTTTGCCCACGGCTACAGTGGGCCCCGTGACGAAGCCAATCAAGCACGACCGTTTTCTCGAGGAAGCCATTCGAGTCGCACGCCGTAGCGTCCTTTGGGACGAGGGCGGGCCGTTTGGCGCCGTTGTCGTCTTCGACGGCAAGGTCGTCGGGCGGGGTCAGAACCGTGTGACGCGCAAGCGCGACCCGACGGCGCACGCAGAAGTGGTCGCCATCCGCAACGCCTGCCAGAAGCTCAACCGCTACGAGTTGCGCGGTGCCGTGCTCTATTCGAGCTGTGAGCCCTGTCCCATGTGCCTCGCCGCCGCGTACTGGTCGCGTCTCGACGCCATCTACTTCGGCGCCGGACGCGACGAAGCGGCCGCAGCCGGTTTTGACGACGCCCGCCTCTATGCCGAGGTCGCCAAGCCCATCGCCAAGCGTACCCTCCCGATGACACGGCTGGCGGTTCCGGACATGCTGGAGCCCTTCGAGTTCTGGCAGGCCAAGTCCGACCGCCTCGACTACTGAGCCGCCGATGTGCGGTCTCGTCGGTATCGTTGGGCTTCAGGGAGCTGCGGGGGGCCGCGCCGACGAGCTTAGGGTCATGCTCGACACACTGCACCATCGTGGTCCGGACGCGCTCGGATCGTGGACTGCGCCCGGCATCGGGCTGGGCCACGCGCGCCTGTCCATCATCGATCTCGCTACGGGACAGCAGCCGCTGGCCAACGAGGACGGGACCGTGCAGGTCGTCTTCAACGGCGAGATCTTCAATTACCGCGAGCTTCGCGCGGATCTCGTCGCGCACGGCCATCGCTTTGCGACGGCGTCGGACACCGAGGTCCTCGTCCACGCCTACGAGGAGCGCGGCCTCGCGTTCGTCGACGACCTCGTCGGTCAGTTTGCGATCGCGCTCTGGGACGCCCCGCGGCGACGCCTTATCCTCGCCCGCGATCGGGTCGGTGTGCGGCCGCTGTTCTGGGCTCGCGTGGGCGACCGCATCGCTTTCGCGTCCGAGGTCAAGGCGCTCTTCAGGCTTCCGTGGGTGCCGCGCGCGATGGACCTCCGCGGCGTGGCCGAGTCCCTGACCTTCTGGGGCCCGCTGGCGCCGCGCACTCCCTTCCAGGGCATCTCTCAGCTACCGCCCGGTCACCTGCTCGTCGTGGAGGCCGGCGGAGAGCCCGTCGTCACCCGCTATTGGGACTGGCCCTTTCCCGAGGAGCCTCCGCGCCCGCGACCTGCAGCCGAAGTCGACGAGGAGCTGCGCGCACGGCTCAGTGACGCCGTGGCGCTCCGCCTGCGCGCCGACGTCGAGGTGGCGGCCTACGTGAGCGGCGGCCTCGACTCGTCGATCATCGCGACGCTCGCTCGGCGGCAAGGTCAGCCGCTGCGGACCTTCTCGATACGCTTCGAGGACGCCGAGTTCGACGAGGGCCCCTACCAGGACGCCGTGGTCTCCGCGCTCGGAACGGACCACGACGCTGCGCTGTGTCGCACCGAGGACGTCGCCGCCGCCTTCCCGCGCATGCTCTGGCACGTCGAGGCGCCGGTCGTCCGCGCGGCCCCAGTGCCTCTCATGTTGCTCGCCGAGCGCGTGCGCTCCCAGGGGATCAAGGTCGTGCTCACGGGCGAAGGCGCCGACGAGGTCTTCGCCGGCTACGACCTGTTCAAGGAGGCCCGACTGCGACGCTTCGGCGCGACCCACCCAGGGTCATCGCTGCCGGAGCGGTTGCTGGGCCGCCTCTACGGCTGGGCCAAGACGTCACCCGTGCGGGCGCCGGCCTTTGCGCGTGCGTTCTTTGGCCAACACGACGGCGACGTCGGCAGGCTCAGCTATGGTCACCTGCCGCGGTGGACGAGCACCGCGCGCACGCTCCGGTTCTTGAGTCCAACCGCACGCGAGGCGCTCACCGACTTCGATCCGGTAGCCGAGCTCGAGGCGCGTCTGCCGGCCTCGGTCGCGCGACTCCAGCCGCTCGACCGCGATCAGTACCTCGAAGCGCATACGCTGCTTACGGGCTACTTGCTCGCAGCCCAAGGCGATCGCGTGGCCATGGCCCACTCGGTCGAAGGCCGGACGCCGTTCTTGGATCATCGCGTCATTGCCTTTGCCTGCGGACTGCCGGCCCAAGAGCGCCTCAAAGGGCTCGACGAGAAGCACGTGCTCAAGCGCGCGTTCGGTGACCTGCTCCCTCGGGCGGTCACCGAGCGGACGAAGCAGCCGTATCGCGCGCCGGACGCCGCCAGCTTCTTCACGGAAGGCAAGCCCAGGCCCTGGGTCGCCGATGTCCTCTCGGAGGCGACGCTCAAGCGGCACGATGTCCTCGACGCGACGCTCGTGGCTCGGCTCGTCGAGAAGTGCGCCAGTGGCCGAGCGACCGGCTTCGCCGACAACATGGCCCTCATGGGGGTGCTCTCAACGGCGCTCCTCTGCGAGATTTTTCTAGGCTCCGCAGTTCGCCCTTTCGCGTGACACACCGGCGCAGCCGGGGTAGCTTCGGCACGCTGTGCTCCTGCATCACCAGCTCGAGTCGATCGCTGCCACGCACCCCGAAGGTGTCGCTCTCGAGGACGCCACTGGCGCCCAACTGACGTTTCGGCAGCTCGATGCCCTCGCCGTGCGCCTCGCCGTCACGCTGCAGTCCGCTGGTGTCCAGCCCGGAGACCGCGTCGCGGTGATGCTCGGCAACGAGCCGGAGTTCGCCGTCGCCATCTTCGCCGCGATGAAGCTCGGCGCCGTCTTCGTGCCGCTTGCGCGCGACCTCAAGGCCCCGAAGCTCGCCTACGTCCTCGCCGACTGTACGCCCGCTGCAATCGTCGTCGATGCGCGCCTCGCCAACCAGGTTGCCGCGCCGATTCAGCAGGCACCCAGCCTGCGCATCGTCCTCACGCGCCACGGCACGCTCGACGACCCGCGCGCGCAGCCCTTCGAAAGCGCCCTGGGGGTCGCTGTGCCGCTGCCTCGCTGGCCGGTCATCGACCTCGATCTGGTCTCCATCATCTACACCTCGGGCTCGACGGGCGACCCGACGGGCGTGATGCTGACCCATCGCAACATGGTCTCGGCGTGCAACAGCGTGTCCGAGTACCTGGGCTACCGGGCTGGCGATGTCATCGTGAGCGCGCTGCCGCTCTCGTTTGACTACGGGCTCTATCAGGTGCTCATGGGAGCACGCACCGGCGCCACCGTCGTGCTGCTGACCTCGTTCGCCTATCCCGCCCAGGTGCTCGACCTCATGCAGCGGCGCCGGGCGACCGTCTTTCCCGCGGTCCCGACCATGGTCTCGCTGCTCATGGGCCTCGACTCGCTCGCCGGGTGGGACCTCACCTCGCTTCGGCTCGTCACCAACACCGCCGCGGCGCTCTCGGAGCGTCAGATCCAGTGGCTGCGCACGACGTTCGGAACGGCGACGTTGTTTTCCATGTACGGGCTCACCGAGTGCAAGCGTGTGACGTTCCTCCCCCCCGACGAGCTCGACCGGCGACCGCTCAGCGTCGGGCGCGGTATGCCCAACGAGGAGGTCTGGCTCATCGATGACGCAGGGAAGCGCCTCCCCAACGGCTCGACGGGCCAACTCGTCGTTCGTGGGAGCAACGTCTTCATCGGCTACTGGAACAAGCCCGAGGCCACGGCCGAGCGACTACGTGCCGGGGAGAGCGGGACCGAGCGGTGGCTCTTCACCGGAGACACGTTCCGGACGGACGCAGATGGGTTTCTGTACTTTGTGTGTCGTAATGACGACATCATCAAGTCGCGCGGCGAGAAGGTCGCTCCCCGTGAGGTCGAAGGCCGCCTCTGCGATCACGAGGACGTCGTCGCAGCGGCCGTGGTCGGCGTGCCCGATCCCGTGCTCGGCGAGGCCGTGAAGGCCTATGTGGTCCTACGACCCGGCGCGCAGGTCGTCGAGCGCGAGCTCATCCGCTTCGCACAGGCGCGCCTCGAGTCGTACATGGTCCCCAAGATCGTCGAGATCGTCGCCGAGCTTCCCACCACCTCCACCGGGAAGGTCGCACGGCGCACCTTGCGCGATGCCCAAGGCACATCGGAGTCCTCATGAGTGTTTCGTTGACCGCAGAGAGCATCAAGGCGGCCGTACGCCGATACGTCGCCGAGAGCCTGTTCCTGGGCAGCGCCGCCGAGGCGATCACGGACGAGCAGTCACTGCTGTCCTCTCAGGTGCTCGACTCGACCGGAGTCTTGGAGCTCGTCGAGTTTATCGAGGCGTCCTTTGGCGTGACGGTCAAAGACGAGGAGATGCTTCCCGAGAACCTCGACAGCCTCGGGGCCATCGCGCGCTTCGTCCTCGCGAGGAAGGCCGCGACGTGAGCCCTGAGGCCGGCGTCTCGGTCCTCGACCACCGCGTGCTCGCCCTCGACTTGGGCGTGGAGACCGAGCGCATCGCGGCGTTCCTGCGAGGCGCGCTCGGCCGCCTGAAGCGCCGTGGCCTCGTGGTCGCCATCTCCGGCGGCGTCGACAGCGGTGTGTGTGCCGCGCTCGCGGTGCGGGCCGTCGGTGCCGAGCGCGTCGCCGGCCTGCTGCTGCCAGAGCGCGACTCGTCACCGCGGAGCACCGAGCTCGGTCGCGCGGTCGCCGACACGCTCGGGATCGCGGCCGACGTGATTGACATCGCGCCGGCGGTGGCCGCGCTCGGCTGCTATCGCGATCGGGACGCGGCCATACGGACTCTGGTTCCGGCCTACAACGACGGTTGGAAGAGCAAGATCGTCATTCGTGGGGGCCTAGAGGGCGCGTTCAACCGCTTCGACCTGGTCGTGCGGCCACCCGACGGCGCCGAGCAGCGCGTCGCCTTACCGCTCCGGCCCTACCTCCAGATCGTAGCCGCGCAGAACCTCAAGCAACGCGTTCGCAAAGCGCTCGAGTACACGGCGGCCGACCGGCTCAACTTTGCGGTCATCGGGACGCCGAACCGCTTGGAGTACGACCAGGGCTTCTTCGTCAAGAACGGCG
>SXOX01000314.1 GCA_005776585.1 Pseudomonadota bacterium | reverse complement strand
GTGGGGACAGCCGAAGTTGAGCTCGAGCCCATCGGCGCCGGCGTCCTCCGAGCGTTTCACGATGTCGTGCCACGTCTCCTTCTTGGACTCGACCATGAGCGACGCGATGACCGTGTGCTTTGGGTACTTCTTTTTGATCGCGAGGATCTCGTCCAGGTTGGTCTGAATCGGTCGATCCGAGATGAGCTCGATGTTGTTGAAGCCCGCGACCTTCTCGCGCCCCAAGTCCATGGCGCCGTAGCGCGAGTAGACGTTCACGATCGGGTCGCCGATGGTCTTCCAGACGGCGCCGCCCCAGCCGTAGTCGAAGGCGCGCGCGACCTGATCGTAGGTGTTGGACGGCGGACCCGACGCGATCCAGAACGGGTTGGGGCTGATGATGCCCGCGAGATTGGCTGTAATGTCCGCCATGTTACTTCCCTCCCAGATGGGCCGCGATACCGGCCGCGGCGCGCTTGCCCTCGGCGGCGGCGTTGACGATCTCCGCGCCGCCATTGGCGAGGTCGCCTGCGACGAAGACCTTGGGGTTACCGAGCGACTGGCCCGAGACCGGGTCGAAGACCGGCAGGCCCCCCGCGACCGCGACACCCGGGATGGCCGACAGCCACGTGCCGCGCTTCTGCTGGCCGATGGCCTTGATGACCATGTCACAGGCGATGACGTGCTCGCTGCCAGGGACGTCCTGCAGCTTGCCGTCTGCGCCCATGGCGGTACTGACGCACTGGAGGCCGGTGACGCCGTCTCCATCGCCGAGAACGGCGATGGGGCGTGTATGCGTGCGCAGCTCGACCTCGTCGTGCTTGGCGAGCGCTACCTCGTGGTCATACGCAGAGATGTCCGCCGGCCCGCGCCGAATGATGAGCATGACCTTCTGGGCGCCCAGGCGATGCGCCTGCGTCGAGGCGTCCACCGCCGTGTTGCCGGCACCGATGACGCAGACGGTGCGACCGACCGGCGTCTCGGCATAGGGACGGAGCTTGACGTCGGCGATGAAGTGAAGCGAGTCGAGCACGCCCGGTTGATCCTCGCCCGGGATGCCGAGCCGATTGGTGTCGCCGAGACCGGCGGCGACGATGATGGCGTCGTGCGCGGCCAGCAGCGTGTCCCACGCCAGCGACTGGCCGACGGTGACGTTGAGCTTGACCGTGACGCCCAGGTCCAGGACCGACTGCGCCTCCGCGAGCGCCGTGTCCGGCCGCAGCTTGTACTGCGCGATGCCGTCGGTGTTGAGGCCGCCGACGCGGTCCTTCTGCTCGTAGAGTGTCACGGCAAAGCCCCACCGGCGGAGATCCTGCGCCGCGGAGAGCCCGGCGGGACCCGAGCCCACGATGCCGACGCTCTTGCCGTTGGCCTCACCCGCCGAGAAGAGCTGGATGCCGCGCGAGAGGACGTGGTCGGTGGCCACGCGCTGGAGCTGGCCGATGGGGATGGGCTTCTTCTGGAGCGCGTTCATGACGCATGCGCCCTCGCAGAGCACCTCGGTCGGGCAACCGCGAGCGCACGAGTGGCCCATGGGGTTGGCGTCCAGGATGACGCGCGCCGAGCCGCGCAGGTTGCCTGACGCGATTTTTTTGATGAACGACGGCACGTCGATATGAGTCGGACACGCCCGCGTGCACGGGGCGTCGAAGCAGTAGAGGCAGCGTGACGCCTCGGCGAAGGCCTCGTCCGCGTTGAGCGCGGGGTGGATCTCCGCGAAGTTGCGTTCGTACTCGGCCGTCGTGAGCCGGCCTGCGCGTCGTTCGGTCATTGCGAGCTCCTCATCACTCACCCTGGGCCGGCTGGGCCGGTTTTGGAAGCGGCCATGATGGGACGAATCGACCGGGCTCGCAAGCGCGCGGCCAGGCCATTCCGAGCGGCCGATCAATTCTCATTGCGGCCTCGCACGAGGCGTGTTAGAGGCGGCCCGGTTCGTAAACCCAATCTCAGGAGTGACTGCACCATGAAGCATCTGATTACGACGACGGTCTCGGCAGCGCTGCTGCTGGGCGCCGGCTGCAAGAAGACGGAGACCCCCGCTGCACCCGCCAACAAGCCAGCCGAGGTCAAGAAGCCCGCCGAGCCGGCCAAGCCCGCGGAGCCGGCCAAGCCTGCCGAGCCCGCCAAGCCCGCCGAGCCGGCCAAGCCTGCCGAGCCCGCCACGCCCGCCGAGCCGGCCAAGCCCGCCGAGCCGGCCAAGCCTGCGGAGGCCCCCAAGGTCGACGGCTGGGCCGCGCTCGCCGCCGGGATCAAGGCGTACAACGAGAACAAGCTCGACGACGCCGCGAAGGCCTTCGGCGATACGGCCGAGATCGTCATGTCCGATGCGCCGCTCCCGCCCTTCAAGGGTCCCGCGGGCGCCAAGGAGTTCTTCGGCATGTGGAAGAAGGCCTTCCCGGACAGCAAGTACACGCCAGTCCAGGTCTTCGACCTCGGCAAGCTGTTCGTGGTCCGTGCCGACGGCGAGTTCATGGGCCAGCCGGCGACCAAGAAGAAGATCTCGGTCGAGGGCCTCGACTTCTATTGGGTCGACAACGGCAAGGTCACCAAGTGGGTCGGCTACATGAACATGGGCACCGTCATGGGACAGCTGCACCCCACCGAGGGCGTCGAGGCCGCGCCGCTGGCCGCCGCGCCGACCGGCGAGCCCGAGGTCATCAAGGGCGCCGCGAACCAGAAGAACGTCGACTGGATCAAGTCCATCTACGGCCTCGACATGGCCAAGAGCATGGAGGCCTTCCTCAAGGGCACGGCCGAGGACGTCGTGTGGTATGACAACATCGACGACGGCAAGGAGATGAAGGGCCACGAGCCGTTCAAGAAGCACTCGGCCGAGATTGGCACGGCGTTCCCCGACGGCAAGATGCAGGTCGAGGAGGTCGTCGGCGTGGGCGCCTACGTCATCGCGCGCGGCCTCATGACCGGGACCAACACCGGCGACATGGGCCCGGTCAAGGCGACCGGCAAGGCGATCAAGTTCCACATCGCCGAGATCTACAAGTTCGACGGCGACAAGGTCAAAGAGGGTCGCACCTACGGCAACGGCATGGCGATCGCGATGCAGCTCGGGCTCATTCCCCCGCCGGGCGAGGCGCCCAAGGACGGCGCGGCTCCTCCCGCCGCGGGTGACAAAAAGCCCGAGGCTCCGGCCGCGGGTGACAAGAAGCCCGAGGCTCCGGCCGAAGGTGACAAGAAGCCGGAGGCTCCGGCCGCTGGCGACAAGAAGCCCGAGGCTCCGGCCAAGCCGTAGCTCCCGCCTCCGCGCGCGCGTCCCGCTCGTCTCAGGGCGGCGGGACGTGCAGCACCGCGGTCATTCCTCCCTCGACATGCGGTAAAATATGACAGTGCGCTAGCCAATCGCCTGGATGCGTCGGCCGGATGAGAAGGTGCGTGGCCTCCCGGGGTGGGAGATCCAGCGTGTCCTCGATGGTTTGCCACGTCGGCGCGACGCCATTGCGCCGCAGGACCTCGAACGTCATGCCGTGGAGATGGAACGGGTGGTGAACGCCCGACACGTTACGCACCTCCAGGACCGCGACCTGGCCGAGCGGGACGACGACGGGCGGCACGTCCGGGAAGGTCGCGCCGTTGATGAGCCACTGTGCTCCATGCGTCGAGCCGCTCAGGGCGAAGACGGCAACGGTGGAGGCGACGTTCGCGGTGGGCCGGGCCCCCTCGAAGGGCCACGGCAGTGCTGGCGGCGTGTTCGCTGAACCGACCGGAGTGACGGTGAAGAGCGTTTGGGCCGGACTCGGAGTCGGTCCTCCAGCCGCGGTGTAGGGTCGCCGCACGAGGACGATCGTGTCTGAGCCGACGAGCACCTCGAGCTCCGCGCGGTCTCCAGGTGCCAAGACGAGCTCCGGAATGTCGACGGCCGCAGGCAGCAGGCCTTGGTCGGAGGCAATCAGTCGCAGCGGCGACCCGACGCTCGGCGCAGGCACGTGCGCGTGGCCCTCGTCCGCCTTGCTCGACACCGGCTCCGCTGGCGTGGCCCGTGCGAGGGCGACGTAGCCGACGTTGCTCGCGTTGAGGAGCCGCACGCGCACGCGCGATCCCGCGGCGACGAGATACGTCGGTTCGATGGCCCCGTTGACCAACCAGAGAGAAGGGGTGAGGTCGATCTCGGACGCGACGTGGGGCTCCTCGGGCGTGAGCGTCTCATTCCACGCGTCGAGCACGGCGATGAGCTCGACGTCGGCGAGTGGCTCGCGCGGCTCCTCGACGACGAAAGTGCCGTAAAGCCCCGCGTCGATCTGCTCTGCCTCGTGCAAGTGCGGGTGATACCAGAAGGTCCCCGAGCGCTCGACGCTGAAGCGGTAGGTGCGCGTGCTCCCCGGCGCGATTGGCGGGCCGGAGACGCCGTCCATGTCGTTGGGCACCGCGAGGCCGTGCCAGTGAACGGTGGTCTCGGTCGCAAGGGTGTTGCGGACGGAGACCTCGACGTGATCGCCCTTGGTCGCTCTCAACGTGGGTCCAGGAAACTGTCCGTTGTAAGCAAACCCGTCCCGCACGACGCCGCCGACCTCATGGCGGTGCGGCGCGATGGTGAGCTGAAAGCGCGCGACGCCGGCTTCGGGGGCCAGATCGGGTGCCTCGACGGGCGAGCCGACGTGCACTCGAAGCGGCGGCGGTGCCTGCGGCGTCTCGGCGCATGCGAGCAGCGTGAACCCGCAGAGCGCGACCAGCGGGCGCGGTGTCATGGTCCCACCCGCGCCGAGGTCATGACCGACTCGACGACCGCAAAGCCTCGGGCACGCGCCACGTCGGGCGGAAACGCACGATGGAGGAGGCGCGCCTCGACAGTGGGTGTCGCGCAGGTGGCGGCAAAGCGGTGAACGGTCTGAAGCGAGGCCTGAGGCTTGAGGCGCGTGTCGCTCGCGACGTCGACCGCCAGATGGTGCGGGACGTGACGTGCGCCGTCTTTGCCGACGAGGACCTTGGCAAAGACGAAGCCGGCAGCACCAGCGCGTTCGGTGACTGCCGTACCATCGCTCGGGAGGCTGACGCCTCGGCCGAGCATCGCGAGGTCGCCATCAGGCAGCGGCGCGTCGAACTCGACCAGGTCACCAGCGACTGCCACGACTGTGCGAGTCCCGGCGGCCTCCTCCATCGGCACACCCTTCTGTTCGGCGGCCAAGAGTCCCAGCGCAAAGGGACCCGGGCCGTCGTAATCGCGAAAGCCGCCAGGTCGCCGTGTGACCCGAATGACGTCGCCGACCTGCGCGCCCGGCCATCGCGTCCAATCGGCGCCGCGTAGCTTTCCGAGCAGCGCGCCTCCCGTGTCAGAGACGACGTCTCCGCCAATGGCGTCGAGCGAGGTACTTGCGCACCGGGCCTCGACAAGCAGCACGAGCGACCGCATGGGCTCGCCCGTCGGGATGGCATGGCCCGGGCCGACGTTCCTGACGGTCACGGCCACCGTGAGGGTGCTCCCATCGCGCGTGACTGTGAGCGACAGAGCGGCCGCGAGCTCCAACATGCGGCTGTCGCGCCGCCGTGGCCCGTTCCAACTGTGACGGTGGACGCTGCCCGGAGGGCGATGCCAGCCCGCGATGATGCCGGTGTCCGCCGGGAGCGCGAGCTGGAGGTCCGCGGCGTTGGCGACGCTCGCGTCGGCCGGCATGTGACAGCTCTGACATGGCGCGCCGGGATTCATCGGGCCGGCCTTCCACTCGGAGAAGGTCGTATGAATCGGCAGTCGACCATCGGGCCACCGCTGCGTGTCAGCGGCGGCTCCCGCAACGAGCACGGGCTGCCAGTCTTCGTGACAGCCGGCGCAAAACGCGGCCTCGTGGAAGAAGTCACGCGCGACCATGCCCATGCGGATGCTGGCGACGTCGGGATCCGGTCCAAACGTGAGCGGGTCCCACAGGCCGAGCGTGTCGGTCTTGGGCGGCTCCGTCGGGCGCAGCAGCCGGAGGCGTCCCGCGACACCGGGGCCGCCGTAGGGATCGAGCGCCTCGGTGCGATGGCAGACGTCGCAATGGACGCCATTGGCGTACGCGCGCTCGCCGGCGGCGAAGAGGTCGCGTCCGCCGAGCTGGCCATCGATGCCCGGCGCGTGACAGTCCGCGCAGCCGCCATGCGGGCGTGCGCTACCCGCGGCCGCCTCCGAGACGGTTGGCAGGACCTGGCAGCTCGGCGCGACGACGCCAAGCGGTCCGGGACGCGGCGCCCAGGTACCCCCGAGAGTGGCGCACTGAGTGGCATCTTCGACGAGCGCGAGGCCAGCGTAGGTCGCCGTGACCGCCGGGTTGCTGGCAGACGTGCGGTGGACGGAGTCATGCCAGGCCTCGTTGATGGTCACGTGGCAGTGACCGCACTGCTCCGCGACATCGCTCTTGCCCGGAGCGCCAGGGTCTTGGAAGACATACGCCGGGTTGTCCTTTCGGTCGAAGCGCCGCAGCGCGATGGTCATGCGCTCGGACGTGGTGGGGTCGACCAGGACGCCCTGGACGCGCGCGTCAGGGTGGCTGGCCATGACGAAGAGATCGCCGACGACGTCGAGATCCACCGGCACGACGGCCTGACCGAGTACGTCCGTCTCCCAGCGGGCCGGGTTGCCCCCCTGAAGAACGGCGACACCCGGTGCGGGGACCCCGTCCAGCGTGACGAGCAAGCTCACCATGTGGGTTCGCGCGGGCGCCAATCGCGCGTCTGCGAGACCGACACGACCGACGCGCTCGAGGTCGCGCAGCGGCGCGTCCGGCGACCCGCACGCCAACAAGAGGAGAGCAGCAATCCAAGCGCACGGCCGACGATCAGTTCCACTGCTCACGACCGCCCCGTACCAGCGCCGTCGACCACTGGCAACTTGAAAAACAGTTGACTGCTACCGCGCCGTCAGCGAGGGTAGGTCCATGAGACGTCCGCTGAGATTTATTACGGTGATGGGCCTATGGGTGGTCGCAGGGAGTTCCCTCGGCTGCGAGACCCAGAGTGGCTCGAACGCGGCGGCGATTGCTGCCGTCGATGTGGGTCAGACCGACACGGCGTTGGCCCAGGATGGCGCAACGCTCGCCGAGGCCGGAATCGCGGACGTGGGGGCCGCTCCGGACGTTGTCCCAACACTCGAGACCGCACTTGCCCCGGACCTCCCGGCCGCTCCGGCGTTTTGCCCGCCGCTGGCGCCGTTTGGGACCAAGAAGGGCGTGTCGCTCCAGGACGTCAAGCTCAAGGCGTGTGACGGCAAGGACGTGGCGCTGCACGATCTCTGCGGCGCCAAAGCCGGGCTCTTTTATCTGTTCGCTGGGTGGTGAACGACCTGCTCCAAGTTCGTCGGTCAGACGGACGACATCTACAAGCGCCGCCACCCCGAGGGCCTCGAGGGCTTCGTCGTCATGCTCGAGGACCAGCTGGGCAATCCGCCCAATGGCACCTCCTGCGCCAAGTACGCCAAGGACCACAAGCTGACGATCCCGGTCGTCTACGATCCGCTAGGTAAGATCAAGGCGTACGGCGGCAAGGAGACCACGGTCATCTCAGACGAGAAGGGCATCATTCAGAACGTCATCAAGGGCGACCCCTTCGGCACGCTGGAGGCCACCATCGTCAAGGAGCTTCAGCGCACTCCGGAGCCGTGACCCGAGGCGATTGCGCGCAGGCGTAGCCAGTGGTCGGCGAGGACGAGGCACGTCATCGCCTCGACGATGGGCACCGCGCGCGGGAGCACACACGGATCATGGCGGCCCTTGGCCTGAAAGGTGACCTCGCGGCCGTCGGTGGTGACCGTGCGCTGGGGGAGGAAGTGCGTGGCGACGGCCTTGAACGCGACGCGCGTCACGATCGCCTCACCGTTCGAGATGCCACCTTGGACTCCGCCGCTCCGGTTCGTATCCGTCCCGACGCGGCCGCCCTTGAGCACGAAGGCGTCGTTGTGCTGCGAGCCCGTGAGCCGCGTCCCGTCGAAGCCGCTCCCGATCTCGAAGCCGCGCGCGGCCGGGATGGACAGCATGGCGCGGGCCAGCTCGGCCTCGAGCTTGTCGAAGACGGGATCCCCGAGGCCCGGCGGGACACCCCGCGCGACGCACGCGACGACGCCGCCAGCGGTGTCTCGTGCACGCCGTACGCCGTCCAGATGGGTGACCATGCGCTCGGACGCGGCCACGTCGGGGCAACGCACCTCGCTCGCGTCCACAGCCTCGGTCGTGACGCTCTCTGGGTCGACAGCCGCGTCGACCGGTCCGAGGCGGTCGACCCAGCCGACGCAGCGGAAGTCGGGCCAGGCGGACTCGAGCACGCGCCGAGCCACCGCGCCCACAGCGACGCGCACCGCCGTCTCGCGCGCGCTCGCCCTCCCGCCACCGCGCCAGTCGCGGACGCCGTAGCGCGCCTCGGTCGTGAAGTCCGCGTGGCTGGGCCGATAGAGGTCCTTGAGGTCATCGTACTTGGAGGAGTCGACGTCCTCGTTGCGGATGAGCAGGCCGATGGCGGTACCGAGCGTTCGGCCGTCGAAGACGCCCGACAGGAGCTCGACGACGTCTCCCTCCTTGCGCGGGGTCGTGTGTCGGCTCTGCCCTGGGCGTCGCCGGTCGAGCTCGCTCTGGATTTGCTCGGCGCTCAACGCGACCCCAGGCGGACAGCCGTCGATGATGCCTCCGAGAGCGGGCCCGTGGCTCTCGCCGAAGGTCGTGACGCGAAAGAGATGTCCAAAGGTGTCGCCCATGGCCGCGAAGCTTGCTCGAACGATGCACGCCTGTCACGCGCCGACTCCGCGCCGTTTCGGCGCACGCTTGCCCGAACCACGCACCCCGGTTAGGTTTCGCGGCCCATGACCACGCTTCGCACCGGCGTCCTCCTCTCCAACCTGGGAACCCCCGACGGACCGGACGTGCCCGCCGTACGTCAGTATCTGCGCGAGTTCCTCATGGACCCGTACGTCATCGACATCCCGTGGCCGCTGCGGTGGTTCCTCGTCAACGCGCTCATTCTGCCCAGACGCCCGCGCGCCTCGGCCCACGCCTACCAGCAGGTGTGGACCGAGCGTGGCTCACCGCTGCTGTTTCACTCCGAGGACCTGTTGGCCGGCGTGCGCGACGCGCTCGGCCCCAGCTTCGCCGTCGAGCTCGGCATGCGCTATGGCGCGCCGTCGATTCCGGACGCGCTCGACCGCCTCCTCGCGGCACAGGTCGATCGCCTTCTGTTCGTCCCGCTCTATCCGCAGTACAGCCTCGCAGCGACCGAGACCGGCTGGCAGCACTTCGTCGTGGCCTGCACGCGGCGTGGCTCAGCGCTCCCGCGCGGACGCACCGCGGACTTTTATGCGGACGACGGCTTCATCGCCGCCTTCGAGTCCGTCATTCGCGACACGACGGCCGAGTTTGGCCCAGACCACGTCCTGTTCTCGTTTCACGGCCTCCCGGAGCGCCACGTCAAGAAGACGGACCTCTCCGGCAGCCACTGCCTCGCGAGCGCAGGGTGCTGCGACGCTATCGGCGAGGCGAACCGCCACTGCTATCGCGCACAGTCGATGATGACCGCGCGCTTGCTCGCCGCCCGCCTCGGCCTGGGCGCCGACGGATGGTCCGTCTCGTTCCAGTCGCGACTCGGCCGGACGCCGTGGATTCGGCCGTTCACCGATGAGGTGCTGCCCGAGCTGGCCAAGAAGGGCGTACGGCGGGTAGCCGTGACCTGCCCCGCGTTCGTCGCCGACTGCCTGGAGACGTTGGAGGAGATCGCCATCCGCGCGCGCGACGCGTTTCGTGCGGCCGGGGGCGAGGACCTGCGCCTCGGTCCGTCGCTGAACGCGCATCCGCTCTGGGTCTCCGCTGTGGCCGACCTCGTGCGCCGGCACGCGGCGCACGTCCCCGTCCACGCCCTCGCATGACGCGCCGCGTTGACACGCGCGCGGCACGTTCCTATGTTCCTCCACCATGAAGCGATTCTTGGCGTCGGAGTTCCCGTTGGCGTTGACGTTTGGTCTGGCTGCCATCGCCGTTGGGGCGTGTACAGCGCCTGGCGGAGGCGGCGGAACCAAGGATACCGGGGCGTTCGTTCCCTCGACCGATTTGGGCGTGACGCTCGACCTCGTCACGGACACCCCCGCTGCGCCGCCGGACGCGGGCCCTGCGACCAAGACGCCCATCTGGAGCGTGGACCCCGCAGCGCCAACGTCTGCCGCGGGCAAGAAGGTCCAGCACTTTGGAGGCTACGGCGCCGCTGGCGACGAGCGGCTGTACCTGTGCGGCGACGCGGGCCTCTTCCGGGTACGCCGCGGCGGGACCTGGGAGGATCGGGACGTCGGTGGAACGGCCGCAGTGCGCGGCTGTCACGCCCTCGACGATGACCGCATGATCGCCGTCGCCGATGGCGGCAAGGCCTGGCTGTGGTCCAAGGCCGGCGCTCAGTGGACTCCGAACGAGATCCTGGATGGGCCCGCGCTGCGCGCCGCGTGGATGCTCGGCGACCAAGAGGCCATTGCGGTCGGCGCGGCCGGCAGTCTCTATCGCCTTTCGGGCGCGACCTGGACTCCGGAGACGACCGCCGGCGTCACGGGGACCTTGGAGGCCCTGTGGGGTACGCCTGATGCGAGCTTCCTCGTCGCGGTCGGTGACCAGGTCATCGCGACGTACGACTCCAAGACGGCGGCCTGGAAGAAGGAGCCCCTGCCCGCCGATCCCGACGGCACGCCGGACGCGCAGAAGGGCTTTCATGGCCTTGCCGTAGCCGGTGTCGCCAAGAACAACGTGTGGGCCGTCGGTGATTGGGGTCGTATCCTGTATCGCGGGGTCGACGGCACCTGGACGCATCAAGACGGGCAGTGGTCGGTCACGGCGTTCACGGCCGTCACCGCGTTCTCGCCTCAAGACGTCATGATCGTCGCCAAGAAGGGCCAGGTGCGACGCTTCGACGGCGCCAAGTGGAACGTGGTCGATGTACAGTCACCTAAGAAGCTCCCGGACGGCGGAGCGTGGCCGAGCCCAGACGCGCGCATCGACGGCCAGACGGTGCGCAGCTACGATCTCGTCGGCGTGTGGGGCTCCGGTCCCGGCGCGCTCTGGCTCATCGACGGCGCCGCGCATCTCATCCAGTACAACGGACGGTGGTAGCCCGAGCGCTGCCTCTGCTCCTGCTCCTCGCGGCGGCCACGGCGCGGGCGGAGGATACCGCGGCCCCCCTGCCCTTTCTCGAGTCGGTGCTCGGGCGGGCCACACCGGGCCAGCGACTCGTGACGATCGTCGCGATCCACGGGCTGGGCGACCGCCCCGAGTCGTTCAAGGCGCTGTTCGACGCGTTCCCGGCCACCACGCCCGTCCGCCTGATCGTGCCGCGCGGCCTGGAGCCCTTTCACGATGGCTACGCGTGGTTCCCGTCCCGTGCCTCGGGCGTCACGACCTATCAGGCGGGCCTGCTCAAGGCCTCGGATCGGCTGCATGCGCTGCTGGCCTGGCTTACCGCGCATCGCCCCACGCGCGGCGCGCCCATCGTGACCGGATTCTCCCAAGGGGGCATGTTGTCGTTTGCGTTAGCGACTCGCTTTCCACGCGCCGTCGGTGCCGCCGTCCCGATCGCGGGCTGGTTACCCGCCGAGCTCCTGCCCAAGGCGCCTCAGGGTCCGCTCCCGGCCATCATGGCGCTCCACGGTGCGCTGGACCGCGTCCTTGCGGTGGGCCCGACCCAGGACGCGGTCGCGTCGCTCGTGAAGCTCGGGTTCACCGCCACGGTGCGCACCTTCGATGGCGTGGGCCACTTCGTCTCTGGAGCCATGAAAACCGCACTCTACGCAGCCCTTGCGTCGGCCGTCTCGGAGCAACACGGGAAGTAGCTCACGGCACTTGCGGCCGGTCGAAGACCCTGATAAAACGCGCGCCACCGATGGGCATGGCCCGTCGCGACGCGCCGTCCGGGGGCGTCGAGGTCGTGACACTCAAGCGTGCGAAGAATGGGGCTGTAGCTCATCTGGGAGAGCGCCTGAATGGCATTCAGGAGGTAGTCAGTTCGATCCTGATCAGCTCCACCTTTCTTTCCGTCCAGCGCAAGCGCAAGACCCCTGTGGACAACTTGTTTCCCAACGATGTGAGTTGGTTGGCTACCTGAGTCCACAGGCCTGTCCACAGCCCGCTACAGCTTGAAGTCCGGTCCGACCGTGAACTTGGCGCCGAGCGCGGTCATGCGGTCGGTGATGGGCCTCCGCATGTGGGGAGGGATCCCGTACAGAAACCGCACCTGGTAGCCGTCCTCTCCGCGCTCGTAGACGCGGATGTTCTCGCCGATGATGAAGCCCTTCTGGCCGGGCTCGATCCGCGACAGATCCTTGGTGAAGAACGACCCGAGGTTCTTCTTGAGCTCGTCGACAGTCATGATTCCTCCCGATCGTGGCCTTGGCGCGCAACGTCTCACGCCGAACGCGACCTTAACCCCGTCAGGGGCCGGTGTCACGCGCTGGGAGGCGCCACCGCGCATCGAAGTTCCCTGCGTCGCGGGGACGGCGCCGATCGAAGACGTAGCCGCCGCGCTGGACCGCGATGCCCTCATCGTAGACGACCCAGTCGGGCAGCCACCGCGGAAGCCACGAGGCAAGCCACGTGCCGCGACTGGTCACCCCGGCCAGGACCAGGACGAGCCGGTCCGGCGCACGCGGGTTGGGGTAGATGAACGCCGAGCCAACCGACGCGCCCTCATGACGGCGCCCGCCCACGACTACGGCGTTTGCCTCAAATTGGATTGGCAGCGCCGGCGCGATGCTCGCGAGCACGCGATTGGAGCTCGGTCCCCCGATGAGCACGAGGTGGCGTGACGCGAGCTCGCTTGCGGTGAGCTCGCTGTCCGCACGCACCGGGAACCGAACATCGGCGTCCATCCAACCGTAGCGCGCTAGGCGCTCGGCGAGCCGCCGATTGGTCGCGGTCTGCACCGGATCGGCCGTACCGTAAACGAAGACGTGCGGCTCGTAGCGCAGCTCGTCGATGGGACCGGAGCGCCCAGGCGCCTTCTCACCGGGGAAAGGGAGCGCCTCCGCGTCGAGTCCGGCACGCCGCCACCGGCCCGCCGGGTCGAGCGCCACGCCGGTGGGGCCCGCCCCGTGTCCGAGCTCCTGGCGATCGATGACGAGCGAGCGACCATCCGCGAGATCGACGGTCAGCGCGCGCACGTTCTGTGTTGCCAACGTCACGCGACCCTTGGAGTCACGCGCGTCGAGCTCCGCCAGCGCATCGTGGCGCAGGACGCGCTCGACCCGCACCCAATGGGCCTCGCGGTGCTGATAGGAGCCCATGACGAGGTGTACGTGCGCGGGACGCGACGATCGCCGAACGGACCGGGCGAGCGTGACGTGCTTCCGGGTCGCCCACGCCTCGTCCCACACGTTGTGGCCTCGCCCTGGGAGGAGCTCATAGTCCACCGGCAGCCCGAGCGCGCGATAGCGCTCGACGACGACCTCAGAGCGTCGCGGCGCGTCGCGTTCGCCGTGGACGCACCAGGTGGTGAGCCCCCGCGCGTTGGCGGCCAAGGTCGCGTTGTCCCTCCGCGCGACGAGGAACGCCTCGAAGGGCAACAGCCGACCACCGTGGATGGCCTCGCGGATGTCCTTGTACAGCCGAACGCTGCCATAGCCAGCCATGGGCGCGAGGACGCTGAAGCGGTGTGGCACCCGCAGCCCCACCTGCCACGTCCCGAGGCCACCGAGCGAGCCGCCGGTGAGCAGCACGCGGTGCGGGTCGGTCCCGTGGCGGCGCTCGACCCGATCGAGGACCTCCAGGACGTCGCGCTTGCCAAAATAGCGGCTCCCGGTGCCGTCATACCCCCAGGGCGCCACGGCGACGATCGCCTGGTCGCGAATCGGCGGGCCGTGGCGCTCCTCGGACCGCCGCGTGTGGCCTCGCCGCGGCGCGCGACCGAGCGCCGAGCGCAGCACGGAGAGCGGGGTCCAGCCCGACGGGTGGAGCACCACCATCAGCGGCGGCGGCGGCTTTCCACGTAGCAGGCGATCGGGTGGGACGTAGAGCGCGAAGGGCTGAAGACGTCGATCCAGCGGTGAACGGTAGGCCCGGAGCACGGCGCCGCGCTCGGCGATCAAGGGGTCGTGCCCGTCCGCGAGAGCGGCCGCGTCCCGCGCCAGAGTGGCGGCCTCGGAGCGGAGAAAGGCGAGGTCATCGTCCTGGCGGGCGAGCATCCGGCGCAGCCGAAGCGCGCGGTAGGCGAGCGCATCCCGGGCCTCGAGCAGCTCCGGCCGCGCCTCCGTGCGATGCCGGGCATGACGCGCCGCGCGAATCGCGGCCTCGACCGTCGGCTCACGACCGACGCGATGCTCGAAGACCCGGAGCGTGCGACCAGCGTGCCTCAGCTCGAGACGCGCGCGGTCGCCCGCGCCGAGCGGCAGCGTGAGACGCGCTCCTGCGGTGTAGGGCTCCGCGGGCGCACCCGCTCGGGCCCACGCAAGCTCCGTCGACGCGGGCCCTGTGACCGTGGCCGTCAGCATCACGTCCCGCTCCGTGATGCGATGGCTCCAGCGCACGGAGACGCGTCGGGCGGCCAGCTCGGCCGTGCTGAGCGAGGACGAGAGGCGCACGGTGGCCACCAGCGGGCCGCGCGTCCGGCCGTCGAAGAGCCGGAGCGAGACCACCGGCTCCCCAATCGGGTCCTTGGGGGTGAGCTTCAGCTGCAATCGGTGGCGACCCCGACCGACGCGTCGCGTCACCTCCGTGTCGTCGAGCCATGCGGCATAGGGCTTCTCGACGTGGGCGAGCCGCTGGCCATCCAGCAGAAGGTCACAGCGGCGCGGACAGCCGACGCTGAAGCCGACCTCGGCGTCGCCTGCGAGCTCGAGCTCCACCGACAGGAGCGTCGCGCGACGCCACCCCGTGCCCAGCAGCTCGCGCAGGTTGAGCTCCGGTCCGGTACCGGCCAAGACACCGCCGCCGCCGACATCGAAGGCCGTCACGTACCCCTGGGGATCGAGCGCGACCGGAGTCTCCCCGGGCGCCTCTCCGGGTCCGCACAGCCACCAGAGCGCCGCGACGCCGGCCGCTACTCGGGGTCGCAGAAGTTCGCGTCCTTCCAGTCGATGACGCCGCGAATCCCCTTGAGCAGGTCCGCCGGGCTCGCGAGATCCGCGGGGACGAGCAGGCCGCCGCCATAGGCCGCCACCGTCGCGTTCTCGTAGCCGATCGCTCCGGTCGCGTCGACGACGTGCACCGTGATGCGAATCGGTGCGCCCAGACGGTCCCGCAGCCGAGTGAAGCCCGCGGCGAACGCCTTGGGGAAGGTGCGGTCCTCGTGTTCGATGTGACAAGAGAAGCCCAAGCGCTTGCAGGGGTCGAGCGCCTCGCTGGCCGGCTGGCACGTGCCGCTGGACGCGCACGTCGCGCCCTTGCCGCAGTCCTGGTCGGTCTTGCAGTCGAGGCCGTAGCGGAAGCGCTTGGCCTGGATGCTCGGAGCGACCCACGCGCCCTCGCTGGCGGTGTCGATCCCGTCGGTGAACATCACCACCGAGCGTTGTCGGCAGAAGCGGTTGGGGTCGTGGCACTTGCCCTTGTCGCAGAGGTGTCCGAGCGCGGGACAGTCGGCGTCCAGGTGGCACGGCGCGCCCTCCAAGACCGCGAACTTGCGAAAATACTCTCCGGCGTAGAATAAACTGAGCCCCAGCGGGGTCGCGCCCGTGGGCCGCAGCTCGGGGTTCTCGAGCACCGTGCAGCGATGGTCGTCTCCGGTGCCCTTCTGAGCGCACGACCCATTGGGGCAGTCGGCCTGAGTCGTGCACGGCGTGTCGGTGTCCACGACCTTCTCGTTGAAGTCGACCCAGGCCCGCAGCGAGTCGCGATTGCTCGACGGACCGTTGACCGGAAACGGCACGAGGAGCGCCTCGGCGAGGTTGTCGCGGAACCAGGCACCGCTCGCGTCATCGGGAACGCTGAAGAGCTCGGTCGACGCGGGATGACCCGTGAGCAGGTCGGCCGGCGTGTAACCACCCCCGGGACAGTGCTGGGACTTGCCGGCGAGGAGGTGCTGCGGGAATCGCTGAAGCGCGAAGGCGACCGTGTCAAAGACCGGCTCGGAGAACAGGTCCGCCCATGCGCGCTTGCTGATGCCGAGACGGGTCAGCGGAGCCGTGGGCAGCTCGCAGGCGGGCCACTTGCTGACCCGGAGCTCGTCCACCGAGTCCAGCTCCTTCCCAAGGGCCGACCAGCCCATGGATGCCGAGGTGTCGAAGAGGACCAAGACCATCGGTCGCGCCGGGAGGCAGTGCCCGTCGTAGCACTCGAGCCCTTTCACGCACGGCTCGCGCGAGACCGCCAGTCCCGCGGCGTCACACCGGGCCTGCGCGTCGCCTTCGCACCACGTCGCGCCCGGGCAGCAGACGCGGGTGAACGTCTCGTTGCCTTGCGTAACCGAGTCCCCCTCGCAGCCGAGGCGACACGCGACCGTCGCGCCCTCGACGCGGCAGTCGCGACCCTTCCCCGGGCAGTCGTCGCAGGCGATGCGTCCTGCGATACACTGGACGGCAATCCCCTCGACGCACGTGGAGGAGGTCACGCCTTTGGAA
Source organism: Pseudomonadota bacterium (assembly GCA_005776585.1). GTDB lineage: Bacteria > Myxococcota_A > UBA9042 > SXOX01. The sequence goes on along the minus strand of SXOX01000314.1, from coordinate 4,152 downwards.
GCGCACGGCGAACCGCAGCCGAGGCGCGTTCCCAACGGCTCGGCCACCAGAGACGAGACGGACGTCGCTGTCGCGTCGCGCGCATCGGACGCCACGCCGGCGTCTGCGTACAGCGGCCCGGATGGGAGCTTCCCGAAGCCCAAGGTGCGGCGCTCGGTGTCGCAAGCGCCCAAAGCCGCCGCCAGGACCAAGAGCGTGGCCTGAGCCGAGAGTCTCACGACGCGTCGCACGCGCCGAGCCGGCACGGGATCGCGCGAATCCGCACCCAGAACGTGCGCCCCTCCGTCGTGATGACTTCCCCCAGCACGCGGGGCTGGGTGGAGCAGTGCCGGCCGGTCACGGGCGCATCGAGGAGCTGCCGCGCCACGACGGCGTCTCGGCTCTCGTCCGGCGTGCGCGGCGACTGCAAGGTCGCGAGCGTGCGCGCTGAGAGCGACGTGCAGACCTCGCACGCGATCGGCGCCGACGCGCTGCCACCGGAGGCGTCGCTCCGCGCCTCGTCCCAGCGCACACGGCAGCTGCGTGCCTCGAGCCCAAGGCGCTGGGCCGTACTCGTCGTGCTCAGAAGCCGAACGAGCTCCGTCGTCGCGTCGGATGCGGCAGCGTCGCTGCGGGGATCCACGGGACCTCCCACGAGGAGGATGAGGCCCACTCCGACGATGATGGCGCCACCCACGACGCCGGCCCGCCAGCCGCTCGGGACGCGGGCAGCGTCAAGATCGATCCACGGCACGCGGGGCACATGGGCGACCCCGCGCGCGATCAGGACGTCCCGTGCCGCACGCCGCGCCGCGGTGACGAAGTGCGCGTCATCACTCCACGGCACGTCTCCCGCCGCGATGCGCCGCAGGGTCTCGTCGTCGAGCTCCTGGTACTGCTCCCGAAAGCGGTCTTCCGACAGCGACATATCAAATGCAGATCGACCCGCAGCTCTGGGCCTCCTCGACACACTGCGAGTCCCATCCGTAGTCGCAGCAGAACGCGTCCGTCGCGCAGACGCATCCCTCGACGACCGGGCTCTCCGGGCAGCCCGCAACGAAGATATCGGCGGTGCAGCACGCGCCAATCGGGACGTCGACACAGATCGGGTCGTAGTAGCAGTCGCTGTCGCCGCAGTCGATCTTGCCATCGCCGTCGTCGTCGGTCGCGTCGTCACAGATCGACTCCATCGGCCCCGCGTTGCACTGCCCGCCACACGAGCTGGCCTCACCCACGCAGATGTAGTCCCAGGCGGTCGCGCAGCAGAACGAATCCTTGGCGCAGACGCACGCCTCGATCGCCGGATCGGCACACCCGGGAGTCGTCATGCTCTCACAACAGACCGAGGCGGCGCAGCTCGGCGCCGTCGCGCAGTCGGTGTCGGCGCAGTCGGTCGAGCCGTCGCCGTCGTCATCCGCGGCGTTGTCACAGACCTCGGCCGGCGGATTGCAGTTGGCGCCACACACCTTGGCCGCAGAGGCGCACATATTGTCCCAGGTATTTGTGCAGCAGAACGAGTCGCTGGCGCACACGCACGCCTCGAGCGCCGCGTCGGTCCCGCACCCCGAGGACTGTCCGGCGAGGCAGCAGGGCGACCCGGGACCCGCGCAACCGCCCGTCGCCGCGCAGTCGGTGTCCGAGCAGTCCGCGTTCCCGTCACCGTCATCGTCCTTGAGGTTGCCGCAGACCTCTTCTGGCACCTGGCACGCCGCCGCGGAGGTGCAGTCGGGGTCTTTACAATCGACGGCCAGATCGTCGTCGTCATCCTGGCCGTTCTCGCAGTCTTCGACCGCCACGGCGCATTTCGCGCCGCAGCCCTTGGCCTCCGTGACGCAGAGACCATCCCACTTCGTGTTGCAGCAGTAGGCGTCCAGGTCGCAGACGCACGCTTGAACGGCCGCGTTCGCAGGGCAACCGTTGGTCGACACCGCCACGCAGCACGCGCCCTCCACCGGCTGACACGTCTCCTCGGCCGCACAATCGGAGTCGGCGCAGTCGGCGGCTCCGTCGCCATCGTCGTCTCCGCCGTTCGTGCAGTTCTCCACGGCAGGACCGCCGCACGTGGCGCCGCACCCGTCGGCAGCCGCGACACAGTACTCATCCCAGCTAAACGTGCAGCAGTAGTCATCGCCCGCACACACGCAGGCCTCTACGGTCGCGTCGTCGCAGCCGACCGTCGCATTGACCGTGCAGCAGCTGCCGGAGACGCCTCCGGTCCCACCGCACGCCAAGTCGGTATCGCAGTCGAGGTCGTCACAGTCGACGAGCTTGTCGCCGTCGTCGTCTTTGCCATTGCCACACAGCTCGACCGCGGGTGCGGGTTGGCACGCGGCGGCCGTGGCGCAGTCATCGTCGTCACAATCGACGAGCTTGTCCCCGTCGTCATCGAGGCCATTCTGACACTTCTCGACCTTGGGCGCCGCGCACGCCGCGTGCTTGTTGCAGTCGAAGTCCTTGCAATCGATCAGGCCATCGCCGTCGTCGTCGACCTTGTTGGTGCACTGCTCCACTCCAGCCACGCAGGACGGCGCCGCCTTGCAGTCCGCATCCTGGCAGTCGATGAAGCCGTCGCCATCGTCGTCGATGCCATTGGTGCACACCTCGACACCGCTCGGTTTGCACACGGGCGCACTGGCGCAATCGCTGTCCTTGCAGTCCACTTTGCCATCGGAGTCGTCGTCCAGCTTGTTGTCGCAGACCTCGAACTTGGCCTGACACGCTGAAGCGCCTTGGCAGTCCTTGTCGCTGCAGTCGATGAACTTGTCGCCATCGTCGTCTGTGCCGTTGTCACACACCTCGGGCCCGGCTGCACCGCACGCCGGTGTCTTTTTGCAGTCGTTGTCGGCGCAATCGATGTAGCTGTCTCCGTCGTCGTCCTTGCCGTCGCCGCAGAGGGTCTCCGTCTTGTTGTGAGCGCAGATGGGGTGCGTGTCACAGTCGGTGTCCGAGCAGTCCGCCAGCCCGTCGCCGTCGTCGTCCTTGCCGTTCGAGCACAGCTCCGGTCCCACGGGGACCAGGACGTCCGACCCGGTGCCCCCGTCGGCCGCAGCGCCCGGGAGGTTGGAGGTGTTGCCGCCCGGCGTCGAGGGGATGGGACCCACGTCGGTGACGCCGCCCCAGGGGATGTCCGACTTGACGGCGCCGTCGGGCAGCTTGAAGGCGACGTCGCCCTCGCCGCCGCCGGTGGCGGTGCACGCGCCCAGAGAGCCACCCAGGACGACCAGCACCAGGAGAGACGAGAGACGTGTCGCTGTCATTGCCCCACTCCGCTATCGCTACCGCACTCAGAGTCAACGTCGCTGGCCAACGGGGCGGCCACCGGCGCGGAACGATAGCGAGCCTCGGCCCGAGACTCAATGCAAATCGAACGATATTCCGGAAAAAAAAGGAGAGGCAGACGGATTCAGGGACGGCCGGACGAGTCGTCCGAGGTCGCCGCGGGTGCCGGATCGAGCGGCTGTGGGACACCGTGGCCTGCGCCCGTGCCCGTACTGGTGCACGCGCCGCCGACCGGACCGGCTCCAGGTCCCGATGCACCGCATGTCCCCGAGGTCGTGCCGATGGCCTGGCCGAGCGTCGGGTCCGTCGCCGCGCGCGCGTGCCGGACCGAGGCGTCGTCCGCCTTGGAGCCGACCGCGGCGTTGCTGGCCTCGTCGGTGGAGCCCGCGGACGGCGCATCCGTCGAACCGGGATCCCCCGATTCGGCCCAGCTGCCAAAGGCTTCGTCACCCGGCGACGTCCCCCCATGGCCACCCGAGCCGGTCGCTGCACACGCGCCGAGAGTCAGCGCGCCCATGAACCCCATGATGGAGCCTACGAGAATTGCCCGCATGCTCACTCCTCCTCGTCTCGGGCACGAATCCCGAGCTCTTTGATCTTCTGAGACAACCGCGGCCGCTTCATGTTGAGAAGCTGCGCCGCACGCGTGATGTTGCCTCCGCTCTGGCGGAGGGCTTGCTCGATGCACCGGACCTCGAGCTCATGCTTGGCGAGGACCAGATCGAAGCCATCGGGCAGCTCGCCCTCGGGCGCCATGGTACCGACCGCGCTGGTCGACGCGCCAAAGTCCTCCGGGCGCGCATCTTTCAGCAGCGTGTAGGTGACGAGCTCGGCCTCGCTCACGACGTCGTCTCGAGCGAAGAAGTAGGCGCTCCGCAGCACGTTCTCGAGCTC
>SXOX01000026.1 GCA_005776585.1 Pseudomonadota bacterium | reverse complement strand
GTTCCGGGGCGTCGACGAACGCGAGGCTGGCGTACGGCGATGTCGCGCGCCGCGCGAGCGCGAGCTCGATGGTGGCGAGTCGGTCGGCTGGACCCGGCAGCAGCGGCAACGGACGCGCCGCGGTGTCGAGCGCCTCGAGGGCCGCGAACGTCTGTAGGCGGGGGCCGCCGGCGGGGATCGCCGTGCCGTTCCACCCGCTGTCGAGCAGGCCGTCGCGCCAGGCCAGCAGCATCTCGGCGGTGCCAAGCGGGTCGACGCGGAAGGAGCGGGCGTAGAAGGGCTCGGGATTGGGCCCGGAGGTGGAGGCGGAGGCGAGCAAGGCCGCGAGCCGCGCCGACCACTGATGGATGCGCACCGCCGGCGAGGCATCGCTGGAGGATGGCTGCAGCAGCCCCAGCCGCAGCTCGAGGTCGCGCAGGAGCGCCGTCGGCCCCCACGCCGGCGTCCCGACCCCGCCGCGCTCGTCGACGGAGGTGAGCGTCGCGCCATCGAGGTGGAGGCCGAGGGTGGGGTGGAGCATGAGGTGCGTCGTAGGGCTTGCCGTCGGGGGCAGCTATTCGAAGACTTCTAAGAACTGCCCCTCCTCGAGTTCGCTGGCCTCGAAGGCCTTCTTCCGGTGGTAGGTGATGGTGCTTCGCGTCCGACGAGTCGAGTGCGAGCAACGTGGGCCACCCCGCCCGACACTCGATGTCGCGCAGGGCGTGCCGCGATTCCCGGTCGGCGTGCCGTCGCCGCCGCGGTCATCGACGGAGGCAAGCGTCAGTCGAGCTTCAACCCGAGATTCGTCGGGAACATGAACACTCCATATTAGATCGCGACAGCGGTGAACTGACCGAGTCCAAAGTGAGACCCGTAGCCGATGGCGATGGGGCCACGAACGGGCTCAGCGAAAACTAGACGGACAGCGAAGGCCGCGTCGAACGGTGGGGGCCGTGCAGGGAAGCGGCGCACCCGAATCGCATGCCGCAAGTGACGTGTGTCGTCGGTCCAAGGAAGCACGTCGACCATCGCAGCCGGGAGGCCACGCGAAGCTAGTTCGCCGTTGACCTGGCCCTCGAGCGTGTTGGCGCCGCGCGCCTTCTGATGACGTGGCAGAACGAGTGGCGTGGCACTCCTCCATACATGCGAGCCGTCCTTCGCACCGAGTAACGCGACAATGCCCGCGTCGAGAGGTTCGGGCATCGCGCGCAGGTCATCGATGGCGCCCTGCCCAGCGATGGCGACGTGCAGTTCACCGACACCGCCCTTGGTCCACGTGCGCTTCAACGCCCGCACCGCGCGCTGCGCGTTCGCGCCGAGACCCATCGGCGCATGCACCAAGACATGGTCGAGGTGGCCATCGCCGTCGAGGTCTACGGGCAACAAATGCGCGTGTCGATGCCCGGTCAGCGGCGTACCCGTCGCGTCACGCCCAGTGAGCTCGGGGCAGTCGACACGGGCGCCGCGACCGGCCTGCGCGACAAGCGCTCGGTGGAGGAGTTCTGCTTGCGGTAGCGTTCGCCCGACAACGGGAAGAGCAGACCGACTGCCGCTCGGCGTCGTCAAGGCCAGGAGCATCGTGGTCACGGACGCGGGCGCGTGACGGACCGGCGGCACCGGCGTTCCAACGCTGAGCGCGTCGGCCCGACGCCAGTAGAGCACCCGGCGTGAGCCCGGCGGCTGACTCCATCGATGGCCCTTCCACCAAGCGGTGTCACGCTGAAGGGCATCGAGGAGGTCGACGGGGTACGGTGCTATCGCTGCCGCCCGATCCTTCTCGAGCTTCTTCGGAATCTTGCGCTTCCCCGGCGGCAAAGGGAGCGCTTCGAGGGCTTGGGCGACGCGGCCCTCACGCCAGATCCTGTAGCTAGCAGCATCTTCCGGCACGACCAGGGAGACCTGTTCCCACCCGCGGTCGCCGCGTTGTCCGTCGACATGCGGATACGCATCCGTACCGGCCGGCAGCTCGGCATCGTCGGCTATCGACCGGGCCTCAACCCAGCTGTCGCGGCGGCCGAGGTATCCAAGATGCTGTGCGAGGACGGCGAACAGCGCGGCGGCGTCGTCGTCAAGGCTGCAGTCCCACCGGACCGCCAAGGCACCGTTGGAAACGTCAGCCCACGCGTCGAAGACGAGCGTGGTCTTCTCTCTACCCCTTTCAAGGACCCCAAGCGGCATGAAATGCCGGCTGTGAGCGACCATCGCAGGAGGGAGTCGATACAGTGGCAGCGCACCGGCGAGCGCCTCGAACAGGCGTCGCCCGGCTGGGGGGACTTCCATCCAGTGCTGCGTCGTGTAGCCACACGCCAGAAGCGCGCGCACCAAGCGCCAGGGACTTGGTGGCCATTCGACGAGTCCCTCGTTGACGTGGTGCCCCCAAGGCGTCGCGTGATAGCGCCCGGCCGGAAAGCGCAAGAGCAACGTCGGCATCGTCAGTCCTTACCGTCTTCGTCACTCTCATCGTCATCGCCATCCTCGGCTGCGTCGTCACCGACCGCCGTGGGCTTCTCGTCCTTGCCCTTCTTCAGTTCGCCGTCGAAGGTGACGTTGGTGTGCGCCATCATGTCCTTGCATTGTCCAATGGCGCTCGACAGCGAGGCCTCGATCTCGGCAAGCTCGGGAAGTCGGAAGTTCGCGGGTCGGGTCGCGCCGATGTCGTCGCCTTGGACCACCTTGAGGTCGCACGCGGTCCGGAGGCGCAGATCTCCATCGAGCAGGCGACGCACGCGGTGCAATGCGAGGAGGATGAGCAAACGCTCGACGGCTGGACCAAGCCCGTAGCCGCGAATCTGTGCGAGGTCGAGGTTGACGTGACAGTCTATGCGATCGGCGGTGAACTCGTCGCGCGCGAATGGCACATTGCCAAAGCCATCCTTCGTCACCCCCGCGGGGTTGACGTGGTCGTTCTTCACCCCGCCCGACGCGGCCACGCGCACGCCCGACGCCTCGATGAACATCGACAAAGCACGGGCAATGCGCAGGCGACCGCCTGCAAGGTCCTTCTTGGCAAGGAACACGCCGTGGATCAGGCTGCCGACGTCGTAGTGCAGCAGTACCTTGGCGAGAAGCTTGCGATCGATCGGGCCCTCGGCCAGGCCCCCGAGGTCTTTCTTCAGCTTGTCGATGAACGACGTATCACCCTTGTTCTCGAGCAAGTACGGGCTGTTCAGTCGATGTGCCTCAAGCATCGTGTCGGTGAGGAATGCGCCCTTCCGGGTCACCGTCACGTGCGAGATGCCAGCGAGCGCCTCAACCGGCTTGTTCCCAGATGAGTCCCAGCACGTGGTCTCAAGTCGGTTCGCCATGCTCTGCGCGCTCTCCACGAGCAGCTTCTGGCCATCCTTGCCCTGGTACGTTGCGGCGCCCAGGCTTGGGAAGCCGGTCGGCTGGAACCGGTCGCCCTGCAGCGGCTTGAGCTCGACCGTGAACAGCAGGCGGGTAGCATTGTCGAGTGAGGCGAGATCGAGAGTCATCGGGTCTCCTGGGTGTTCACCGTGAAGGACTTGGCAATCGCGAGGGCGTCGTGATGGCTGATTGGGAAGGCGAGCGCGGCTGCCCACAAGCGAGCCGTCGCTGCATCGGCCGTAGCGGCCTGAAGCGGGGGCCGCAGGCCAGCGGCGCGCAGCCGTCGCAGCGCAAGGTCGACCGCGGTGCTGCCGTCGCCTGACCGCAGGCGGCGCACGATCGATTCGTCGGTGGGTATCATGCGTGTCTCGCGGAGCGGCCAGGGAAGGCAGGCCAGACGCACCGCAAGCCACGCCTCGTCGGGCCACGGCCCCTCGACTCCGCGCATCGACCCGGATGGCTCCCACCGGTCCCACCGGACGGCCATGAACGCGCGCGCCAGCGCGGAGACACGGTTGAGATCTACCTGTCCGGCAACGACGGCCCCGAGATCTGCTGGATGGGCGCCGCATCCGCGCGCGGCAACCAGAGGCAGCGTCCGCTGGCCACGCTGGCCCGCCTCCACGAGGCGCCGTTCAACTATGGCCGCGAAGTCAGCGATCGGGTTGCGACCACCCATGACGACGCGTGGGTCGCGGAGCAGCCGCTTGTCCTTCGCGCGGAATCGCTGCGCTCCAGGCTCGAGCGGCAGCCAGTGATGTCGAACAGGGTCGACTGGGCGGCCGTCGCGCTCGTAGGCTACCGCCGCGCTGCCAAGCGCGCAGGCTAGGCGCCACTCAGGGCTGCCATCATTTGACGAGGCAACCCAGGATGGCGAGAGTGGCGGGATCGGGCCAGCCTTGAGGCCGATGCCCCCGGCTTGAACCGACTCGAACGCCGCTGCCGCGAGAAGGACGCTTTGCCATCTTCCAGCGCTGTCGTCGTGGGTGAGAGCCGAGAAGACCGCATCCGCGAGGTGCCTTTCGGCACTGATCAGCCTCCCGGGTGCGTGCTTGTCACGCGCTTCGCGTTGAAGGCGATCGAGCCACGGTGCCAGGTCATCGATCAGTCGACTGCCGGGGCGTCCGACTACATCAATGCGACCCAGCGGGACCGCCAGATTCGACTGCCCATTCCTTTCGAGAAACGCGAATCGAGTAAATCGCTGCACTCCGCGCGCAACTCCGAGGCGCGCCACAGCGCGAACAACATCAATCGGGCGATGGGCCGTCGTCCGGCCAAGTTGCACGCGGGCCTCCCCGAGCATCGCGTGCAGGTCATTGATCGTCGTCGGGCGAGCCCAGAGGGGCATCCACTGCTCGCCACGCTGTGCCTTCTCATTGCCCCCACTGCCGTGTCCAACTACGTGAGACCGAACGGAGAAGGGCGCGCTGGCGCGACTCGAAGCGGTTGGGTCTAGTGTCCTCGTCGACCGGGCGCTGAACAACAGCGCCCCTTCCAGCATTAGTACGAAGTCCCAAGGGTTGATGAAGCTGTTGCCGTCAGCGCCCGTCGTCATGTTGGCGCCGCCAGCGTTGCCGGGGTAGAACTGTCCAACTGCCCCTGCTGCCATACGGTGCGTGTTCGTGCGCCAAAGCGCCTCGCAGAGTAGCTCGCGAGCGATCGGGGTCGCTTCACCGTCCGAGTTCAACGAGAAGAGATCGTTCAGCCTCTGCATCAAGTTGTTCGTGAAGTCAATGCGACCATCGTTCCCGCCGGTGCCGAGCAATGACGGGAAAGTGGGCGATCCATCGTCCAAGATGACGACCGCGGCATCGAGCCACGACTGATGAGCACCTCTCCAGGTGTGCTTGCATGGCCGGAAGAGATCGGCCTTGAGCCTTGCAAAGTGTCTGTTGGCGTTCGCGAGTTCGGTCTTGAAACCCGGGTCAGTCTTCAGAGACCTTGCCGCGGCCCTCTGCGCCGCCGACATGCCCTTCTTGGCCTTCGTGCGGTCCTTAAGGAGCCGCACCGCCGCATCCGCGGATGCGAGAGCGGCGAGGGGCGCGCGTGCCGCAGCCACTCCCCTTCGGAACGGCTCGAAGCGTGCTGCGGTCGAAGTCTCGAGAGGCGTCAAGCCAGGGTCGCGCGTCGCGAAGAAGCCAGACCCCTTGTTCCACGGAGCGACGAACGGCGTCGGGGCGTACTCCGCAAGGAGGAAATGTTCGAGATCGTCTCGGCTCTGCACCGTCATCAGGTAGAAGTGGTCGTCTTGCCACCAACCGCGAGCGGTTGGATCTTTTTGTGTGGCCACGACCCGCAGAATGCCGAGGGCCTTAAGGTAGTGCGCAAGTGGTTCGGGTGCGCATCCCGTGATTCGGTGGACGCACACGGCGCTCACGAGGGCACCTTGCTATTCTCCACGGCCTGCTCGACTGCTAGCGACGGATCTCGCGTCGTGAGCTTCGACGCGCGGCGGTCGGCGGCGATGAGCAGGGCTTCGAGCCAAGCAAGTGCACCCGGTCCGAAGCGGTCGAGGAGTCCCAGTGTGCGCTCGCGCCAACTCCGGCCCGTTTGGGAAGAGAGTCCCAGGGTTGCGGGCTCGAGCGAGAGTTGGAGCGCCGGCAACGGCGGCGACGCCGACTCGAGGACTACGGAGGGGAGCACGTCACCTTCGCGTACGCCGCGAATTGGCAAGCCGCGGCCGTCGCCCGCCTCACGATAGTCTTGGTCCTTTGGAGCGGCATGCAGCGCCACGCGGACCTTGCCGTGGTGAGACGCGACAAGGTACGCAAGCAGGTCGAACTCGTCCGCTGAACAGGCCAGGACTGCGGCCTCGCAGGGCGTCGGGTGGGACGGTGCGGTGTCTATCTGCGCAGCGCCGTCAATGACGCCGAGGACGTCGAGCCAGGGGCCGAGCAACGCCGGATGGTGAGGGTTGTTTCGCTGGAGGACCGCGAAGAGGGCGAGCGCGCTGGCGAGCTCATGGCGCAGCCCGGGCCGAAAGTCCTTGTCGTCGGCAGTGCGATACGGGCGCCGCCAGGCGTCGGGTGGCGCCTTGGCGAGGTCAGGTCGATCGGGGCGACCGTGCAAGCGGATGGCGCCCTGGAATGCGAGGTGGGCCTTGCCGAGATCGTGCCAGCGAGCCGCCAGTCGCAATACGCCTTTCAGGTCGGCAGGGAGGTTGACCGTGCTTGCGATCGCGTCTGCGGCTTCTGCGACCTCCCCAACGTGGCACGCGATCGTCTTCCACGCCGACGCGCTGAGGTCGTCGGCGTCCTGGCTCTCATCGGCGAACTCCTGTGCCTCGATGCTCGCGGGCAACGACAGCGCCACGACCTCGGGCACTGCGTCGCCCGAGTCCGGATCGAAGCCGCGATCGACGTCGTATCCGCCCACATCGCTGGCGACACACACGACGCGCCCCGGCGTGAGCCTAGCTCGGTCGGCGACGAGCCACTCTCCATCGAGCCAATCCCATACCCAGGCTCTCACGCCGCCGCGAAGGCGCGGTTTGCGGTTGGTCTTGGTCTCGGCCCCGCATAGCCAGTCACGCGCTCGGAGAAACGGCACGGCACACAGCTCGTCGCGACGCGGTCGGCGTCTGCGCGAAGGGACCTGGCGAGGCCGCCCCTTCATGTCTGGCGCTACCTCGAGCCAGAAGACCTGAAGGTCACGGTCCTCGCCGCCCCGGATGAAGCGGCTGATGTCGAGGTCGGCGCCGGTGAGGTCCGGCGTCGTGTCGAACAACTCTTCGAATGCGCGGCGCACCAGCAAGTGAGGCGGCGAGTAGGGAAAAAGCCGCCGGCGCTCGTCATCGTCGAGGGCCTCCTCGATAGTCTCAAGCTCGGCCGTGCCCACGTCCCCGCCCTCCCCGATCTGTTCGATGGCTGCCCACGCTGCGTCGAGTTCCTCAACGGCGTAGGGCGGTGCGAGCTTTTCGTCGCGACCGCGGTCAACCACTACGACGTGCCCGTCACCGCCATATCGAGCGCATCGACCGAAGCGCTGGACCAGACTGGGCCAGGGGGCGAGTTCGGTGACCACGCAGCCCGCGGAGACATCGACGCCAGCTTCGACGACCTGGGTCGCAACGATGATTCGGTCAACGCTGGCTGTGCACGCGGCACGACTGAGGAACCGTTCGCGCCAGCCCGCCCGCTCTTTGGGACGGAAGCGACTGTGGACCAGCTCGAGCTCGCCGCTTCGCCCGAGGAGCTTCAAGGCGTCAAAGGTCGCGCAGGCACGCGCGACGGTATTGCAGATCACGAGGCTGATGCGGCCGTGCTCGCTGGCAGCGAAGGCAGCGTGCTCCTTCAGGATACGGTCGGCGAAGGTCGTGGCGTCCCCGGCCGCGATCACAGCTGAGCGAAGACCCTTCCGTACGCTGCCCAAGCCTTTGCGGCGGTCGTTGCGGGCGACGACGGTGGGTGCATGGCACCACGCCTCGTGCCGCGGCAGGGTGTCGACGCTCTTCAGCCAGTCGGGCTGAAGGGTCGCGCTCATCCACCACGTCAGGCGAGGGCGCAGCCCCTTGGCCGCATCGTCATCGTGAAACGCTTGGAGTTGCGCGCTGGTGGCGAGGCCCACGTCCATGAGCTGCACTTCGTCCATCACCCAGAGCGCGTCGTGCGCGAGCAACCCGAACTCGACCGGCCAGCGTGCGCGAGGGCATGCGTAACCCCGGTTGAGGGAGCGTGAGAGCAACATGTCCTGGGTGCCGATCAGCACCGCCGATTCCTCTGGGAACAGATGCCATTCGCCTCCGGGGTCCGCGCCGCCCATCAACAGATGCACCCCAGTTCTCCCTTGGTGCCCGGATGTACCGTCCCAGAGCAGTCCGACGCGTGAGAGCGCGTCTCGTACGACAGCCTCAGTCTGCTCGGCGAGGACGCGCATCGGCAGGCACCAGACGAGGCGCCGAGGCCAGCTGTCGGTCGCGTTGTGGAGGCGGTGCCAGCTCCACGCGGCCAAGACTCCGAGTGTCTTCCCCATTCCCGTTGGAATCCGGATGAGCTGGCTCCTCACGCCTGCCTGATCGGCGAGCGCACGCTGCCACGCGTGCGGCGATGCAGGCGTTCCCGAGATCCGCGCGAACCACGAGTCGAAGGTTGTCACGTGTTCACCGCTGCGGCGTTGTTGTGCAGCTCCCCGTGCCCCTGCTCGATCCTCGCCCGATCCGCCTCCACCAGCCTCCGCAGCGCCTCCGCGGATGGCAGCGCCACCTGGTAGCGCGACACGAACAGCTGGTGGTCGAGCCCCGCGGTCGCGTAGTGCACCTTGG
>SXOX01000313.1 GCA_005776585.1 Pseudomonadota bacterium | reverse complement strand
ACCGCCTCGGCCACCACCTCGGCCCCGGTCTCTGCCCCTGCCTCCGGCGCGACCTCCGCCCCCACCGGCTCGCTCGCCTTGCCGACGACCCGTACCGTGGCGAAGCCGCGGTCCTTCACGGTCACGGCGATCTTCCCGCCCGCAACGGTGAGCGTCCCCGTGTCCGTCTCGATGAGGTTCGTCGCGAACGCCGCCGCGGGCGACAGCCGACTGGCATCCAGCAGCCCTGTCATCGCCCCACCGAGCGCCCACACGCGCACCAGCACCCCGCGCTCGCCCTCCTCCACGGGCTTGACCGCCATAATCTCGGCGTCGTCGACGGCACTCCCGTCCGCGTGTACGAGCCGTACGAGGCTGTCGCTCGCCGCGCCAATCGGGCCGGTCTGTCCCCACGGGACGGTCATGGGCACGAGCGGGTTCTGCATCGCGAGCCCGTCGCGCATGGCGGTCGTCGCCGAGAACGCCCCCGGCCGGGCGGTGAGCGAGAAGCCCAGCGACAGGCCGACCCCTCCCGGCTGATCGGCGACGCCGCCAAACGCGACGTTCCCGGCTGCCAGAACCGCAAGCCGCTTGGATGGCAGAGCGAACGCCTTCGCCGTGCTGGCTCCGACCTTGGCCGCGAACGCGTCCGCGCTCCCGAGGACCGCGGTGTACGCGCCGGCCGCCGTCGTCTCGGTCATGGCCGCAAAGTGATTCATCGTGACGTAATCCGTGCGTGCCCCCGCCAGGTAGTCCCCGCCCTGCGTCGCGTTTCCGGCGCGCGCGACGGCGCCGACCTCCTCGAAGCGAAACGCCGGGTTCTCCAACCCCCACTCGAAGCGCACGTGTGTCGGCTCCAGTGGCTTGCCCAGGAGAGCCACCGACACATCCACCCGCGCCACCTCACGGTGCAGCGTGTAGCGAATCGCACGCGCCGGGGTCCCCTCCACGTCCACGCGAATCACCAGAGACACGGGGCCCGAGCTCTCGAGGACGACGGTTGCGCCGGTCCCACCGGCGACGTCGAAAAGCCCGACGTCTGCGCCGGGCGAGCCCAGCTCCCGGCCGGTGAGCAGGTCCACCGCGCTCGTCAGTTGGCCACGGTCGCCGATCACGAGCTTCCAGCGGTCGGAGGTCACGGTCTTGCCCGTCAACGTCGCGATTGGCGCTAGCCCGGATGAGCTGCCGGGGGTCACGTCGAGCGCGCGGTAGCCCACGGCCGGGACGTCGCGCACCAGGACGCGCAGGCCGCCGTTGGCCGGCAGCGGCTGACTGGGCAGCACCGCACCGCTGGCGACGTCGGTCACGACCACGTCACCGGGACCAATGCCAGGAAGGTCGACCACATCGGTTCTCAGGTGCCCGAGCCCATTCCACACGAGCACGCGCTGGGCGCCATTGGCCGGCGCGCTGGGCGTCGCCACGAGCATCTTCACGCGGGTCGCCGCCTGCGACAGCGCGGTCGCGACGGCGCTCGTGAACGCGTCGGCCCACGCGAGCTTGTTCTTGATGACGTAGTCAATGCCAACGCCCGACTCGCTCCACGAGTGCTCGTAGTACTTCCAATAGGCGAGCCAGCCCTCATCGAGGCCGAGCTTCACGGTCGGCCAGAAGTCGGCGTCGTACGGATGGGCCCACGCCAGCAGCGCCTCGGCCGTCCGCAGCTGCTCCGCCGCGCGCCGCATGCGGGCCGTCGTGTGCGCCATGGTCGCCGGCTGGAGGTCCCAGTCGTTGCCGAAGCCGCCCTGCTCGACGGGCAGCGCCACGCCGCCGCCAGTCTCCGCGACCAGGCGCTCGAAGTAGTCCACCTCGTTGGAGACGCGCGCGGTGTCGGCCGCCTTCTTGGCGTTGTGCGCCTTGACGCGCGTGACGAGCTCCAGGCTCGTGTACGAGACGTCGTCCCAACCCATCCCGAACAGCCCCGAGAAGCCGAGCTTCGGCGCACGCGGCGCCAAGTAGCTGATGGCCCCCGCCAGATCGTTGCTCGTGACCGTCTCGCGCGCCTCGCCGTAGCCGCCCCAGGTCGCGCTGCCGTTGCCGAGCTGATACCACTTCATCAGCAGCTCGGAGCCATCGGGGCCACGCCAACGAAACACCTCGTCCTTGCGGTCCGCGTAGGGCGCGTCAGTCGCGCACCCACACACGCCCTTCCACGTGTACGCGACGCCGCTCTGCGCCCAGAGCGTGGCGAGTCCCCACGGGATCGTGTGGTTCTCCATCTGATGCGCGGTCTGGAACGCGAGGCCGTGCTTGCGGCTCATGCGACCCGGATAGCTGCCGGCGCGGATAACGGCCTCGGTCGGCATGGCGCCAAAGAGCAGCACGAAGGGATGTAGCGGCACCGTGACGTGCCCGGACTGGATGGCCTGGAGCAACGCGGCGAACTCCGCTGGCGATCGGTGGTCCTCGTAGAGCTTGAGCCACCACCAGCAGTCGGCCACATACCGGACCTGCTCGGCCGGGGGCGCATCCTTGGAGGCCGCGATCCCCGCGAGGAAGAAGTCCAGCTCCGCGAGCATCGCCTGATCGTAGGCCGCGGTGGTCGCGTTCCAGCCGTAGTCCGTGTGGTTGTCAATCGCGAGATAGAGCTCGTGGGCTTCCGCGGGCGCAGCCACGACGAGCGCGCAGAGGCAGGCGAGCGGCACCCGCCGCGTTGGACGAGACCGTGCGCGGTCGGGACGTGCTATAGGGGCCCCATGAGCATCACGCGCATCAACACCTTCGAGGCCCGGGCCGGCGCGAGCGACGCGCTCGGCGCCTTCCTCACGTCCATCCTGCCGCTCGTCGCGCAGGCGCCCGGTTGTCGTTCGTGTCATGTTCTCCGAACCCAGGACAATGACCACCAGTTCATCATCATCGAGACCTGGGATGCGATTGCGTCGCATCAGGCGGCCGCCAAGCTCATTCCACCGGAGACGATCGCCGCGGTCATGCCGCTGCTCGCCTCGCCTCCGTCTGGGCGTTATTATACGCCGGCTACGGAGCCCACTTCCCGCATTTGACGCAGTTGTCTTTCTTGCTGCCAAAGCCGCAATTGCCGCAGACGTAGGCCAACTGCTTGTTCGAGCCCACCCACTTGCCGCACGTGACGCAGTTGTCGGCCTTGCTGCCAAAGCCGTGATCGGAGCACAGGCGCGCAGGGATGCGCGTCGAGGCCATCCATTTGCCGCATTTGGCGCAGTTGTCCTTCTTGCTTCCGAACCCGCAGTTACCGCACAGCCTGGCCGGGTAGTGCGTCAGCACGCCCTTGCCGCGGGCATGAGCCTGTTGCGCGAGGAGCGCCCCGGCCGGGACGGCGAAGACCTTGGCGAGAAAAGCGCGGCGTGAGGTCGATGACATGCGTGGAAGCCTACGCCCCGGTCAGCCTTCGGTCAAACGTTCGCTTCGCGGGAGAGCGCGTCGAGAAAGGTGACCAACGTGCCGTGACGACGGGCGGCCTCGGCGTTGGCCGTCGGCGTGTGCATGGTGGCCGCGAGCGTGAGCAGCTTGCGCCGAAAGTGGTCCACCGCGTTCAGGCGGTCATCCAGGGGCCGGCCTGTGGCTCCCAGGGGATCGCTCGGGTCGTAGAAGCGCCCCGGTGCGGCGGGGCGCGACATGACCTGCGCCGTGGCGAAGGTGCGCGCGATGCCGACGGCGCCCAGCGCATCCAGCCGGTCAGCGTCCTGAAGCACTGCGCCGAGCGGGCCGTTGGGCATCAGCCCGCGACTCCAACTCGACGTCGCGACGGCATCGCAGATCTCGACGACCTCGTGGTCGGCATACCCCGACTCCGTGAGCAGCGGACCCGCCGCACGCGCCGACAACGCGCCGGCCTCGGCCCGTGCGGGATCGTCCTTCGGGATAGGCACGAGGTCGTGCACGAGCGCCGCGGCACCAGAGAGGTCGGGATCCGCACCAGCTTCCGGCGCCAGCCTCACGGCCCACCCATAGACCCTCCCGAGGTGGTGGCCATCGTGCGCGAGCTCGCCCGGAGTCGGCGTCCCACGGACGCGCTCCCAGAGCGCGGCGTGGCGCGGAAATCGCGCATCGAGGCGAATCACACGCGGCGATCGCCCGGGAGCATGGGCACGCCGCCGATGACGACGCCATCGAAGACGACGACGAGGTAGATGAAGTCGGGTCCGGGAAGCACCTCGAAGGCGTGATCGGTCTGCGCATCGCGATGCGCGAGATCGCCCGGCCGCAGGATGCGCCCGTCGTCGTCGCGGCAGGTGCCCTGGAGGATGAGCGTCGTCTCCGCACCGAGATGGTGATGGGGCGGAAACTGATGCCCTTGGGCGACCTTCACGAAGCCGGGGATGGCGTTGGGGAGCGTCACGTACGGCTCGAGGTGGAAGAGCGTGATGCCGGGCATGGGTGCCGGCTCCCAGGACGCGGCCGCGTCGATGCGCTGAAGCAAGGCGCGCGCGTTCTCGACCGTGGTGCGCAGGACCGACGCCGCAGCGCTGGCCCAGCGCTCGAAGCGGGAGGTGCTGGCGACCGACTCCATCACCCGCGCGCGCAGCGCCGCCGGAGGCAGACGGTGGGTCACGAGCGCAAGCGCCGCATAGATCGCCCGCGCTGCGTCGATGGCCTCGCGCAGCGACGGGTCCTGCTCCATGGCAGCGCGAAGCTCTGCGGTCTCTTCGCCCCCGGCGAGCGCGATGGCGTCAACCTCGTCGTGCCAGTTGCGGCTCATCGGAGCGCTCCACGTGGGCCGACCACGACGCCCAGCTCGGCGCGCAGCTTCGAGCGTGCCGCGGCAGCCCGTGACTTGACCGTCCCGACCGGCACCTGGAGGTGCATCGCGATCTCGCTCGAGGACCAGCCCTCGAAGAACGCCAGCTCGACGACGGTCCGTTGCTCGACGGGCAGAGCCGCCAGCACTCGGTGGACGACCTCGCGATCGGCGTTGGCCCCGTCACTCTCGGGCGCGGCGACCTCCAGCGTATGGACATCCACGCCGGTCTGGCGCTGAGCTGCGACGGAGCGGTGCCGGTCGATGGCGCGGCTGCGCAGCCGAAGGGCCAGCCAGGTACGGACGGTGCCCCTCGCCGAGTCGTAGTCTGCGGCACGTGCCCACGCCTCGACGAACACGTCATGCACGAGATCCTCGGCATCGCGGCGATTGCCGAGCAGACGGTCTGCGAGACCGAGCAGCACGCCGGAGTAGCGGTCATACAGCAGGCCGAGCGCCTGCGCGTCCCCGCCCGCGACCGCGAGCAAGAGCGCCGCGTCGTCCCAGTCGTGTAGCGCAACCCCCATGCTCCCCCACACGCGGCGCGCGCGAAGCCGCCACGCCGCGCGACCACGCGAAGCTAGCAGCGCGTGCTTGAGGCCGTCAACTGCGGCTCGGTGTCGGGGGAATGGCGTTGTGAGAGCGAACATGACCTCGGGGCGCCGCCAACGGGCTGGTGCGGCCTGCGATCACCATACGGGCTCCAGCGGATCTTGGATCACCGGCTCGCGCTACTTCATCTCGGCGCGCCAGAGGTCCCAGTTGCCACTGCGCCGGTCCATCCACACGATGCGATTGCCGCTCACGACGGGCCCGACGTAGGCGCCCACGACCGCCTCCTCGCCCGTGACGCGCACCTCGCGGCGCTCGTTCGAGGCCAGGTCCACGCCATAGACGGCGTAGGTCACTTCCCGGTAGTCGACCCACAGGAGCCACGAGCCGGCCATGACCAGCTCGGCGTACACGCTCGGCTTGGCGGCGCTCGAGCCGACCCCGAGCTCGGTCCCGGTGAGCTCCTTGGCCACGAGGTCGATCTCGCAGCCCTGCTCACTGCAACCCTTCTTCGCGTCGGCGCGCTTCCACGCCACACGCCCGCCACCGAGGATGCCTCCGACGACCGTGTAGCCATCGGCGTCCGCGAGCGTCGTCTTCTGGCCGGTCTTGAGGTCGTACAGCATGTACCGGACCCGCTGGACGCCGGTGTCGTGGTCATACCGCGGGTACGCGATGCGATTGTCGGACACGGTGAACACCTGCCTCCGGCCCAGGTTGGAGCCCCCGCCGTTGCCGAAGTACCAGTGGTAGAGGTTGTCCTCGACGACGAGCTCGACCTGCGTGGTCCCACGCTTCACGCGCAGGATCCCGTTCTTGTTGTGGGCCTGGTGCCAGCCGTACCAATAATATACCCCGTCGCTCAATTCGGGCACGTTGTTGAAGTAGTACTGCTGCGTCCACGGGTTCTGCGGGGTCGGCGGCGCGGTGAAGGTCAGGACGACCGGCGCCTGCTTGGAGAAGTCGTACTCCATGAGCTCGTTCGAGTTGCGCAGCCAGTAGGGCACACCACCCGAGATGCGCGGAGACGAGTTCAGCCACCCGCTGGCGGCGTCGGTGAGCTTGGTCGCCTTGCCGCTCGAGACGTTCTTGTGCCAGACCTCCATCGCGCACCCCTGGCAGGTCGGACACTGGATGCAGTTCGGGGCCACCGTCGTCCCCTTCGGCAGCTTCGCCGGGTCGAGCCGCGAGACGACGTAGACGAGCGCGTCGGCGTCCTTGGGATCCAGGTCGGGGTAGAGCTCGTCGTCCTTCGAGGTCGTGACGCGCGTGGCCGGCAACCCGGTGGGGCTCGGCGGCGTCGCGTCTGGCGCGGTCACGTCCGCTACGGTCGCGACGCCGTCGGATTGGGCGCTCGCATCGGTTGAAATCGGTTCCCCGCCCGTGGAAGCGCCACAGGCGGGGAACCACACCATGCCAAAGAAGAGGGAGAGAGTGGATTGACGAAGAACACGTCGACACAGAGCAGGAGTCGGGAGGCGCATGGTGTTTCCCCCGCCCCTGCTGGTTCAATACGGGCCAGTCGGGGCTTGGTTACGGAGAGTGGCGGCGCCCCTTCCGAGGCGCCGCCCGTGTCGCAACGGAACGCTAGTAGACCTTCAAGCCGACGGGACCCGCCTCGGCCTTCTCGGTCGTGTTGTAGTAGAAGTAGGTCTGCGACTTCGGCGCGCTGGCGTTCAGCGGGTACTGCGCGATGAGGTCGTAGGTGAACACCACGGGCGTCTCGGCCTTGACGGAGGTCACGTAGACGAGGAGCTGCGTGTTCGTCTTCTCCCACTTGTGCACGAGGCCCTTGGCCTTGGCGGCCTCGATGCCTGACGTGTCGAGCGCGAAGCCCGGCGGCAGGCCCAGGTCCACCATCACCATGCCGGTGTTGCTCTTGTCGCTGTTGGTGACCGTGACCATGACCTTGATGGTGTCATCGGTCGACAGCTCCGTCTTGTCGTAGACCAGATCGATGCTCAGCGCGCCGGTCTTCTCGGGGGCGATGTCCGTCCACGGGAGCCAGTGCGAGCCGGTCATCTGCCACATCAGGTTGCCCTTGCCGCTGTACTCGATTTCGAGCGCGTTGTCGCCTTCCTTGAGCTTCTGTGCGTCGAGCTCGAGCTGCCAGAGCACATCGGACGAGAACGTGTCGAAGTGCTTCTTGGTGATCTCCTCGCCGTTGACCTTGACCGTCACGTCGGCGTCCGTGTCGCTCGGACCCGCGGAGAGCGAGCCGACGAGCACCTTGAGCGCCAGGACCGTGGCCTGCGTGTTGTAGCCCCAGTTGCCCTGCGCGTCCTTGTTGCCCGCGAGGTAGTTGATGGCGCCGCCGACGTCGCTCGAGTAGCTACCGGCCGTCATCATCGCGAGCGCTACGAGGGCTGTCGTCTCGATGTTGCTGTTGTTGCCGTAGCTGCCGACCATCGTCTTGGACTCGGCGCCCCAGTAGGTCCACTTCTTCTCAGCGTCCTCCTTGCGGGCATCGTGCAGCCGCGTGAGGAGCGCGGTGATCGTCGGGTCCGTCGGGTCCGCCACGGCCAGCGCCTGAGCGGCGATGGCGATGGTGTAGAGGTCCTTCTCCTGGCCAATCTTGGACTTCACGTGCGCCAACGCCTTCTGTGCCGCGCCCGTCTCCAGGCCCGCCGCCTTCAGTGCCCAAGCGATGTAGGCCGTCACGCGCAGCGAGCCGGCACCCAGGTTCTCGTTGCCGGCGTGGAGATGCGTCTCCTCCGTCCACGAGCCGTCCGACTGCTGGCGCTCGACGAGCCACTTGGCCGCGCGCACGCTGACCGCGGGGTCCACGAAGCCGACCTTCGAGGTGTCGTTGAACATCATGATGGCCACGGCCGTCAGCACCGCGTTGCCCTCGGTGTCCGTCTCCCACCAGTTGAAGCCGCCACCGGCCGTCTGGAAGGTGAGGAGCCGCTGGTAGCCGCTCGAGATGTACTGCTTGGCCTTGATCTCGATTTCGGGCGTCGTCTTGCCCGACTTCTTGATGTAGTCGGTCACCAGCACATTCGGCCACGCCGACGAAGTCGTCTGCTCGAAGCAGCCACCCGGCAGCCGCAGGATGGAGTCCATGCCCTCGACCGCCGAGGCCGCGAAGCCTGGATAGACCTTGACGAGCATCTTCTGGCTGCCGTCGATGTTGTTCTTGGGCACCGAGAACGTCTGCTTGATGGTCTGCGTGGTCTTGTTCAGCGGGTTCGGATCGCTCGCGAACCGCGCCGAGGCCTGCCACGGGAACTCCTTGCCGTCGGGCTTGACCCAGACGCCGCGCGCGACCGCGTCAGCGATCATGAGGCCCGTCGCCTTCACCTGGAGGAGATGGAAGCCCACCGTCTTGGCCTTGACCGTGAACGGGATGGACTTCACGTCACCGGGCTCGAGCGTGATGCTCTTGGAGGTGCCGCCCTCGATGTCCGCCCAGTCGGCGTTCTCGACCGTCAGTGTCACCGTCTGCGGCTTCTGGAGGTAGTTGTAGACCGCGACCGGCACCTGGAAGGCGTCGTTCTGGGTGATCTCCACCGGGAAGTCGATGTCGGTGAAGAAGTCCTGGAACACCTTGATGCCCTGCGTCGCGCTGCCGAGGAGGCCCGTCTTGCTGGATGCGAGGCCGACGGCGCGCCAGGTCGTGATGGAGTCTGCCATCTCCAACGTGACGCTCGCCTTGCCCTGGCCGTCGGTCAGGATGGCCGGGTTGGCGTAGAGCGTCTCGGGGAAGTAGTCGCGGACCTTGACGGGCGAGCCGAAATTGAGGTCATCCCCCGTCTTCTTCACGCCGCCGTTGGCCGTGGGCTCGGCCGGAGCGCCCGGAGGCATGGGCCCGCCGCCCGTTCCGCCGCCCGCGCCGCCGGCCGCTTGGGGGCCGCCGTTGAAGCCGCCGTCCATGTCGCCTTCGCCGCCCCAACCGTAGTTGCGGTACATCAGCTCCCACGTGCTGGCCTTGAGCACCAGGTCGTCATAGGTGCCGACGCGCGCGTCCGGACCCGCCGACGTGAAGACCGCCTGCTGGAGCGTCTCGTCGTAGGTCGCCTTGTAGGCCTGGCCCCAGAAGTCGGTGCGCTCGAAGCGACCCGATTGGAGGTAGGCCGCGGCGTTCTCCAACGTGATGGCGCCCGCGTTGGCCAGCGACTGGAACTCCTTGAGGATCTCGAGGCGCTCCTTGTCGGCGAACGGCTTGAGCAGCGCCATGACCTTGGCGACCTGCGCCTTGTAGGTCGACTGCTCGAAGCCGTGCACCGGGGCATCGTTGACGCTCGCGAAGGCGACCTTGGCCGCGGCCTGGTACTCGCCCTTCTTGGCCGCGTCCTCCAGCACCTCGGGCGGTGCGGTGATGGCGGCCTCGGCCGACATTCCCGGCGTCAGAATCTGATAGCGCGGCGTGAGCAGCTCCTTGGTCAGATCGAAGAAGGTCTTGAGCAGACCAGGCTGCAGGTCCTGGAGCGCGAACACGGCCTCATCGACGATGTTGAGCCCCACGGCAGCGGCGACGCCCTTGCCGTCCTTGTCCTTGACCTCGAGCGCCAGCGTGGCCTTCTCACCCGGCGCGTACTCCGCCTTGCCCGGTGTGATGGACACGTTCAGCGCGTTCGACGGCTGCACGTACACGAGCTTCTGGTCGCGTACGATGGTCCCGAGGCGCGAGACGCGGAACGCTGACAGGATGAGCTCGCCTTCGAGCGTCGCGTCGATGTCGATCTGCGCGGCCGCCTTGCCATTGGTCACCGGCAGCGACTGCATGTCGACGGTGCGACCGTTCTGGACGAGGTCGAGGTAGACCGTGTCCTTGAAGTGGTCGTTCGTCTCGCCAATCGACGGCACCAGCACGGTCAGCTCCAGCGTGTCGCCGGCCTTGTAGACCGACTCGGCCGTGCGCAGCAGGATGGACTCGTCCGCTTTGCCAGCGCTGAGCGTCCGCTCGAGCACGATGCTCTCACCGGGCGCCTTGGGCGTGACCGTGAGCTTGAGCTTGGGATCGGCCTTGCCGGCGATGAGCCCGAAGCTGCCGAGCCCGCTCGCGTTGGTCGACACCGTACCGAGCGGCTTGCCGTCCTCGTCTGCGATGGCAACGGACGCCTCGACCGGCTGCCCGATCGGGTCCGAGGTGATGACGTAGACCGTATTGTCCACGCCGGGCACGAGGTCGCCGGACTCCGGCACGAGCATGGCGTCGAGCCCGCCCTGCGCGAGCGTCGCGGCCTTCTTGGTCGTCTCGACGTGCTGCGCGCCGTCGGTCACGCTGACCTCGACCTGCATCATGCCCTTGCCCTGAGCGAGTGCCGTGCCCACGAGGTGATCGGGCAGCTTGACCTCGACGGAGTACGTCCCATCGGCCTGCGTCGTCGTGTCGATCTCGGCGAACGGCGTGAACTCCACGTCGAAGGTCGAGGCCTTCACGTGCACCTTGCCGCTCGCGACCGCCTTGCCGAAGAAGTAGCGCGACTGACCCGCGATCTTGACCTTGTCACCCGGCCGATACCACGCCTTGTCGAGGCCGGCTTCGACCTTGAACTTGGGCAGCACGTAGCGGCTGACCGACACCGTCTTCTCCGACTTGGTCTCGCCGAGCGTCGCCCGAATCTTCCAGTTGCCCAGATTGATCTGCGTCGCGAGCTGGATGTCCTTGGCCGCGATGCCGAACTCATCGGTCTGGACGAGCTCCTTGGCGATCTTGTTGCCCTTGGCGTCCTCGATCTCGAGCAGCATGTCGGTCTTGCCGACCGGCGTCTTGCTCTTGGAGGCGAGCGCGAGCGCCCGGAGGTGCACGATCTGGCCCGGCTGGTACATGGGCTTGTCGGTCGTGACCAGGATCTTCTGCTCGCGGGTGACCTTCACGTCGATGCTCGAGGTCTCGACGGCCTCGTTGCCCGTCGCGACGACCGTGAGCTTGCCTGCGCCCTCGAAGTCCTTGGGGAGGATGACGTCACCCGATGCGCGGCCCATGTCGTCGGTCTTGGCCTCGACCTCGATGGGGGTCCCGACGTCCTTGCCCTCGGCGTCCACGGGCTGAAAGCGCACCTTGACGGCCGCGTTCTTGACGGGAGCGGCGGTGGCCGGGTCGAGCGCGAAGAGCGTGAAGCCCGCCGCCTGGCCCGTGATGAGCTGGGTCTCGGCCATGACGAGCACGTCGAGCTTCGCGATGGCGTCATAGACCGAGCGCTTGCCACCCGCCTCGCCCTTGGAGCTCGGCACGTGGTAGGCGAGGACGAACTTGACCAGATCGGCCTTGGTCGTGCCCGCCGGCAGCCCGGCGAAGTCGAAGACGAGCGCCTTCTCCTTCTCCGAGAACTGGAATGGCGTGCTCTTCTTGCCGTACGTCTTGCCGTCGAGGTCGGTGACCTCGAGCGTGACCGTACCCGAGACGGCGAGGTCCGACGGGTTGGTGAGCGGCACGGTGACCGTCAGGCCCGAGCCGTCCGACGAGAGCGCTGCGTGAATGGCCTTGGCATCGAAGACCGCCGTCTTCGAGGGGAGCGGTGGCTCCTTGGTCTTGCCAGGCGCGCCGACCGTGTCCTCGGTCTCGGCGCAGCCAGTGGAGAACGCGCCGGTCAGTGCGACCGAGCCAGCGAGCATCGACACTGAAACGGCCCACGGGGCAACCCGTAGGCGAACGTTCCGTTGAAAGCGTGTCCAGAGTTTCATGATGTTCCGAGCCTCCCAAACGAACCAATCGTGCAAAACCGCCGGTCCCGGTCTTAGCAAGGCCCGTGCCAAGGCCAGGGCGTGCACCGCGAGCTTGGGGTGCGCTCGCGAGGCGAGCCCGCGGATGAGGTGTGGTCGTTAGTAAATATTTTTGACATACCTGCGCCTGTTGCCTTGAAGTCGACTGCCCGCTCCGGCACCCTCGTGCCATGACGATGAAGCCAAGCGCCAGTCCGTACCGCGTGGACCCGGCCGATCCCATCGCGCCGACCGCGGAGGTCTGGGCGAGGCTCTCCGAGGACGAGCGAGCGCTGGTCGTCGTGCCGCTGCCCACCGTCGTCGAGCGCACCTAGCGCACTCGTGCTGAGTTTCTGGATAATAGTGCTCGTAATATCCGGATGGACGCGACAGATGGCGCTAGGTACCGTTCCCTCGTAGGCTGCCCCGGTGGGGGGCGCCTCAGGCCCAAGGCTTCATATTCGTGTCACGTGATAGGAGTACCGCTCATGACCACCCTGCATCGACATGAGATTCGGCTCGCGGCGCTGCGTGCGGCGCGCAAGCTCACCTCGCGCCACGGCGCGCTGGCGCTGGCAACTGCGGCCCTGGCTGCAGCGGGGTGCTCCAAGGCCGAGACGGCGGGCGTCGCGAACACGCTCTCCGACTCCGGTGGCGTCAGCGTCATCGACGGCTCGGCTGCGAATGACCTCGCAGCAACCGATCTCGCGGTGATCGACATTGCAGCAACGGATCTTGCGGCCGACGTCGGAGGCACGGGCGCTGCGCTGGACTCCACGTCAGGGAGCACGGACTCCGGCGGGAGCGGGTCGACCGGCTCCGAGGACGCCATCGTTGCGGCCGATCCGGGCCTCGCCACCGCCGACCCTGGAGGCGCGACCCTCGACACCTGGACCGCGCCGGACGTCGCGCATGACGACGTGGTGATCGCGACCGACACCGCGGTCCTCCCGGACGGTCTGCAGTCGTGTCAGAACCCGGACGGCTCCATGGACTGGGCCTGCTGCGAGGCCCAGAACTGGCAGCCGACGCCGCAGTGCACGCCGTGGGGCCCGCCGGCGCCTCCGCGCTTCGACGGTCGGCGTCGTCTCCCGAGTCGCTTCGAGGTGGCGTGATGGCGCGCCTCGACCTGCGCGCGCTCGCGGCCAAAGAGGGCTTTCGACTCGAGGACACGCCCGAGCTGCGCGCCACCGACCGCGCCTCGGCGATCGCGACCTGGAAGGGCCGGATGGTCAATGAGCACATCTCGGCGCGCGTCTTCGCCGGACTCTTGCCGCAGCTGATGGCGGCGGACGTCTCCGCGGAGCGGCAGGCCGAGGTCGCGGCGATGATCACCGAGGAGCTGCGCCACGCCGTGCTCTGCGCCTCGGTGGTCGAGGCGTTGGGCGGCGAGGCGGTCGCCGAGCTTCCGGCACTGCCGCCGGTGCCGGCACACGAAGACGCGACGCCCCTCGAGGCCGTGCTGCGGAACGTCCTCTCCATTTGTTGCCTGTCGGAGACCGTGGCGGTCGCGCTGATCGACGCCGAGCGCCGCGCGACGGGCCCCGCGGCCCTCCAGTCGCTCCTGACGACGATCGTCGCCGACGAGGTCGGCCATTCGCGCTTTGGCTGGACGCTGCTCGACGAGCTGGCGCATCGCATCGACCCGGGCTTGCGCGAACGCCTGGATGATTACCTTGTCGTGGCGCTCGAGCACCTGCACACCCACGAGCTGAGCCACCTCCCGCCGCGCGCGGCGCCGTCGGAGGCGGCGGAGGCCATCGGCGTGTGCGACGGGCTCGAGGCGCGCGGCTTGTTCTTCGACACCGTCGAGACCGCCATTTTGCCTGGCCTGGAGCTGCGCGGCTTCCGTGCCCGCGAGTGCTGGGCCGCGGCCACGGCTGCAGCGGCTTAGGCCCAGGTGACCGGCGCCTTCATCGTCATCGGCCTCGGCGTGCTTGCCATGGTCGTCGGCGTCGTGGCCCAGCGCCTCGCGTCGGGTACTCCGCCCGACGATCGCCCCCCACCCGACCCGGATTAGCCCGCGCGCTCGTCTCGGGCCCCCGTCGGATCGCGTGCGTTGACCACCAACCGGCGGCCCTTTCGTCTTGGAAACGAGGTGCCCAGGATCCGCTTTGGGTTGTCGCCGTAATCGACTATGATCGTTCCGACCGCGCGCGCTCGCTCGACGCACAGCCTATCGGCGCCCGGTTGGAAGGTCCCCATGGCGCAGACTCAGACCCAAACTCCGGCGAACGCAACCACCGCGGGTGCCAACACATCGACGCCGGCGCCCGCTCCGACGAGCTCGCGCGCCACGACACGCTCGGCACTCCGGGGGGCGAGCTACGAGCAAGGTCAGACGATGCTCTCGCCCTCGGGTGGTGCCTCGCCCACGGTTCAGCTCAAGCCGGACACGTCGACCAATACGGGCGCCACCCAAGGCGGCGCACCCCCGGCCGCGTCCGTGTCGAGCTTTGGCGGCCTCAAGGCGCTCGTCACGCAGCTCGGCGGGCAGGTCCGCACCGGTCAGTTCGCGGACGCTTCCTTCAAGGCGGCCATCCCCATCCCGCAGGTGCCCGGCCTCTCCGTCACCTTCGGTGTCGAGGGCTCCTTCGCGGTGGACGACAAGCAACAGAAGGAGCTCAGCGTCAGCATCTCCGGCGGCGTGAAGTACGCGCTGGGCAGCCTCTTCAACGTCAACGGCGCGTTCAACGAGGCCCTCAAGCTCAAGGGCAACGACCTCGGCGCAGCCCTCGTAGATGCCGTAAAGCAGACGATCTACTGGACCTTGGAGAAGCTCGGTGTCCACGGCAAGTTCGCCGAGATGGTCAAGCTCGCCAAGGACGGTCCCGGGTTCTGGGACTACGCCAAGGTGCTCGTTCCGGTCTACGGGAGCTATCAGGCGGCCAAGCTCGCCGTGTCGCAGTTTGGGGCCGACAAGCTCCTGGCGGCGCACGACGCCTTCGTCGAGTTCTTCAAGAACGACGGGAGCGTGGGCTTCGAGGCCAGCGTGGGGCTCGGCGTGGGTGGCGGCGTCAAGGCCGGCAACGTCAGCGGCGGCGTCAAGCTCGAGGGCCGCGTCGGCCTGGAGGACGTCAACAACAAGAAGACGGAGGCTTTTGCGGAGGTGGCCGGCGAGCTGTCGGGAGCCAAGGGCAACAGCACCGCCGAGATTCGGTTCGGCAAGCGCTGGCGCGAGGGCGGCAGCAAGAAGATCACCATCGACGTCAGCGCCGCGCTGTCCATGCCCAAGACGGCCTTCGGGGCCAAGGGTGCCGAGTCGCTCATGCGTGAGGCGGGCTTCCTGTGGAGCATCATCTCGGTCGCGCGCGCCCTGAACAAGGCGGAGAAGGACGCCAAGATCGGTGAGGTGATGAACCTCTTCTCGTCGGTCCTGGGCCTGGGCTCGCAGGTCTTTGGCAACAACACCAACTTCGACAGCCTCATGGGCCTCGACATCTCGGTGAGCGAGACCAACGGCGTCTGGTCTGTGGACAAGGCGCGCGTCAAGACCATGACCCAGATCGGCACCGGGACGGGCGTGACCTCCAGCTCGCTTGGCGTGGAGGCCAATGTGCGGCTCGGCACGTTCATCGACGTCGGCGCAGTGCTCAATACCGGCCTCCAGAAGCTCGCCGGGAAGTAGGCACGCATGGCCGGTCGATACGCGTCGCGCTCGGTCGAGCTCGCGGTGGAGTTCCAGCTGCCGGACCCGGAGAACGTGCCCCTGGCGGCCACCGTCACGCAGGTCAAGGTGTACGAGACCGTCGGCGGCCTCGTGCCCGTCCTCACCCTGGAGACGGACTTCGCCACCTACAAGCGCGTGAAGGACGAGGCCGCGTTCGGCTACAGCATCGCGACCCACGACGGCGACGGCGAGAGCTTTCTGGCCCTCTACTCACACCTGCCCGTCGTCATCGAGCTCCGTCTCGACGGGGCCGCCGCACAGGCGCTCAAGGGTGCCTCGCCGGATGCAGCCGCGGACGGTCTCATCTCCGCGCTCGGCAGCGGTGAGCCCAGCCTGCTCGCGTCGTCCGCGTACGTGTGGCTCGCGGTCCTCCAGGAGCAGGAGTCCCGACCAGGCGCGACGACGTTGAGCGGCGTTCGCTCGGTCCACGCGCGGTCTGGACCGCCGTACGCATGAGGCGCGCGCTGTCGTGCCTCTTCGTCGTCGCGTGTTCCAGCCCCCCGGCCACTAATCTCCAGACCTTCTCCGAGCGGCTCGGCGCTCTGGTCCACATCCCCGACACGTTCGTGCTCGACCTCGCCGGCAACCGGCGCCTCGTCGGAGAGTCCGATCCCGTCGCCGCCGACGCCGACCCTACCTTCGCCATTCGGCTGCGGCTGGAGGTCGACGGCGCCGCCGTGCGCTGGCCACTTGCGGGTCGCGCCATCTCGCACGCGCGGCTGCTGTCGGACGACCACGTGGCCGCCATCACCCCGGACGGCGAGCTGCTGACGGTCGCGCTCGGGACGCAGGCTGTCACGTCTCTCGACCAGGGCGCGACGGGCCCCATCGGTGCGTCGGTCGATGGCCGGCACCTCGTCTACACCAAGGGCGAGGCTCCCGAGTTCGAGGTCGTGGCGCTCGACCGCACGACGGGCACCGTGCGCGCCGTGACCCGCGACATGGCCCCGTGTTGGTCCCCCGCGATCTCCGAGGACGGTCACCGCGTGGTGTTTGCCTCATCGCACTCCGGTGTGCCGTCCCTGTGGACGCAGCGCGATGACGATCCGCCGCAGCAGCTCACCAACGTCGGCTTGCTCACGGAGGTGGGCGTCGAGCCGGAGCTCGCGCCATACCCCGATGGCCCCTCCGCCATGCTGCTGGCCGCCAATCGACTCGCCTTCGCCACCCCGGCGAGCGTCGTGGTCATGGACCTCGACGGCCGCGTCGTGGACACCGTCGTTGGCGCGCGCGCCCCCCACTGGGTGCGACCGGGAGCCGTGCTCGGCGTGTTGCTCGACGGCCGTGTCCTTTCGCGCCCCGTGCCGGGAGCCCGCCGATGAGCCGCGCACTGATGCTCGCGCTGTGCCTCGTGGCCGGCTCGGCCTCGGCGACCAAGTTCCGCCGCCCGTTCGCGAGCAGTAGCTACAAGCTCGGCAACGGGTTCGACCACAACTTCAGCGCGGCCGGCTGCAAGGACTACGCGTGCGGGACCAAGTGCTACAACACGCACTCCGGCAGCGACTTTCCCATGCCCACGGGCACCGATGTGCTCGCCGGCGCGGATGGCACCGTGTCCGCGACCAGCAACGGCTGTCCCAGTGTTGGCTTTTACGGGAGCACCTGCGGCGGCAAGTGTGGCAACTACGCGCAGCTTACGCACGCCGACGGCTCGAAGACCATCTACTGCCACATGAAGAACGGCTCGATTGCCGTCAAGAACGGGCAGAAGGTCAAGTGTGGCCAGAAGCTCGGCGACTCCGCGACCTCGGGGAGTTCGACGGGTCCGCACCTGCACTTCGGCTGGAGGCCGGGCTCGAGCTCTCAGGACCCGTACAAGGGTAACTGCTCCTCCGGCAACGCCTGGGTGAGCCAAGGTACCTACAGCGGCCTGCCCGGGACCACCTGTGAGGTGAGCTGCGCCTGTACCAAGGGCAAGAAAGAGACGCAGGCGTGCGGCAACTGCGGGTCGCGGTCACGCACCTGCGGCTCCAACTGCCAATGGGGCGCGTGGTCTGCGTGCGGTGGTCAAGGCGTGTGCAAGGCGGGCACCAAAGACAGCGACGCGTGCGGCAACTGCGGCACCAAGTCGCGCACATGCACCTCGAAGTGCGCCTGGGGGGCCTGGTCCTCGTGCGCAGGGCAGGGCGCCTGTACCGCGGGCAAGAAAGAGACCCAGAAGTGCGGCAAGTGCGGCTCACAGACGCGCACGTGCTCGAACACCTGTGGCTGGGGTAAGTGGTCCGCCTGCAGCGGCGAGGGCGTGTGCACCGCCGGTCAAAAGGAGTCCGGAGCGTGTGGGCTTTGTGGAACGCATGCCCGTATCTGCGGCTCGGACTGCCAGTGGGACCCTTTCAGTGCGTGCAGCGGCGAAGGGGAGTGCAAGGCCGGAGCCGTCGAGTCGACGAAGTGCTGCGACTGTGGCCAGAAGTCGCGCACGTGCGACGCCAAGTGCCACTGGTCGGCCTACTCGGCCTGCGACGGGCCCGACCCCGTTCCGGCACCCTCCTGCGCGACCGGTCAAGCGGGGGCGTGCTCGCTCGGAGTTCAGGAGTGCCAGCAAGGGTGCCTCACCTGCACGGCCACGACCACGCCGGCCGCGGAGGTGTGCGACGACCTCGACAACGACTGCGATGGCGTCACCGATGAGGACGCACCACCGCTGGCGACGCTGTCTGCTGCCTACGCAGCGACCGTCGAGAGCCTCGTGGCTCCCGACGCGCTCATCCCGGGCGAGCGCGGGAGCCTCACCGTCGTGTTTCGCAACGTCGGCAGCGCCACGTGGTCCAGTGAGTCGACGCGGCTCGTCGCGACCTCGGTCGACAAGCCGGCGGCGCTCTACGATCCGGACAGCTGGATGGACTCGGCGACGGTGGCGCAGGCCCCGATCGATGTCGCCGCTGGCAAGACCGTCGCCTTCGACACCTTCGTACGCATGCCCGCCGATGGCAGCGACGCCGCAACGCACTTCGGGCTCGTCGTCGGCGATACGCCCATTCGGTGCCCCTCGCTCGGCTTTGACGTAGATCCCAAGGCGCTTCCGGCACCCGTGAAGCCCGAGCCCGCCGCCACCGCGGACGCCACGGGCCCGCCCGTCGGGCCTGGGGTCGGAGCCGAGCTCGCCGCGACTGAAGGCAAGGCTGAGGCGACCCAGGCCGAGGCGCCTGGCGTTGGTCCCAAGTCGGACGCCGGCTCGGGCAGCGTCAAGGCAGACGTGGTCATGTGGTCCAAGCCGGACGCGGGCGGCGTCTCCGGAAGGGCGAGCGAGGGCTGCGCGCCAGGAGCACGGGCGCCGCGCTTCGGCGTGGTGGGCGTCGTCTTGGCGCTGTTGGGCGTGCTCATCCTCCGGCGGCGCCGGCATTCGGCCTGACGCGCTCGCGCCCCATCCGATTCTTCGACGAAGTGGGCGACGGTCCGTAACT
The DNA here is from genome assembly GCA_005776585.1 of Pseudomonadota bacterium. Lineage (GTDB taxonomy): Bacteria > Myxococcota_A > UBA9042 > SXOX01. The sequence goes on along the minus strand of SXOX01000313.1, from coordinate 16,838 downwards.
CAACCTCGACGCGCTTCCGGAGGGCGGTTCGCGTCTGAGTCAACGTACCAACCCGCGTCAGTGGCTGACCGCTGACCGCACCGACGAACTGGAGCTACCAATGTCCCAACGAACGATCCCCGTGATCGTCGCGCTGAGCTGCGCCACGATGACCGTCTTGGCCTCAGGGTGTGCCACTCGCACCGAGGCGGTCGCTCCGTCTCGCGAACAGAGCGACGTCGCTCTGTCCGTGGAGCGCTCGGGCGCGCTCGCCAGCCCCTGCTTCGACGGAAAACTTGGCGATCCAACGAGCTGTAAGGACCCAGCGACCTGGAAACAGTACGCGGCGAAAGAGTGCCAGGCCGCGGGGCTCGTGCTGACCTCGCTCACTCTCGGGGCCGAATGTGAAAAAGGCCTGGTCTCCTCCGTCGCCTACACCTGCTGCGCCGCGGTCCCGGAGACTGTCTGCTGCAAGACGAGCACGGGTTATCAGTCGGTGCCGCTGAGCCAGTGCCCGCCCGCGCAACAGGTCAGCGCCGATCTGTGTCTTGCGTGCACGCCGCCGCCACCCGCCATGGAGGCCTGGTGGACCGGCGACGTGAACGCTGATGACCACCTGGCGCTCCATCACGGGCTGCTCCAGGGGGGCGCGGTCGCTGGTGCGGCCGGCTTCGTCGCTGGAGCATTTCGCCTCGATGGGATCAACGACTGGGTGCGCGTCCCGCACGCGCCGGGGCTCGAGTTCGGCGCGGTCAACCCGCTCCAGCCCGCCGCGGAGGACTTCACCATCGACGCGTGGATCCGCACGACGAAGGCCACCGGGCTCGCCACCATCGTCGACAAGCGGCGGTATCCCACGTATCGGGGCTACACCTTCTACCTCAAGAACGGCAACCTCACGCTCAACCTCAGCGACTCGGTCTCGGGCCCGCTGACGTTCAACACGACCGCGTTCGTGGCCGACGGGGCGTGGCACCTCGTCGCCGTGTCCGTCGACCGCGACAACGCGGCCGGGCTCCGGTTCTATGTCGATGGCGTGCTGGTCGCCACGATGGACCCCACGCCGCGCTCGGCGAGCCTCGCCAGCGGCGCCGTGTTCCGTATTGGTCGGCACGCCAGCCCGCTCAACACCACGGCGTTCTTCCGTGGGGAGATCGACGAGCTCGAGCTCTTCCGTCGCGCGCTCTCGGGCCCTGAGATCGCCGCGCTCGCGAAGGCCAAGCAGGCGGGCAAGTGCAAGAAGCCCTGCGATCCCGACAACACGCCGCCCGTCATCACGTGCCCGTGGCCCGTGAGCTTCCTCGCCGACGCGTGGGACTGCTCTGTGAAGCCGCCGATGGCCACGGCGACCGACGGCTGCGGCCCGGTGACGGTTACGGCCTCGCCCTCGATCCTGGTGGGACCCGGCATGTTCACGGTGACCTACACGGCGACGGACGCCGCGGGCAACACGGCGACGTGCTCGACGCCCTTCGAGGTCGCCTGCAAGGAGCCCTGCACTCCGCCGCCGACCAAGATGAGCGCCTGGTTCCCCTTCGATGAGCTCGTGGGCACGACCGCAAACGAGATCGTCAACAACGTCGATGGCAGCTGGATCAATGGCCCGACGCCCACGAGCGGTATCGTGGGCCCCGCGCTCGACTTCGGCGGTGTGAGCTACGTGAACGTGCCGCACACGACCAACACCGATCCGGGCAATGGCGACTTCAGCATCGACGCATGGATCTACTGGAACGGCGCGACGACCATGCCGTGTGAGCTGATGATCTTCCGCACGCCGACGTTCCACTTCTCGCTCCATTATTGGTCGAACGAGCTCGTGCTACACGCGGGCGGCTACTTCGCGACCGCGGCGGGGACGGTCACGCCGAACGCCTGGCACCTCGTGGCCGTGACCGTCAAGCGCAGCGACCCGCTGGGCGTCCGTCTTTATGTCGACGGCGTTCAGGTACTTGCGCAGTCGCCCGCGGGCCTGGGCAACCTCACGACCACGGGCGACGCGCAGATTGGCGGTGAGCCCGGCTTCACCTGCATGTTCGACGGCGTCATCGACGAGCTGGAGTTCTTCAAGCGCGCGCTCTCGGCGAGCGAGGTCGCCACGCTCTTCGATGCCGGCGAGGCTGGCAAGTGCAAGGGCTGCTACCCGGACCACCTACCGCCCGTGCTGACGTGCCCGCCCCCGTACGGGGTCTACGTTCCGGCAGGCAAGAAGTGCGCGGTCAAGGCGCCCAAGGTCACCGCCGTGGACGCCTGTGGCGCCGTCACGGTGGCCGTGACCCCGGCGATCGCGACCGGCAACGGGCTGCACACGTTCACCTATACGGCGACCGACGCCAGCGGCAACGTGTCCACCTGCTCGACCCAGGTGCAGCTGTACTGCGAGGCTCTGCCGTCGCAGCTGCCCGTTCCCGAAGAGTAGCCCGCCGCCGCGATCCGGCTCTCTAACCCCTGTAGCCGAAGATCTTCTCGCGCAGCATCATCGCCGCATCCAGCTCGCTCCCAGCGCCAGGAATGTCACCGATCGCAAATGACTCGGGCGCAAACGGCCAGATTCCCATGGCCAGCAGCGTCGCGCAGCGGTGCTCGGTGGGGGACGCGTACGAGGAGGCGTAGCCTTCGCCATCGATCGCGCCCACGATCTTGGCGCGCTCGGTGTCCACCGGTCCACCAAACCCGACGATGACATAGCCATACGGCCAATGATCGCGCCCTGGGATCTCATACAGCTTTCCAAAGTTGACGTCCGGATCGAAGAGCTGTGGCCCAGGAGTCCGCCCAAACTCGGTGTTGAGCAGGACCATGTGCTTGTCCAAGTCGAGCTTCCGCGGATCGCGCTCCCCCGGCTCGTTGATGAGGCTGACCAGGTGGCGCAGGCAGTGGATCGTATTGGCTCCGGTCTTTCGAACGTGATCGAAGTGAGTGTCGTACCCCGAGCCCGTTACGTCGGGATAGAGCCCACCTTCGACGATCTGCACGTAGCGCGCGGCTTCGCGCTCCATGGTGACGAGGTGCGTGGCCAGGCGCAGGGAGGTCCCCGTGTCGTCGGGTTGCACGCCAAGGAGTTGATCGCAGGCGTCGACCTTCTCCGACGTCAGGACGTCTCGCGTGAGGATGGACGCCAGCGCCTCGTAGTTCTCGATGCCGGTCCGGGCGAAGCTGAAGTCCTCGATGGCCGGCACGCGCTTGGCCGGCCCTACCTGCGCGCGAAACTGCTGCGCGTAGTGTCGCACGAGCGCGTCGTGATCGGTCGCATAGCCCGCCACGGCCTCGCGCCGGATGCGCTGGTCGAACACGTCGGCTTGCGGACCCAGGCGGACCGCCATGGGCCGCACCGACGCCCGGTGAAGTCCGGTCGCGGTCGCCACCTCCGAATTGGGCAGCAGCGAAGGCCACCGGTGGAAGATACAGTAGGCATGAGGCGCCGAGCGTGCCTCCGGCGCGCGATCGCGATAGTAGCGCTCGAAGTGGGTCCCAAACCCGGCCATGCGCGGTGAGCCTCGCCGATGGCCCGTCATCGCGAGTGGGACGCCGCCGGTATGTTCGGAGATGTCGTGTCGCATGACCCAGACCCGCATGCGTGCGAGCAGGTCGGGGCGATCCCGCAATGGATAGACGAACGGGCCCAGGTTGACGGTCACGCCTGCGGTGTCCACGCCGTAGGGTTGCAGCATCGGCCGATCGCCGAGCCCGCAGGCGCCGGCGACCGCAGGGACGCCGAGCGCCAGGTCGTCCTGGTAGGTCCACCACTGACGTCCCGCCCAGGGTCCATCGCCTTGCGGTTTGCCAAACTCCGGGACGACGTAGAAGGTCTCCCACGGCGACAACCCGCCGAACAGGAAGACCTCGACGAGCGCCGACGGGCGCCGCGCGTCAGGCAGCAACGCTCCAGCTGCGCCGGCGGGGACCTCGCCCCATGGACGCCCCGAGGCCGAGCTCAGCCCAGAGTCGGTCGACGAGGGCGGTCTCGAGCATCGCGCGAGCGCCGAGGCTCCCGCAAATCCCCCCATCGCTCCGAGAAACGCGCGGCGATTCAACGGCAGGCCTCCGACGACGCACGCCATCCGTGGCGCGCGAGCCCCGAGTCTCTCGGTTGCACCGGCGGCGTGTCAAGCAAGTCGGCTCGCTGGCCGCGCGGCGCCGCGCTCCCGGCGCGCCCTCGGAGGTCAAGCGCGTTGACTGGACCACGCACGGCGCAGACAATGCCGCCGGAGGCTCGGTGCCCGTCGCTGCTCGACCGCCGATGAAGCGAACTTGAAGTCCAGTCATGTGCACCCCTCGGTCTCCCGCCGTCGCCCTCGCGCCACTGTGGTCGTCGCCGGTTGCTGGCTGCTTAGCCTTGGGAGCATCGCCACAGGCTGCGCCCAGGCGTCTCCGGAGCTTGCGCCGACCTTGCCGCCCGCCGCTACTGCGAAGGAGGTCGTCACGGTCAACGGACACGAGCTCGGGCTGGCGGGTCCGGAGGGCTGCGACGCGGGGGATGAGGCGTTCGTCGCCCGCGTCGTTCCGTTCCTTCTCGGTCGGCGGCTCGTAAGCACGCGCGAGCTCGACCTCCTCACGCGCATCGTCCGCAAGCTGGGGCGCGCCGAGCTGGTCCGCGGGCTGATGCGCACCGCCGAGTTCCTGCCACGCGCACGGGCTTTGGTCATGGACGTCCTGCAGGTCAATCGGGCGTCCGTTCGCGCCAATGGAGACTGCTATGGCACGGTCTCGGCGGAGGCAGCTACGTCAGAGCTCGCCACGTTCGTGCGAGACCACCGCCCCGACGCAGCCGAATTCAAGAGGGAGTGGACCTTCGCGGAGCTGCTCGAGTCGTGTGTCAAGCTCGGCGACCTGTCCCCGTTCCTGCGCGCCTACCTGTTCGGCCTCGTCGCTCTTCCCGTCCTGCCCAAGTGGAACAAGACCCTCGAGTACGAGGCGCGGCAGAACTGGGCCAATGTGTTTCTCAGGACCTACCTCAATCGTGACCTCGCGTGCATGACCTGCCACAACTCCGAGAGCTCGGTCACTGGCCACCCCGACCCGAACCTCGACCGGACCTGGGAGATCCCGGGGCACTTCGAGCGCGCACTGTTCGGTCGGAGTACCGGCATCGAGAGCGCTACCATCGGCAATATGTTCCGTCAGCACGATATCTTGCGTACGGCTGCCTATCCCGATCGCGACGTCGCGGGCAGTGTGAACTGGTACTACGCAGACGGCGTCGCGCCGTGGGGGATGGCCTTCGACTGTGGGCGTTTTCAGCCGCCAGCCGAGCGCACCGACGATCCGCGTGGGTCGGGGTCGTACTTCATCTCGGACCATGGCCTCCGCGGGACCGTGTGGGAGATCGAGTCGGCCCTCGACCAGGGGTTCAAGGAACTACGCGGCACGGGACACATCGCCACCGGCGATGCGTCGAAGCAGGGGACGGTGGCCTTCGCCTCTCTCGTCTCACTGAGTCTCGTGAACGCGATCTGGCGCGAGGCGCATGGGCAGCCGCTCGTCATCGCCAACTACTTCCCCAGGAACCGATTTCAGCGCGACGTGATGCGGGCTCTGGCCGATCGCTTCGTGGAGAGCGGCTACTCTCTGGCGGAGCTCATCGTCGGAGTCGTGACCCATTCGCTGTACAACCAAACCAGTCCGTCGGCCTGCGGCTCCTCGATGGCCAATGGGCTCCCGCCCATCCTCGATCCCTGGACCGTCTCGAACGAGGACCCGTCGCTGCGCTCCAACGGCGTCGGCGAGACGATCCACCACGCCGATCCTCGCCTGCTCCAGCGCGCCCTGGCGACCGCGCTTCGTTGGACCGAGCCGGCCGAGTTCTTCCCACGACCGGATCCCAACAGCCCGACGCTGCAGCTGCTGCCGGAGGCGCGCTTCCAGCGGGACATCGGCGTCTTCCTGATGGACAGCGAGCGCGGCTTCCGCGGGAGTGGCTTCATGGACACCCTCGCGTGGGAGAGCGGCTATGCCGCGTGCGTCGATCCCGCGCACTTCGAAGAGGACGGACGCTCGCGCCGCGGTGGCACCCCTCCGGATGCCATCGATGCGCTCGTCCAAGCGGGTGCGCCCACATCGACGCTGGCCGACCTGGCGATGGCGCTCAAGGACCGTCTCATCACCGATCCCGACCTGTCCGACGCGGACGAGCGCGCTTTGGTCGAGGCGCTCTTTGGCCAGCCACTCGACACGCGCGTCAGCGACGCCGTCGACCCGGAGGGGGGGCTTCGCCGCCTCTGCGGGGCCCTCGTCGTCTCACCGCAGTTCTTGCTGGTCGGTGGCCACGGACCGACCCGGGCCGAGAAGCGCACCACCATCGTGCTCGAAGGCGAGTCCTGGAGCGACCTGTGCACCTATCACGCAACCAAGGCCTTTCCCGCCACCGGGATGACGTGTAAAGACGATGACGTCATCATTCCGTAGTGCCCGCCAGGGGCCCCAACGCGCGACGTGACACGCTGGCGCCGTCTCAGGTACAGTCCGCGAGTGCGTGCCCTTGCTCTCCTCGTCCTCTTGCCCATCCTCTGTGCGACATGCTCCGCCGTCGAGACGGTGACGGCCACCCCGGCGGTGGTCGATCCGGCCTGTGCGCAGGCGGACACGTTCGTCCCCGGGATCGAGCATCTCGGCGATGGGGGGCTGTTTCGCGTTCGGATCGACTCGGCGTCGCCGTCGGTCCCGGCGCTGGGCCTCAACACCTGGAACCTCGCCGTGACGGCCGAGGGAGAGGCTGCGCCGTCGGTCGTGTTGGTCGCCGAGCCGACGATGCCGACGTATCGGCACGGGACGATTCCCAAGACCCAACGCGTGGTGACCGACCCGGCGGGGAGGGCCGTGTTCGATCAGCTCAACCTGTTCAAGCCCGGGCTCTGGAAGATCACGATGTACGCGACCGGAGTGAGCGGGCACTCCGACGTGCTCCAGTTTCGTTTCTGTATCCCCTGATGCGCTGGTCACCCGCCAGCAGGTGCTCTGGAGGAACGTGAAGTCTTGTCTATCGATGATGGGAGTCGCCGCGATACTGGCCGTTGGCGCGGTCGCCTGCGCGGTGACGGACCCAAGCGCGGGCGTCGATCCCGAGCTCACGTGCGACGGAGCCACGAAGCTCGTCACGATGGCGCAGCTGCACACCGAGGTCATCGCTCCGCGGTGCACGAGCTGTCATCCGAACAACGGCGCCCCCGGCAACTACGGCACTCCGGCGACGACCCACGCGGCGTTGGTCGGGAGGACCTCGGCCCACGCCGGAGCCGCAGGCACGATGAAGATCGTCGATGGCACCAATCTCGCGAACAGCACCCTCTGGCTCAAGGTCTTGGGCGGCGACTCCGCGAACCGTCGCGGGCCTCACGGGGAGACGACGAGTCAACCCATGCCACCGCTCGGGCTCCCTCGGCTCGACCGGGACAAGGTCCAGCGCATCAAGGACTGGATCTGCTCCGGCGCCAACCCGTGACCCGCGGCTGAACGACGTTTACGTACCCAAGCGCGTGAGTGGCCTCCGGCCCGCGCTCAGCTCGGCTTGCGCTCCGGCGATGCCGATGGCGGTGGCGGCGGTGCCACCGTCAGCCGCGGCGGCGGGCGCTGGCCCTGGTCCTTGCGGACGATCTTGCCCTGCGCCTGGCACTCGTCGAGCGCCGCCTCGATGAGGTGCTTCTGTCGGATGACGTCTCCGCCCGCGCGGGCTCGGTAGGCGGCACGGAGCACCGAGTTCTTGATGTGACCGCCGGCCAGCTCGAAGCGGGTCCCCAGCGCGTCGGCATCGACGTCGGCGGCGATGGGCGCCTCGGGCGGCAGCAGCGCAAGCCAGATGCGCGCACGTTCGACGGGCTCCGGGAATGGAAACGTCACGCGAAACTGGATGCGCCGTTGGAGCGCCTCGTCGAGGTTGCCGAACAGGTTGGTCGTGAGCACCGTAATGCCGTCGTAGCGCTCGATCTCCTGCAGCAGCAGGTTGACCTCCATGTTGGCGTACCGATCGTTCGAGGTCTGCGCGCTGGCGGAGCGGCGACCAAAGAGCGCGTCGGCCTCGTCGAAGAGCAGCAGGGCCCGCGCCGCGCGCGCCCGGACGAACAGCTCCGCGATGTTGCGCTCGGTCTCGCCGACCCACTTGCTAACGATGTTGGGTATATGTATCCGATACAGCGGAAGGCGCAGTTCGGCGGCCAACAATTCCGCTGAGAGCGTCTTACCGGTTCCGGGTGGACCGTCGAACAGGATGCACAGGCCGCGCCCCGTCGATAGGCGGCGTCCAAAGCCCCACCGCGCGAGCACGTCCCCGTGGACCCGGCAGGCGTCTCGGATCTCGAGCAGCCGGCGTCGTGGCTCTTCTGGCAGGACGAGGTCATCGAGGGACCCGCTGGCGCCACCGCGCACGGCGAGGCCGTCGAAGCGCGCGGCGAGCTGAGTCTCGGCGGCCTCTCGCACGCTGGCCATCGTCAGAGTGCTCTCATCCTGCGCAAGCATGCGGGCCAGCGCGACCATGACCGTGTTACGGATGACGGCGCCTGTGAACTCGTAGGTCGCTGCGAGCAATGGGATGTCGATGTCACTCGACAGTGGCGCCTCGGGAGGCAGATGCACCTCCCAGATCTGCTCCCGGAGCACGGCGGGGGGCAGCTCGAAGTCGACTCGGCACTGGATACGGCGGTTGACGGCGAAGTCGATCTCGGTTGCCACGTTGGTCGTGAGCACGACGAGGGCGTCGTTCGAGTCCAGCGCTTCGAGCATGGCCAGAAACCGTGCGTCACGGGCGCTGAGCAGGGCCTCGCAGTCGTCGATCAGCACGAGTGCGCGTTCGAGCGTGGCCACGCGCAGGACGTCCTCGAGCACCGGCAAGATAGGCTCACGCGAGGCGACGAGGTGGCTCGAGCGGACCACCAGGACGTTCATCCCCAGCCGGGACGCGATCGCATGAGCGAATGCGGTCTTGCCGGTCCCGGGCGGGCCGGAGAGCAGCAGGACGACGCCGCGACCGCGCGGGATGAGCGAGCCGTAGCCCCATTCGCCGAGGCGGCTCGCGAGCGTGCGCTCGCCGGAGACGATCTCCCAGACGAGGCGCGACTGCTCCTGGGGCAGGATGACCTGCTCCCAGCGGTTCTTGGGCTGGACCAGCTCGCAGTAGCGGCCGAGGGAGCCCGCCATCGGTGCGCGCTCGAGCACGAAGCACGCGACGGCCTCCGACACGCGCAGCTGGAGCTCGTGCGGGTTGAGGCCGCTGCCGATGGGCGCGAGCGTCACGAGCCCGTTGCGCACGAGCGACGCGCCGGGCGTGAGGTGCACCCGGGCGAAGAACTGCTCCTCCAGCGTCCCAAAACGGAGGCTCAGCGCGAGATCCACATCGACGCCGCGGAAGAACAGCGTCTCGTGTGCCCGGCCCAGGCGGTCGAGGAACTCGGGGTCGACGAGCGGCGCCAGCGCGAGCAGCAGCAGGTCGAGCTCCACGTCGGTCAGGCTGAACGTGCGCTGGAGCTCCAGGAGCCGCATGCGCTGGCCGGCCCCCTCGGAGGCGACGAGCGCCGCTTGGAGCTCCTCCCGGGCCGCGGACCAGCGCGCATGGCCGTTCGCGGCGTCCGCTTCTCGGCGTTGGCGACGCAGCTCGATGAGGTCGCCTACGAGCCGGATCGCCGTCGTCACGGCCTCGAGGCTCGAAGCGAACGGCGCGGGCGCCTCCGGACTCATGGCTCGGCGCGCGACCGGCGAAGTTCACCGAGCAGGGCAGGGCGGGACCCGTCCCGATAAAGGGCATAGGCGCGGAGCGTCTCCGGAGCGGGGCAGACGAGCCAGGTGCCGTCGGTGAGCGCGGTCAGGACGAGCCGCTGCGGCTCTTCGCCCGAGTCCGCGGGTGGGATGAGCAGGAGCTCGGGCTCGGTGTCAGTGCCGAGCCGGACCGCACGACTCTCTACCTCGTCCAGAACGGCGCCGTCAGCCGTCAGCGCGAGGGGGCGTGCACGTCCGCCGTCGAGGGGCTCGAGCAGCCACGCGCCGTGCAGCGACGCCGGCACCGGGGTGCTGCGCCAGGCGTGCACCGTCGCACGCGAGCCCGGGATGAAGGCCGTCAGTCCGCCGCGGTTGGGCAACAGCACGAGCCGGAGAGTGGCGTCGCCTTGGGCCACCTCGGCCACCAGCGCCGGTCCTGGCTCCGGCAGCAGCGTGATGGACGCGCCGACCGCGTCGTCGCCGCGGAGCGAGCGCGCCCGAGCCACGCCGTCGTGCACCACGATCTCACCCCACGTCGCGCTCCCGGTGCGCACCGCAAACCACGTCCCATCCAGTTCAGTCATCATGCGCTCGGAAGTAACGGACTGCGGCAGGGCGGTCAAGGCGCCTCAGACCCGCATGGTGACCGTGCGCTCGAGCGGCTCGGTGGGCGCATCGCCCCGCTCGGCGCGCTTGAGCAGGTGCCAGATGTGCGGGCCGAGCACGTCGACGTCCGTAGAGACATACCGCTCGCCCCCAAAGCGCTGGATGCTGGCGGTCTGCTGCCGCAGCATCGCCGCGTCCTGGCGCAGGATGCGGCGCGCGACAGGCTCGACCACGAGCCGGACGAGCCATCCGGGGAGCAACGGCACTCTGAAGTGCAAAACGGCGTAGATGCGCGTGACAAAGTCGGTCTCCGGGGTCAGCGCCTGCCAGGCGACGACGTGGCTTGATTCGCCCAGGCGATACTCGACCTGCGTGAGGCACGGCAGCAGGAAGCGGTCGGCGTGCTCAACGGTGCCCCCTTGGGGCGCGAGCAACCGGCCGATCAGCCCCGTGGGGCGCGGCTCGCCGACGTAGCGGCACTCGACGCGATCGGCGCTGCGCGTGACCTGGCAGGTGATCTCCAGGTCACGGCCCGGCTTGCGGAAGAGCCCGCGATGCAGAAAGGCCGTATGTGGGACGTCCAGCGTGTTCTCCGCGACCGCGTGCAGTGAGCCCTCGAACGTCATCTGCGCGCGCACCGTCGCGTAGCCGGGCCCACAGCCAAGCGATGGCGGCTCGGTCGTGGGTGGAGCCTGAGCATCGCCGTAGACCCACACGAGGCCGTCGCGCTCGATGACCGGAAACGCTTCGGCGTCGCGCCCGCGGTGGCCTGGTGGCTCGCATAGCGCCGGGATCGCGACACATCGGCCGCCATTGCCGAAGCGCCACCCGTGGTAGGCGCATTCGAGCGTGCCCTCGCGCACGGCACCGGCCGAGAGCGGCACGTTGCGGTGGGGACAGCGATCCAGGAGCGCCGTGGGTCCATCGGTCGACCGAAAGAGCACGAGCGGAAGTCCGAGCACCGTGCGGGCCAGCGGCTTCAGGCGGAGCTCACGCGAGGTACACGCGACGTACCAATAGCGCGACAGCCGCGCGACCGACACGTGGGCGCGCGTGGGCGGGGGAGCGAGGACCGGTTCGAGCGGGGCCATCGGGCTCGACTGTAGCAGACGCGCGCCTCGACGTCGGAGGTGTCACGGGACGCAGTTGCCCAACGGGGAATTGAGCCCAGGCGCGGGGCAGAACGCTCCTGGTGCCCATCTTCAGTGGCGCGTTCGGAATGCAACAAGTGTCAGACATTCAAGGAACTTATAACGTTCGTCCGCTTTGGTGCGGCGCTTGCAACCGGCCGGGCCGGCGCGGCGCCACTGGACGCCGCCATCTCGGACGCGCGCCTCGAGCCCGCGATGCTCCTCCCACTGGAACTTCCCGGCGGTGAGCTGAGTTCGCTAGAGCGCGTCCCAACGACCTAGGAGCTAATGTCATGTACCGTACTCGTAGCACCCTGGTGCACGTGTGCCTCGCCGTCGCCTCGACCTGGGCCCTCTCGGGCTGCAGTGAAGAGTCGACCGGCAAGGCGCTCACTGCGCTCGAGATTATCCCGGGCGCGACCAACCTCGTCGCAGGCGAGACCCTGCAACTGCACGCCTTCGGTCGATACGACGATGGCCTGACGGTGCGGGAGCCCGATGCAACGTGGTCCACCTCCAACCCCGCTGTGGCGACCGTGTCCACGGGCGGGCTGCTGACCGCCGTCGCTGCCGGCAAGGCCGACATCATGGCCATGCGGGGGGCAATCCATTCACCGCTTGCCACCTTCTCGGTCGCGAGCACCGATCTGGTCGCCATTCGCGTCGAGCCCGCGACCTCGACCGTCATCGAGGGCGCCGCATTGCGCTTCGTGGCCATCGGCACCAACGGCGATGGCACCTCCAAGACGCTGTCCTCGGCGACGGGAGGCCTCGTCTGGACGTCGTCTGACCCGACGGTCGTCGCCGTCGATCAAAGCGGCAATGGCCTGGCCAAGTCGCCCGGCCACGCCGACGTCATCGCGAAGAAGGGCGAGCTCACCTCGGCCGCGGCCTCGATCAACGTCTCGAAGGCCTCGCTCGTCGCCATTCGGCTGCTGCCGAGCTCGGCGACGCTGCCGCTGGGCGGCACCCAGCAGCTTCTCGCGCTCGGCAGCTTCGTCGACGGCAACGACGGTGATGTGTCTGCCGGGGTCACCTGGAGCTCGTCGGACCTCGCGGTATTGACCGTGAGCGAGACCGGGCTCGCGAAGGCGCACAAGGCCGGCAACGCGTCGGTTACCGCCAAGATGGGTGACATCACCTCGAAGTCCGCCACCTTCAACGTCAAGGCGGCTGCCCTCGTCGCCTTGCAGCTGCTCCCCGAGAGCGTCGCCCTCGACGTGGGCGAGAGCCGCCAGCTCAGCGCCCTCGGCGTCTTCAATGACGGCACCTCGGCCACCCTGACCGAGAGCGTCGTGTGGACCTCGTCAGCGCCTGCGATCGCGAGCGTGGACACCCAAGGCGTCGCCAAGGGCCTCGCCAAGGGCCTCGCGGACGTGACGGCCAAGTACGGCGACCTCGTGTCGGGCGCGACGCACGTCGTCGTCTCCGAGGTCATCGCCCCCAAGCTGACCGGCGTGACCATCGAGCCCACGAGCCTGCTGCTCGTCCTGGGTGAGTCGCACCACTTCGCCGCCTTCGCGCTCTTCGATGACGGCAAGAAGCTCGACGTGAGTCACGAGGCGACCTGGGCCTCATCGAACGCAGCCATCGTGACCATGGACCCCGACGGCTACGCCAAAGGCCTCGCCGCGGGCCTCGCGAACGTGACCGCCACCTCTGGCGGCATGATCTCGCCGGCCACCGCGGTCACGGTGGGTGTGACCGAGCCCGTGCTCCTCGCCATCGAGCTGGCTCCGCAGAGCCTCACCTTCCACGCAGCCACGGCCGAGTTCGCCGCGCTGATCGCGACCGGCGTCTACGACAACGGCTCCAAGGTCGCGCTGACCGCCGGAATGAGCTGGAGCACCACTGACGCCCAGATCGCCAGCGTGGACCTGAACGGCAAGGTCATCGCCGGGAACACCGCGGGGACCGCTCACGTCACGGCGACCTTCAAGGGCGTGGTGTCGGTGCCGGTTCCGGTGACGGTCCTGCCGTCGATCGTGGTCAACAAGCTCCTGGTCACGCCAGCGTCGACCAGCGCCGCGGTGGGCATGGCGGTCGCGATGAAGGCCGAGGCGACGTTCGCCGACGGCCACGCCGACGTCGTCACCCACGACGCGCAGTGGGAGTCCAGCGCGCCACTCGTGGCGTCCGTCGACATCAACGGCATCGTGCTCGGCCATCTGCCGGGCGCGGCCACACTGACGGCGACGTTTGGCGGCAAGAGCGCCACCGCGAGCTTCACGGTGAACGCGCCCAAGCTCACGTCGCTCGTGCTCTTCCCGACGCTCGTCACCATCGACAAGCACGCCAAGCTTCCGTTTACGGCCATGGGCGTCTACGACAACGACAGCGCGCTCGACCTGTCCGCAATGGTTGTCTGGACCAGCTCCGCGCCGAACGTGGCGAGCATCGACGCCCAAGGCATGGCCCAGGGCCTTGCGGGCGGCGTGACCGAGATTCGTGCGACGTCGGGCCTCGTGCTCTCGCCACCGGCGATGCTCACGGTGACCGCGCCGAAGCTCACGGCGATTACGCTGGCGCCCTCCAGTCTCACGTTCCACGCCGCGACCAACGACGCGGCCGTGCTGGTCGCCACCGCGCTCTACGATGACGGCAGCAACGTCGGGATCAGCAACATGGCGACGTGGTCGACCACGGACCCACTGATTGCGACCGTGGACGCCACCGGCAAGGTCGCCGCGGGTGCCAAGGCCGGGACAGCCACCGTCAAGGCGATCTTTGGCGGCGTCTCCTCTCCGGCGATTCCGGTCCAGGTGCTGCCTTCGATTGTGGTCTCGAGCCTCGCGATTACGCCGGCCAACCCGTCGATCGCGGCGGGCCACGTGGTCGAGATGCAAGCCGAGGCCACCTTCGCCGATCTCCACAAGGAGCTCGTGACCGAGGGCGCGACCTGGGCCTCGCTCGCGTCGAGCATCGCGTCGATTGACCACAACGGCATCGCGCTCGGGCTCATCCCCGGCACGGCCTCGCTCAAGGCCACCTTTGGGGGCATCAGCAGCACCACGCTCCTGACCGTCACCGCGCCGCTTCTGGAGCTCGTCGAGGTCACCCCCGCGAGCACGACCGTCCCCGCGGGGACCAAGGCGCAGTTCACGGCACGGGGCCGCTTCTCCGACGGCTCGATGGCAGACATCAGCGCCACCTGGTCGAGTGACAGCCCTCTGATTGCCACCATGGACAACAACGGCCTCGCCACTGGACTGAAGCCGGGCGTCGCCAACCTCCAGGCCTCGAAGAACGGCCTGAACGCCAAGGCCATCTTCACCGTGACGGCCCCGGTGCTCGCCAAGGTGGAGATCAGCCCCGCCGCGCCGCCTGCGCTGCCGGTCGGCCGCTCGCAGATCTTCACGGCGTCAGGGGTCTTCACCGACGGCTCGGTGCAAGACCTGACCGCGAACGCCAAGCTCGCGTGGTCCTCCAGCAACCCGAGCGTCGCCAACTTCAGCGCGTTGGCGACCGCGGCCGCGCTGTCTGAGGGTGGCACCCAGATCGTGGCGACCTACACCAACGGTACCTTCGTGGTGCCGAGCGCTCCGGTGCTGTTGAGCGTCATTCCGGCCAAGCTCGAGTCCATCCAGGTCACCCCCGCTGGCGCGAGCGTGGCGCAGGGCTTCGAGGTGCGCTTCATGGCGACCGGCATGTACTCGGACGGCAACGCGCGCGACGTGACCGATCACGTGGCGTGGACGAGCAGCGTGCCAAGCATCGCGACGGTGTCGAACGCGTTCGGCAACGAGGGCGTGGCCTCGGGCCATGCGCCTGGCCAAGCCACTATTACGGCGACCATGGCCAACCCGCTCGTCTCGGCGTCGGCGCCACTCACGGTGAGCAACGCCAAGCTCGTGTCGGTCAACGTCGCGCCCGCGGCGGCGAACGTGCCCGTCGGGACCACCCGGCAGCTCGTCGCGACCGGCAACTTCGACAACGGCACCGCCATGGACCTGACCCGGCTCGTGACCTGGTCGGTGCAGCCCGTCGACCTCGGTCGCGGCGTGTCCGTCTCGAACGCCACCGACCGTGAGGGTCTCGTGACCGTCGAGGCCCTGGCACTTCCGAGCCTGCTACCCGTGACCATCTACGCGACCATGAACGCGGTCGCGGGCGTGGCCGAGCTGACGATCGTGAAGCCGATGACGCTCGTGGGCATCGCCGTGAACGTGAGCCCCGAGGTGATCCCGCTCGGCTTGACCGGGCAGGGGACCGCGACCGGCTACTTCTCAGACGGCGTCCATCCGCCGGTCTCCGAGGACCTCACGGCGACCGTGACGTGGTCGCCCGTGGTCAGCGGTATCGCGACGGTGTCGAATGCCAAGGGCTCGAAGGGCCTCGTGAGCGGCCTGGCCAACGGCATGGCGGAGATCAACGCGTGCCTCGGCGCAGTCTGTGCGAACGACCCGGGGAGCATCGGCACGACGGCGTGGGTCCGGATCACGAGCTGCCCGTTCGCGGGAGTCGAGATCCAGCCCAACGACGCGGCAGGTCTCCAGCTGCCGCGCGGGACCTCGCGTGAGTACCAGGCCTTCGGCACCTTCGCGACCCAAGGCGTAGGCTGCGAGAACCTGAACGGCGCCGAGTACGACGTGACCAACGCGGCCACGTGGCTCTCGTCGCATCCCCAAGTGGCTTCGGTCAGCAACGCCATCGGCAGCCGCGGCCTCGTGACGGCGGCCTCGAACCCGCCAGCCGCCACCGTCGACGTCTCGGCGTGGTACGGCGGCCTCGAGGGCAAGGTCACAGTCACGGTCATCAACGCGTGCGTGACGAGCCTCAAGCTCAGCCCGACCTCGGCGACGATGCCCGTCGGCGTGCGGCAGGCCTTCGGTCTCGCGGCCAAGCTCTCGGACGGCAACACCATCGGCTACACCGATCTGGCCGAGTGGCAGGTCTCGGGTCCCCTCGAGGTCAGCGGCGGGGTCAACGGCGGTGTCGTGCGTGCGTTTGCGCCGACCCAGAGCGGCCTGCTGACCGCGAGCTCGCTCGCCACGCCTCAGTGTCCCGCGGTGAGCACCACGGCCAAGATCGTCGTCAACGACGCGATCCTGACCTCGATGACCCTGACCCCCGCGTCGGCGAATGTGACCATCGGCGGCACGGCGGACCTCGACGCGGCCGGTCACTACAGCGACGGGACCACGTGGGACCTGACGACGCTGGCGACCTGGAGCTCGTCGAAGAACGCGGTCGCGACCGTCACCCAGGACGGGCTCGTCAAGGGCAAGCAGGCTGGACACGTGATCATCCTGGCGACCGTCGGGACCGTCAGCGGGACGGCGCACATCGGCGTCGGCGGGTTGGATCTCGTGGCCATCATCGTGAAGCCCGACGCGGTGTTCGCGTGTGGCAACTTCGACGGTCACGGCTACGCCGCGGGCGTGCGTGTCCCGATGATGGCGACCGCCAAGTACTCCGACGGCAGCACGCAGGTGCTCACTT
>SXOX01000312.1 GCA_005776585.1 Pseudomonadota bacterium | reverse complement strand
CGACGGCGCCGCCGTCTCCGTCCTCGAGCACATGCTCGGCGGCCGCCCCACCATCGCCGCCGATCGCGGCGTGCTGCTCGATCAGTCGTACCGCCTGCACCCGCGTCTGTGCGACTTCACCAGCGAGCAGTACTACGAGGGGAGGCTGCTCCCGGCCGCGGCCACGGCGGGCAATCGGCTCTCCGTCCTCGGCGCGCCAGCGCTCGAGGCGTGCGGCGCCTTCTGGCTCCCCGTCGAGCACGACGCGCGCCGCGGCCGCTGCCCCGAGGAGGCTGACGCCATCGCCGACCTGCTCGAGCGCATCCTGGCCGGCGGCCCGCGCTGGACCGAGCACGGCCGCGCCTGGCGCCCGCTCGGCCCCGCCGACCTCGCCGTCATGGCCGCCTACAACGCCCAGGTCGCGCAGCTCGCTGCCACGCTGGAGGCGCGCGGTCTCGCCGCCGTCCGCGTCAGCACCGTCGACAAGTTCCAGGGCCGCGAGGCCGCCATCGCCATCTACTCCATGGCCGTGTCCCGCCCCGACGACGCCCCCCGCGGCATGGACTTCCTCTACAGCCGCAACCGCCTGAACGTCGCGACGTCGCGCGGCAAGTGCGCGGGAGTCGTGGTGGCGAGCGGCCGGCTGCTCAAGCCCGAGTGCAAGACGCCCGCGCAGCTGCGGCTCGCCAGCGGCCTGTGCCGCTGGGTAGAATTGGCGGGGCGCGTGGGAGGCTGAGTCTGCGCGGCGCGCGATGTCACGCGGTCGCTACTTCATGCAATGGCCTCGCATTGCACCTCCCACCTTCGCGCATCGAAAGCCGAGCGAGCAGTCTGTGTCGAAGGCGCAGTTCGTGTCGTCACCGGGGCCAACCGAGGCCGGGTCGGGGCCGGCGTTGGTCGGCACGCCGTAGGCGTTGACCTTCTGCGCGCAGGTGCCGACCGAGTGGTACTGCCCCTTCACGCAGGCCCATCCATAGGCGCACTCGTAGTCGCTGGCGCATGCTTGCGGCTCAGGCGTCGTCGACGGTCCTGCAGGGTTCGCGCCCCGGGCCGGTGAGGGCGTCGCACGGTGTGTCTGCGCCTGCGTCGCGCTCATCCCGCCGGCGAACGCGATGCCGCGTTGCCGGCTCGCCTGGACGCTGAAGATCGAGTCCGCGCTCCACAGGATCGACACGATCCTGGGCGACGTCGACAACAAGTTGGCCACCCGCGGTGCCGCGGGCACCTTCTTCAGCGACGTGGATGGTGACGTTGGGGCGAACCAGGCCGCAAAGGCGCCCCCGGAGTTGTTCGCGACACGGCCACCGCTCGAGAAGACATTCGAGCACGCGCTGAATCCCCAGTTGTATCTCGATGACGTGGTCAAGTACTATGGGATCAATCTCCGTGGCGTGAAGGCGGTCTACGATCCCACGTTGGAGCCCGGCAAGCTTGGCGTGACGCGTGCGAACGAGGGTGGCATGGTGATTCGCATCGGTCGAGATGCGTTCGTCGATGAGCCTACTCTGGCCAACACCGTCGCCCACGAGTTGAGCCACGCGCGGGACTATCAGCGGGGCGCACACAAGGAGCACGGTGACGCTTCGTCGATGGGCGACGGCACGGTGTACGGCGCCGGAAACGCTCTTGAACGCATGATCCGGAAGGCCCTGGGAGGCGAGCAATGAACGTTCCAAAATGGCAAAGCGTGCCCGACGCGGCGCGCGAGGGATGGCGGCAGGCGTTTGCTGTCCCCCGCGCGGGCGTCGACGTGCGTGGTCCGTGCCCGGTGTGCGGTGTGGACGCGCTCCATCGCTACTATCAGGTCGGTTCGCCGTTGCCGGCGACGGCCGAAGGAGCGTTCGTCGCCCGAGGGGCGCTCTGGGAGTGGTGCAGCAGCTGTCGCAGCTATGAGCATGCGTCGGCGCTGGTGCCGTCTTGGTGGCAGGCGGACCTTGCCGTAGTCGAGCGGGGTCTCACGGCCTTGCCCGAGGTTCTCGAGAAGCTCGTGGCCGCTCGCTCGCCACGCCCGGCGAAGGTGGATGTGGTGGAGCTATGGCTCTCGGATGTCGGGGCGGACGAGTTGCTCGCCCGCTTCGTGTTGGGCGCGGATGGGAAGGTCCTCACGGTCGCAAAGACGGCTCATCATCGCAAGGTTGCGGATGCGACGGTGGCCAGAGTGCCTGGTCCCGACGGCATGTGGCTCACGCGCGATGATGGCCGGCGCTTTCTCGAACTCCTCGCCTCGAATCTCCGGGGGAGTCACTTGGTCGCGACGAAGATCCGCGAGATGGACACCGAAGAAGCGATGTCGCTGGAGGCCTTCTCGGCGATGCCGGGGTGAGCCAGCGGGGGCTCCCTTCGCGGATGCCCGCGTCGAAGACGTCCTGGGGCTGCTGCCGGAGAGTCTGCGTGAGCAGTGCGGCGCGTCGATGATCGCCGAGTTCGATAACGACACGCCCGCGGAAGGCTGCCTAATCTTCAACTCTGCGGCCGGTGACAATGTCGCTCTTCGCGCATCCGGGTGACGCCCCGTCGAGCTATCGAGCGGCGATACTCTGGAGCGGGATACACGACCATGGATGAACTCAACAACGAAGAACGCGTAACAGCGCTGCTCGGACAGCTCGCGTCGGCGGAGCCACGCCGTCGCGTGACCGCGCTGCGTGCCCTCGCCGGCGCGCCCGTGGCGGAGCCTCGCCTCTTGAGTGCGGCTGAAGGCCTGCTCACAGATGAGACCCTCACGCTGCTTTCGATCCCGTACTTGTTCGGCGAGGTCCGTTGGCAGGCCGCGGCGGCGGTTGCAGCGCTCCGCGGCGCTCTGCAGGTGCGTGAGGCAGTGCGGCTCCTCGACGTGCCGGTGCCGCTATCGACGAACGATATCGGCGAGCTCGCAAGGCGGGCTGGTCTGGCGGGGCGACGTGGCGGGATCGATGGTGTGCTGGAGACCCTTCAGCAACTGCGCGCGCTCGGTTGCATCCGACGCAGGAACATCGTGCGTGAGCCGTGAGGCTCATGCATCGACTACGGGTGCCTGATCGTCGGAGATGATGACCCTTGACGATGTGCCTGAGATGCTGGCAGCTTGGCGTAAGGGTGAGCTGCAGCTGGATGATGTCTACTACCTATGCCTCAACTTGTTCGTGGTGAACGCCGTGGAAGGCGTCCTGGCGACGCTTCCTCAGGAGTTGCGTGGGCAGTTCGAGTCGAAGCTGGCAGCGGAGTTCGACAACGACATCCCTGCGGAGCAGTACATGTTCCTCGAGTCCGGCAGGGGAGACAATCCGGACAAGGTGTCGATCATCAACGAGGTCCGCGCGTACGTGGCTCGCGTGTAGACGGCACCTCAAAACCGTCGTGATCTGACAGTCGACGCGGCTATGCGGACTTGCGCCGCGGGCGACCCGGCGGCGATGGCGTGGGCCGGTCGTCGGGGGCGAGGCGGTGCTTGTCGCGCCACGAGGGGCCGAGGAT
>SXOX01000311.1 GCA_005776585.1 Pseudomonadota bacterium | reverse complement strand
TGGGCGATCAGGTTCGCCATCGTGAACGTCTTGCCCGAGCCCGTGACGCCGAGCAGGACCTGGTCGCGCTGCTCCTGCTGAACGCCCGCGACGAGCGCGCGAATGGCCTCCGGCTGGTCGCCGCAGGGCTCGAACGGCGCGTGCAGCTTGAAGGCGTTCTTGACGGTCGAATCGGTCGGCGACATGGCCGCCTTCTACACGTGCGTTCAGTGGAGATCAAGGGGCGCTCGGGCGGGTGACATCCCAGGCGCGGCGAGGTAAGGTCCGCGCGATGCGGGTCTGCCCCCTGTGCCACACGACGACCGAGGATCGCACCTGTCCCAAGGACAAGGTGCCGACGCTCGAGCAGGCCGCGTTCGAGGACGCCCTGGTCGGTCAGACCTTTGCCGACAAGTACGAGATCCGGGCCCGGCTGGGTGCCGGAAACATGGGCACCGTCTACTTTGCCCACCAGGGCGCGATGGATCGGGACGTCGCGCTCAAAGTGCTCCCGCAGGACAAGCGCACGCCGGACGCCATACAGCGTTTCTACCGGGAGATCCGGGTCTCAGCGAAGCTCAATCACCCCAACTGCATTCAGGTCCACGACTTCGGACACACCGACGACGGGCACCTCTATTTGGCCATGGAGCTCATCCGCGGCGAGACGCTCGGCGCGCTCATCAAGCGCGAGGGGCGCCTCGAGCCGCTCCGCGCGGCCCGCATCGGCGCGCAGATCGCCAAGGGCCTGGGCGCCGCGCACGCGCTCGGCATCGTCCATCGCGACCTCAAGCCCGAGAACGTCATGCTCACGACCATCTTCGGCGAGCCTGACTTCGTGAAGATCCTCGACTTCGGGATCGCGCGCGCCGTCGAGAGCGGCGTCGGCGACTCCATCTCCACCTACGGCCTGTTCGTCGGCACGCCGCTTTATGCCTCCCCGGAGCAATGTCGCGGCGAGCGTGCCGGTCCGGCGAGCGATCTCTATGCGCTTGGGGTGCTGCTCTATCGCTTGATGGTCGGTCAGGCGCCGTTCATGGGGCAGAACCCGTTGCAGGTGCTGGAGCTCCACAAGCACGAGCCTGCGCCGCGGCTCGCGCGTGCTCTGGGCGGGCAGGTGCCGCCGGAGCTCGACGCCATCGTCGCGGGGCTGCTCGCCAAGGACCTCGCGACCCGCCTCGGCCCCGCGGAGGAGGTGCTCAAGCGCCTCGACGCGGTCGTGGCCTCGCGGTGGAGACCGACCGCCCCCGAGCTAGCCGCCGAGCCCGAGTCGGACGAGGGCTGGGGGCCCGACAGCGTGGCCGACGAGGACCGGCCGCCCACGATCTTGGCCGCACCGCCGCCAACCATCGCGGTGGACCTGCCCGGGCCCGTCGCGGCGGACCCGCCGCCGTCGAGCGCGCGACGGCCGCCGACGGGGAACATTCCAATCGCGGGCGCGCCGATTCTGGAGGCGGTTCGGGCGGCCTCGGTCCCGCCCCCGACTCCCAACATGGTGCAGCGCGCGCCGACCCAAGAGTCGCTCCGCGCGACCGTGTCGGTGACGACGGCGCAGCACGCCGCCCGACAGACGGTCAGCGGGTCCGTACCTGGCAAGGCCTCGCACCTCGGCACGATCTTGGGCGTCGTCGTCGCGCTCGGAGGCGCCGCCGCCGTCGCGTGGAAGCTCACGGACCGCCCAGCGGACCCCAAGCCCGCGCCCGTGGTCGCCGTGTCGCCGGCCAAGCCGCCGCCCGAGCCCGCGCGCGCGGTCCCCATGTCGGACGTGACGTGCGGCATCACGCCATGTCCGCTCGTGGCAGGCGCCACGGTCGCGTGCAACGCCGCCAAGGCTTGCGAGTACACCTCCACGGACGTGGCGGCCCGTCCCGGAGACGGCTGGGTGTACTTGCCGCCCGGACCGCTGCTCATGGGAGCGCCGAACGACGAGCCCGACGTCGGCCTGCAAGATGGCCGCGTGCACGCGGTCACCATCGCGCGCGGCGTGCTGTTCCAAAAGACGGAGGTGACGGTCGCGCAGCACGAGGCCTGTGAGGCGGCGGGGCGGTGCAAGGCGCCGTCGGTCGCTGACTTCGACGTGGGCTGGGGACAGAACGGGTCGGGCAATCAGCGCACGTCGCACCCGCAGAACGGCCTGACGTGGGAGCACGCGCGCGACATGTGCGCGTTCCTGGGGGGTCGGCTCCCGAGCGAGGCCGAATGGGAGTACGCCGCGTCTGGCTCCACGCACCGACCGTTCCCGTGGGGCCCTTGGTTCGCCACAGAGGACGCGGAGCAGGCCCCCGCCAACCTCGCAGACGCCTCGGCCAAGAAGCGCTTCAAGCGAGAGGCTCAGGACGTGGTCATCGCGGACTACCACGACGGAGCCGATGGCACGGCCCCCGTGGGGAGCTATCCGCGGGGTGCCTCACCCTTTGGCGTGCTGGACCTGGCGGGAAACGTCGCCGAGTGGGTCGCCGACTGCATGCACAAGACCAACGAGGGGGCTCCGACCGACGGCAGCGCCTGGACCGAGGCCTGCTCCACGCCAGACCGAATCACCCGCGGCGGACACTTCTTTACGCCGGCGAAGTTCGCGCGCACCGCGTCCCGCGTCCCGCAAAAGCCGACCGTACGCTCTGCGGGCCTGGGCGCGCGTTGCGCTCGGCCGCTCTAGCCCACGTACTCGTTGACCGCCTGAGCGGGGCCTGCTAGCGTACCGCCCGCGCCGTGGCGAGCCTCTTGGGAGCCGCTGCGGCCAGCCCGCGGGGCCGACTCGTGGGACAACGGCAACGCTAAAGCTGTGGTGCGAGGGCGGAATGGCGCGGATTGTTGCAGTGGTGACCCTGTTGTCCTTCGGAAGCGCGCTGACGGGCTGTTACACAACCTACACCGTGAACCGCGATGAGTTTGCCAAGCTGCAGGCCCCACCCGAGGGCGCGGAGCGGGCGACCGTAGCGGACACCGAGGGCAAGCCGGTCGAGGTCTCGGACAGCACGGCGCTGTTCGTCCGCTCGACGGGCGGCCGCCGCTACCCTGTGACCCCGTTCAACTTCAAGCTCACCGAGAGCCAGCTCGTCGCCTCCGATCGCGACACGCTGCTCGCCCTCGATGGCGTCGCCAAGTACGAGGTCGACCACGTCTCGACGTGGAAGACGGTCGGCTTGGTCACGCTCGGCGTCGCGGCTGCGGCCGGCATCGTGCTCGGCATCGTGCTGGGCGCTGGTCAGAAGACCTTCAACTGAGACGGGCTCCCCGCCGGCGGCGCGTCCTCGTCGCGCTGGCCGCGCTGTGTCTCATCCTTGGCGGCGCGGGCGTCACCGCGTGGCTGTGGCTTCCTACCAAGATTGATGAGGTCGTTCGCCAGGCGCTGGTGACCATCGGCGAGCGGACCGGCACCGTCGTGGCGGTGGATCAGGTCCTCGTCGACGCCACCGATCGCGTCACGCTGCTCGGACTGACCATGACCGTCATCGGCCACTCCGAGCCCGTGGCGACCGTTGCGCGCGCGGTCATCACGGTGGATCGCGCCGCGTTGGTCTCTCGGAGGCTGCGGCTAGTCCTGCTAGCGCTCGAGGCGCCCACGTTGGCGGTGACGCTCTTACCGCACGGCGCGACCAATCTGGACACAGTCATCGCAAAGACCCGGGCGTGGCTCGGGCGAGACCGAGGCTCGGGCGATCGCGAGGGCGACGCACCCTCGACCTTGGACCGCCATGTGCCGCGGGTCACGTGGTCCGCGGGCCGAGTGCAGGTGATCGACACAACTCAACAGCTGGCTTCGCTCGGCGTGCCGGGCCTCGGCTCGGGGACCGTCGAGGCCGTCGAGGGCAGCCTCGAGAACGGCGCGCTGCTCTCCGATCAGCTGGAGCTCACGCTCAAGGCCCGCGGCGTCTTGCGGGAGCTCGCCGGTCAGGTCGACGTCACCGCCAGCAGTGGCTCGGCGTCGCCGACCATGGACGCCTCCGTCGTGCTCACACCGCAGGCCACGGGCAGCACCGCGCCCGGGGAGCTGTCCATTCGCTGGAGGGAGATGGAGGCGCACGCCGCCCGTATATCGTGGCGGCGAGGTACCGGGCTCCGCGTCAGTCAGTTGCGGGTCTCCGATCTGGAGGGGCCGTCCTCCGCCTCCTCATCCTCGGGGGCCGCGGAATGGCTGCGTGTCGGGACGCTCTCGCTCTCTCGGACGCACGACGCCGCGGGAGGCGCACGCTGGGCGGTCCGCGTCGAGCGGCCGATGCTCGCCTCCCGAGCCGTAGCCACGCGCTTACTCTCGGGCGCCGAGGCGCCAGCGCCACCGACCCAGTCCGCTCCGGTCGCCGCAGAGCCAGACGAGGACCCGACGGGGCTCGATCCGCGCAGCGAGCCAACCGGGCACGGCGAGGTCGTCCGTGCCGCGCTTCGAGCCGTCGCGACGCGCCTGTCGGAGGCGGCCGAGCGCCTTGCGACCCGCGTTCAGGGTGGCCTGGCCCGGGTCCCGCCGGTGCAGCTCGAGATCGTTGACGGCCGCATCGAGGGCGACGGGCCAAACGACGCGTTGACGGTCACTGGGCGCATCGATCGCCCGGTCGACCCGGCTGCGCTGGCCACTGCGTCGGTGACGCTCGGGGCCGGGCTCGGCACGGTGACGGTGGACGTCCGCATCGAGCCGACCGCAGGTGAGCTGCAGCTTGGCCTCACCGGCAACGGCCTGCGCCTCGGAGCCCTTGGACCGTGGCTCCCGGCACCTCTCGATCCCGCGACCGTGCTCGGTGAGACCCGCCTGTCGCTGCTGCTGCACCCGAGCGCCAAGCGCGCCGTCCTGACAGGAGCCGTGCGGCTCGCTGGGCTCACGCTGCATTGGCCGTCGCTGGCCCTCGAGCCGCTTCATGGCGTGGCGCTGAGCGCTGACCTCGACGCGCGATGGGATGGCGTCGCGTCGCAGCTCGTCGTCTCCAAGCTCACCGCCCGCGCGTTCGATGCCGCGGTCGAGCTCGAGCTCACGGCGCGCGAGCTGAACGCGGTGCCCAAGCTCGCGCTGGACCTCAGAGTGCCGCTGCTGGAGGTCGCGACCGTCACCGCGGCGCTCCCCCGCCCACTCGTCGGAGCGTTGGAGGGCACCGTGGTCCACGGCCGGATCGGGTGGAGCCTCAAGGCCACGCTCGATACGGCGGACATGAGCAGCCTCGAGTACACGTCGACCCCGATCACCGATCCCGCGCGCCCGTTCAGCGTGGAGAAGCTGGGCCCGGGCGCGCGACTTGGCAAGCTGCGCGGGCGCTTCCTACATCGCGCGAAGGCCTCCGATGGTCGCGTCACCACGTTCGAGACGGGCCCCGGAAGTCCCGGTTGGGTGCCGCTGTCGGAGGTCAGCCCGTACGTCGCCAAGGTGCTCACGACGACCGAGGACGCCACCTTCACGCGCCACGCCGGCATCGCCTTTTTTGCCGTCAAGAACGCGATCGTGCGCAACCTCCAGACCGGGCGCTTCGCCCGCGGGGCCAGCACGCTCACGCAGCAGCTCGTGAAGAACCTGTTCCTCGGGACCGAGAAGACCCTCGCGCGCAAGGCGCAGGAGCTGTTCCTCGCCTGGCAGATCGAGCAGCGTCTATCCAAAGACGAGCTCCTGGCGCTCTACCTCAACGTCGTGGAGCTCGGCCCCGGCCTCTACGGCATCGGAAAGGCCACTCGCACGTTCTTTGGCAAATCACCGAAGGAGCTCGACCTCATCGAGGCGGCCTACGTCGGGAGCATCCTGCCGGCGCCGCGCCGCTTTTTTCGCTTCTACAAGAGCGGCGCCATCAGCGCCGGCTGGCGCGAGGTGCTCAAGAAGACGCTCGAGATCATGGTCCAGCGTGGAACCATCTCGCGTGCGGAGTTCGAGGCCGCGGCGCCGTACGCGCCGACGTTTCGCACGCGGCCATGAGACCAGCGACCGCCGCGCTGGCTCTGAGCCTCGCGTGTCTCTGCGCGGTGGAATCCAGCGCCCTGCCGCCGCTCTCGGAGGCAGACCGCGCGGTCCTCCACGGCTCCCCCGAGGACCCGCCTCCACCCAAGCTCGATGGCGTCAAGCTGTCGGTGGAGAACCAGCACTACGTCACGAGCAACGAGGGGGCGCTCGACCTGTTCTACCCTGCCGTGCGCGATCGCGGCGGGGCCTTCGTGGGCGTGGGGACCGACCAGGTCTATCTGCTCGTGGGCTGGCAGCGGGCGTCTCTGGTGTGGGTGACGGACTACGACGACGTCGTCGTAGGCATTCATGCGCTCTACGCGCGTCTGCTCCGCCGCGCCGACTCACCCGCGGCCTTCATCGACGCGTGGTCTGACCGTCAACGGCGCCGGACGGCCGCCGCGCTCGAGGCGGAGCTCCCGGCGGAGGAGCGCGATCGCCTCGTGGCGCTCTTCCTGTCGCACCAGCACCGCATCTGGCGCCGGCTCCAGGCGCTGCGAGACCGCATGCTCGTGGCCAAGGTGCCGAGCTTCATGACGCACCGCGCGACCTATGCGTTCGTCCGCGACCTCGTGACGGCCGGCCGCGTCCGCGCCCTGCGCGTGGACGTGCGCGCGGTCAAGGGCCTCCAAGGCGTCGCCGACGCCACGCGCCGCCTCGGCGTTCCGGTGCGGGTGCTCTATCTGTCCAACGTCGAGTCGTATTGGGACTACAGCGACCAATTTCGCGCGAACGTCCGCGCCTTCGACGCCGACGCACGGGCCCTGGTCGTGCGCACGGTCGGGACCTGGAAGCGCAACCGCGACTACCGCTACGTGACGCAGCCGCTTCGGCTGTATCAGGCGCTGCTGGCCGAGCCGTGCGTCATTGGCTACACGAGCTTCATCCAGTCGCGAAAGGACACGAGCCGCGCCCCGGACGCCGTCGCGCTTCGGGACACCGTTGCCGTCGTCCTCCAGCGCCTGCGCCGCGCCGGCAAGTGCCCCTAGTCGCCCTCCAACGTCAAGGCTACGAGCAGCCCGAGGTCGAGCCGCACGTCACGCACTTCAGGCACGTGCCGTTGCGCACCATCGTGAAGCTCCCGCACTCGCCGCACGCGTCGCCCTCATAGCCCTGCGCGCGCGCCAGCTGCACCTTGCTCATCGTGCCATTCAGCTGCGTGGCGACGCTGCGGGTCACCATGCGCGGCACCGCAGAGACGCTCGCGACCGGGCCCTTCGTCGTCGTGCGCGGGCTGATCGGCTGCGCGCGACCCGACACGCTCGCCAGTCGCAGCTGCGGCTGCTCCTGCACGACCACATCGAGCTCCTCGCTGTCCTCCTCGAACTGCGCCGACTCGCCGAGCGAATCCCCGCGCAGATCGTCCGGGATGACCTGGGCGAGATCCGTCCGGCCGAGGTAGGTGATGGCCAGCTCCCGGAAGACGTAGTCGATGATGGACGTCGACATCTTGATGTACGGGTTGCCCTCCACGATGCCATTGGGCTCGAACCGCGTGAACACGAACGCGTCGACGTACTCCTCCAACGGCACGCCGTGCTGGAGACCGAGCGAGATCGCGATCGCGAAGCTGTTCATCAGGCTTCGGAACGCGGCGCCCTCCGTGTGCATGTCGAGGAAGATC
>SXOX01000310.1 GCA_005776585.1 Pseudomonadota bacterium | reverse complement strand
GCCGCCGCCGCCGCCGCCGCCGCCGCCATGAACGCCCGGCTGCCCATCCTTGCCGGAGACAGGGCGCCAGAGTTCGTCATTGCCGACGTCACCGTCTGCAGACGCAGCCTTGCCGTCGTCGCCGTCCTTGCCGGGACCGCCGGGATCCGCGTTGCCGCCCCCCTGTTCAGGTTGCCCTCCGGATCCGCCCTTGCCTCCGTTCGGTGGCGTCTCACCGCTTTGGGCCAGCACCTTGTCGTCGCAGCCACCCGAGAATGCGCACGCCGCCTCGGCTGCCCAGTTGCAAGAGCCCGAGCCCCAGCCCGGGTTGCCGCCTTTGCCGCCCCGCGCATCGCCCGTCGCGCAGGTGTTCTTGCCACCCTCCCCGCCGATGATGAGGTAGCTCTTGTCGGGGTGGCAGCCCGCCTTGACCCCAGACACGCCCGAGGCGCCGTCCTTGCCTTGCTGACCCGCCGCGCCCGGAGCGCCGTCCTCGCCCTTGCCGCCGTTTCCAGCAATCAGCTTGCAGTGCGACAGCGTGAGCCCCGACGAGCCCTTGGTCACGTGCGCCGCGATTGAGGTCCCGCCCGCCGCTGGATTGGAGACCGCTTCGAGCACGAGGCCGTCGATCACGGTGACATCGCCAATCGCGGTCGCCACGAGGGCCCGAATGACGCCCTTCTCGACACCCTCCCAGCGCACTCTCGTCTCGTTCTGCGCCACGTTGCGCGCCCAGCCGGCCGAGCGGTCGTAGCCGCCGTAGACGTTCACGCCCTGAACGACCACGAGCTGCTCGCTGTAGGTTCCCTTCGAGACCATGAGCTGATCTCGGCCGACGTGCGCCTCCGCAAACGCGATGGCCGCATGGATCGTCTTGAACGGCAGCTCACGGGAGCCTGCCGGGTTGTTCTCGTCGGTTCCGTCTGGGGCTACGAAGACGGCGCGCTCGAGCATGCCGTCGACGCCATCGCAGTTGGCGTCCTTGCCCTCCACGTCGGGCGTGTCGTCGGAGGTCTCGAAGGTGCACTCGTATTCGCAGCCGTTGTCATCCTTCTCGTCCAGATTGACGAACCCGCCGACGCACGCGCCCAGCCGACACTTGGAGCTCTTGCAGTCCCCAACGCCATGCGCGTAGGTGCACGGCGCGTTGCACTTGCCGCAGTGCAGCGGATCGTTTTCGAAGTCGACCTCCGCCCCACACTCACACGAGCCGTTGAGCGGCACGCACTGCCGCCCCAGCAGGGTCTGGTCCTCGCCCTTGATGTCGGTGCAGGCAAAACCGGCAGGGCAGGGCTTGGTCGACGAGCAGTCCTGCCCGCAGCGCCCGCCTTCGATCGCGAGGCAGAGGTCGCCTCCCAGCCCACAGTCGTTGTTGGTCTTGCATGGCAGGCAGAGCGCGTCTGTCTCGGCGACGCAGACGTTCACGAGGTCTGAGCCCGACTGATAGGGCCGACATCCAAAGCCTTCCGGGCAGTCGTCGATGCACAGCTTCGTGCACACGTAGAGCCCTTTGGCGAGGTCCTTCGGCACGCAGAAGTTGGACTGGCAGTCCTTGTTGAACGTGCAGGGCCACAGGAAGCCGCCCTCCTCCGAGGCGTCGGTCCCGCCCACGTCGCTCTTCGGAGGGCCAGGATCGGGCTGGAGCGTTCCGTCAATCGCGGGGCCGAGGTCGGCCTTGCCGTCGGGTCCGACTGACTCCGCCGTCTTGGCATCGGTCGCAATCGGGGTCGGCGCGACCGCGGAGGTCCCGCCATCGCACGCAAGGCCCGCGACGCCGAGCGCGAGCACGGTCCCAATCCACCGCTGTCTCATTTGGCTCGTGCTTCGCATCTGGCTCGCCCCTCCCGCGTCGGGCGATTCTACGGTCCGCGCCGTCGGTTGCCAATGCGGGAGCGCGAGGGTACCGTGCCCGAGATGCTGCGAGCCTCCCGGCCAGTGCTGCTTCTGGTCGTCACCGCCCTCTTTTGGACCGCGGTGCCCACGACCCCGGCGGCCGCCAAGGACATGAACGGCAAGTTCGGCCTTGGCTACGTGATGACCCTCGGCGGAGTCTCGGGTGCCAGCTTCCGCTACTGGGTGACGCGCTACGTGGGCATCGAGGCCACCATCGGCGTCTCGCTCATCAATCGACAGCAGCTGCGGGCCTTGACCGAGATCTACACTGCGCTCGGCGTCCACTACGCGTTCGCCCAGAGCCGGTACGCCAATCTGTCGATTGCGGCGCGTCTCGACTTCGGCATCCGCACGCTTCCGACTCAGAGTCAGATTACCGTCGCCGTGGGCGACGCCATCAGCACGACGGGCTCGAGCGTCACGCCCGAGGCCGACGATGTCACCTGGCAGATCAATGTCGAGATCCCCTTCGTCGCCGAGTTCTTCTTCTCGGACAACTTCTCCATCAACCTCGCCATGGGGCTGCTGCTCGTCTTCGTGCCGTCCACGGGCGCCGTCTTTTTCAATGACGATCTGGGGACGACCTCGCGACCGCAGGAGATCGGCATCGGTCTCGGCGCAGGCGGTCTGTTTGGCTCGGCAGGATTTACGTACTACTTCTGACGGCTATTCGAGCCAGGCGGTCGCGTAGTCCGTCAGGAGCCAGTAGGCCAGGCTCCCCGTCGCGACCGCGACCACGACGCCGACGAACGCCATGAGCCACGGCCTGATGGCACCGCTGCGACCGTGCCGCTTGGCGTGGGTCTGGGCGCCGCTCTCGGGCCCACGCGGCCGATAGGCCTCCAGCAGATCGGCCAGCTCCGGTCGCGCGACCGGCGGCGGTACGTCGCCACCCCAGATGTCGGCCACGGAGACGCGCACGTTGGGCGAGCCCGTCACGAGCTCCGCGTCGTTCAGCGGCCGCGCGCCATCGGGTCGTGTCCCGGTGGTGTTGACGAGGCCCATCATCGACAGATTGAGCACCTCCTCGTCGATGAGCTGCCCAATGCGGTCGGTCGGCTCGTGGAGCTTCTCGCCCTCCTCGGTGAACAGGTCCCGCAGGAAGGTGCCCAGGTCGTGATTGGTGACCTTGAGGTTGTTCCCAAAAAGGAAGCGCGCGAGCGCATCGCTGAGGTCCCGCGCCGATTGCCATCGCGCCTTGACGTCCCGAGCCAACGCCTTCTCGATGATCTTCTCCAGCTCCGGGGGCACCTCCTTGTTGAAGAGGCTGACCGGCGGGACCTCAGCCTTGCGGATGAGCTCGACTGTCTCCATGTCCGTCTTGCCGAGGAAGAGGCGGCGACCGGTGAGCATCTCCCAGATGAGGATCCCGGTGGCAAACAGATCGGCCCGCGCATCGACCTGCTTGCCGTTGGCCGCCTCGGGCGAGAGGTAGCTGAACTTGCCCTTCACGATGCCCGGATCGGTCAATTCGAGCTGCGTGACGGCCTTGGCAAGGCCGAAGTCCGTGATCTTGATCTCCCCGGACTTGGAGATGAGCACGTTGGGCGGGCTGATGTCGCGATGGACGATGCCGAGTGCCTGTCCCTCCGGCGACCGCTGCTCATGCGCGTGGGCCAGCGCCTTGCAGATCTCCATCGTGATGAAGGCCGCAAAGTTGACCGGCAGGCGGATGGCCTTCTCCGACATGCGCTGAAAGATGCGCCGAAGGTTATAGCCGTCGACGTACTCCATGACGATGAAGTACGTCCCCTCCGCGCGACCGACGTCGAAGACGGACACGATGTTGGCGTGCGAGAGCACCATCGAGAGGCGCGCTTCGTCGAGGAACATGTTTACGAAGCGCTGGCTGCGCGTGAGGCTCGGCAACACGCGCTTGATAGCGACCTGCTTCTCGATTCCGCCGACGGAGTGCGCACGCGCGAGGTACACCTCGGCCATGCCACCGGCGTCGAGCTTCTTCAGGATCTTGTAGCGCTGACGAGCCACGGGCCGAAGGTAACGTGCGCGCGGCCTGTGGACAAGTTCAGGGGCGGCGGTAGCGCGCGACGTCCGCAGCGCAGCGGAAGCCGTAGACGGGGGAGGTCATCTTGGCCAGGTTGAATGCGCGGAACGTGGCGCGGAGGCAGAACGCCGAGCTCTGGACGCTGCCTCCGCGCAGCACGCGATAGTCGGCCTCCGGCGGGTGCGGCGCATCGCGGCAGCACGGATTCCGCGGCGGACCGCGCGGGTAGAAGTCCTGGTCGTACTCGTCCTCGCACCACTCCCACACCGTGCCTGCGAGGTCTTGGATGCCGTACGGGCTGACGCCGTTCGGGAATCGCCCGGTGGCGTCCGGGAGCGCGCTCTCATCCCCGAACGCCGCGCGGCCATCCGGTGGCTCCTCGCCCCACGGGTAGGTGCGGCCATCGACACCCCGCGCGCCCTTCTCCCACTCGGCCTCCGTCGGCAAACGTCGCTGTGCCCACTTGGCGTAGGCCTGGGCGTCCTGCCAGGAGACCTGCGTGACCGGCAGGCGCGCCCACTCCGGGTCGTCCGGGCTGCGCCGGCGTGACGTGAATGATGCGGGCTTGCGGTGTCCCGAGGCGCTCAGAAACCGAGCGTACTGGCCCATCGTCACCGGGTGCTCGTCCAGGTAGTACGGGTCGAGCCACACGAGGTGAAAGGGGCGCTCGTCCTTCTTCTTGGGCTTGCGCTCGCGCGTGCCCATCCAAAAAAAGCCGCCCGGCACGAGCCTCAGCAGCGCGCCATCGGCCCCCGTGATCTGTCGCGGGAGATCGTCGGGCCAGACGATGGCCGGTTCCGGAAGCTGCGCCAGGCCGGCGAGGCGCGCGTCGACGGTGTCAGCAATGGCTCCCGCGGCGTCGAGCTCGTCCGAGCGCAGCAGGCGGGCTCCGCACTCCACACAGAACCGATTGACTGCGGGGTTGCGCTCCCCGCATTGACCGCAGTAGCGCGCGCTCTCGGCCTGATCGGTCACGGTGCCTCCAGAGCCTCGGCGCGCTTGCGCACCTCCGCTTGCGCGGCCTCGACTGACGGCCAGCCCGAGGCGCCGACCACGCGCGCACCGACCACGCGGGCGACCATGGTGCCCAGGTACGGATCAGTCGCGATCAGGAGCCCGTCTGCTGAGAGGGTCGCGCCCTCGAAGCGCGCCTTGAGGGCATCCAGCGCCACGCCCGGCGCGTCCAAGATGGCCGTAATGAAGACCTCGCCGCCGTCGGTGGACCGACCAACCAGCGTGCGGCCCAGCGCGGCGATGCCGCTCCAGCCGTCCAGCGTGGCCGAGAGCGTCAAGCCGTCGCCCAGCGCCTTCTGCTCCGGCAAGGTCGACGCGTCCCAGCGTTGACGCGAGAGCTGGTCGAGCGCGTCCTTCCCGGTGAGCCAGACCGCGACCGCACCGCGTGCCTCGGCGGCCGCGTCCGTCGCGCTGAAGGCGAAGCCGGGCCGCGCCTGCGCGTCATGAGGTCGAATCACGTCGATCCACGCGGCAGCGCCAAACGCGTCATTGAACGTGACCGTGCGCACTCGGCAGTCTCCTACGGTAGCGACGCGGACGGATCGAATGCCATGCCGGGCCACGACCTCCGGCGTCGTCTCCAAGAGCGCCGCAGGCGAGTCCTCTGCAACGGCAGGAGCCACCGGGGCTGGTTTCGGCGAATCGAGGGTCCCAGCGAGCGCGTGGAGCAAGTGCTTCGCGACGGCGTCCAGACCGGGTGCGTCGCCGGTGACGACGACCCTCACGTAGATCGGCCCGAGGACACCCTCACCGCCGCCCTTCCAGGTGACCGCCGCGTCCCCGGTGGCGGGCAACGGCGTCGTGTCGGCGCCCGTGATCGACTCGGTGAGCTGGGCCTTGGCGTTGTCGAGCGACGTCAGGTCGAAGAGTGCGACCTCCACGTCGGCCTCGCCAAGCCGTGCCGTGGCAAACAGCGAGCCGCGGAGGCCACGCTTGCGATAGGACTCCGCTGCACCGTCGATACGATTCCACAGGCTCTCGCGCGTGTAGTGCGTGCCGGGCTCGGGCCAGGTGAGCCCCGGGACCGACTTGGCGCGCTCGAGCACCGACGCCAGATCGGCTCCCGAACCCTTGGCCGCAGCCGGCGCCTTCGGCGTCGCGAGTCGCTGCTCGGCCTCGACTGAGCCGAACACGCCGACCTTGGACTCTCCCGCCTGTGCCTCCGACCCCTCGTCACGCGCCGTCGCCGACCGACGCTCGAGCCAGAGCCCGAACACCAGCACCGGAGCGATCGAGAGGACGGCCAAGCCGCGATGGGTCCACGATCGTGTGGTGATCAGGACGAGGACGGCGCCGATCGCGGCGATGAAGAGGATTCCGATGAGCACTCAGAGACCGAGCTCGCGGAGCTGCTCCACGAGCCGGCGCTGCTCCGCGGAGAGCTCGGACGGGACGTGTGGGATCAGGGTGGCCAAGAGGTCGCCGCGCGTGCCGTCGCGTGCAGGGACACCGAGGCCACGCAGCCGCAGCTGACCGTTGGCGCGCGTTCCCGGCGGGACCCGAATCGTCTTGTCGCCGTCCAGCGTCGCGACACGTACGGTTCCGCCGAGGAGGAGCGTCGAGAGGGGGATGTTCACGGCGGCAACCAGGTTGGTCCCCTCGCGCGTCAGGCTCGGATGCGGCGCGACGCGGATGCGGAGGATGAGATCGCCCGGATGGCCCCCGGGAACCGGCGCGGGCATTCCCTCGCCCCGGACCTTGACGGTCGTCCCCGTATCGACTCCGGCCGGGACGCGCACGGTGAGCTCCTTCAGGCCATCGGGACGCTGAAAGCGGATACCACGCTCTCCTCCGAGGACCGCTTCGTGAAAGCCGACGTCGAGCGTCACCTCGAAGTCCTGCCCCCGCGCCTGTCGACCGCGAGTCCGCGCCCGCGCGCCGTCCGCACCCTGCGCGCCAAAGCCCTGGGGACCGCCGCCGCCGAAGAAGACGTTGAAGAAGTCACCGCCCCCCGCTCCCCCGCCAGCGCCAGCGGCCCCACCGAAGCCCAGATCGCGAAAGATCGACTGGAAGTCCGTGTGTCGGAACACGTCGTCGGTGTTGACGTACTGCCGGAAGCCGTCCTTGCCGTAGCGGTCGTACTTCGCGCGCGCCTCGGCATCCGACAGCACGGCGTAGGCCTCGCTCAGCTCCTTGAAGGCGTCCTCGGCCTTGGGGTTGTTCGGGTTGTGGTCGGGATGCAGCTTCTTGGCGAGCTTCCGGTACGCCTTCTTGAGGTCGTCCGCGCTGGCCTCTCGCGCCACGCCCAACACGTCGTAGTAGTCTCGCGCCATGGGCTCAACTTAGGACGGCACGACGAGGTGCCAAGGGGCGCGGTCGAGCCGGAAGCGTCTCAGTTACCCTGGGCCTTCTTGAGGGCCTCGAGCTGCTGCTTGCCCTGGTCGACGAACTTCTTCTCGGTCGGGAGCGGCTCGGCGATCTTGACGTACTCTTCCCACCACTTGATGGCGTTGGCCGCGTCCTTCTTCTCCTGATACGCGTACGCGAGGTTGAACAGCGCCTGTGGGTAGTCCTTCTTGATCTCGACCGCCTTGACGTAGGCCTTGATCTCCTCGTCGATGTTGCCGAGCTTGTTGAACGCAATCGCGAGGTTATACCAGGCCTTGTGGTAGCGGTTGTTCTTCTCGACTGCCTTCTGATAAGCCTCGATCTCCTGCTTGATGAGCTTCTCCTTTGCGGCCTTGTCGGCCTCCTTGCCGGCCTGGCGGCCGTAGGCGATGCCGAGGTTGAACCACGCATCCGCCGTCTCGGGCTCGAGCTCGATGGCCTTCTTGTACACGGCGATGGCCTTCTCGAGCCGACCCTTCTTGGCGTAGAGGATGCCAACGTTGATGCGCGCATCGACCGCCTTGGGCTCGGCGTCGATGACCTTCTCGTAGAAGTCGATGGCCTTGTCCTCTTCGCCCTTGTCTTCGTTGGCGATGGCCAGGTTGTAGAGGGCCTTCGAGTACTTCGGGTCGGCCTCCACCGCCTTCTGGTAGGCCTCGATCTCCTTCTCGTACTGTTTCTTTCTGCCGTACGCGATACCGAGGTTGTACCAGGCCTCCTTGAAGTCCGCGCGCTTCTCCACGCACTTCTGGTAGTACTCGATGGCCTTGTCGTAGCTCTGATTCGAGAACGCCTCGTTGCCGAGCTTGAACAGCTCGTCGGGCGGCGGATCGTCGGCGTGCGCCGCCACGGGCAGCGCCAACAGCAGCGCGAGCACGAGGACGCGGCCGAGACGGGCGCGCGAGGAGTTGGAGAACGTCAGGGCTGAGGGAAACACGGTCATGGGCTGTACCTCGGTCGAATGGTGGCGGTACGATGACGCCCGGGCTGGCGGGTGTCAAGAACGCGCGCAGGGCCAACGGGGGAGGATGGGCGCGGGACGTTGCCGGCGCGCCACGACCGCGCTAGGGTCGACCGAGATGCGGACCTCGAGCGTCGTCGCCATCGTGCTCTCATGCGCAACCGGTCTCGCGGGGTGCAAGCCCGCGCGTGAGACCAACCCGTTCCCCTACGGCGATCCCCCCGAGACGTACCCCAAGGCACCGCCCAAGCCCGTCGAGTCCGCCGACGAGGCGCGCGTGACCGGAGTCGTCGCCAAGGCGACACCCAAGCCATCGCTCGACCACGACATGGAGGCCGTGCCGGCACCTCCGTCGCCCGTCGCGCCGCCCGCGCCCGTGGTCTCGGGTCCCGACGCGACGAGTCCATCCCCCGATACGGCGAGTCCGCCTCCCGACGCCGCAGAGCCCCCGCCCCCGCCTCCGGTCGTCGCGCCGACCGCTCCCACGGCGACCGCCGACGGCCTCCCCGTGCTCGACGCCGCGACGCGCGCCGCGCTCGCCAAGCGTCCGACCAACGCCGAGAAGCTCGAGGCGCGGCGGCTCAACGGCGACGGTGTGAAGCTGCACAAGAAGCGCGACTATGCCGGTGCCATCCGCCTCTACCTCGACGCGCTCGCCGCGGAGCCGCAGAGCACGCTCGCGCGCTACAACCTCGCCTGCGCCTACGCGCTGACGGGGGACGCCGAACGGGCGATCCACGCGCTGCTCGTCCACCGCGAGCTCGGTCACAAGGCCAAGCTCGAGGACGCGCGCGTCGACGAGGACTTTGCCGGGCTCCGCGACGACGTCCGCTTTCGCACGCTCACCGGCTATGCCACGATCGTCGTTTACTCGGCCGATCAGGTCGCTTCGACCGCGGTCGCCGAGCTGCGCGCGAACCTCAAGAAGTCGGCGCGATTCCTGGTCACCGACGGAGGACCGATCGAGGGGGCCCCGACCGAGACGTCTGTCTACTACCAAGAGACGGCGCGGCCGCAAGGGAAGGCCATCGCCGACACGCTCGGCGGCGGAGTCGGAGTCGGCGTCAACGTAGCGCTCAAGCCGATGAGCGCGGCCCCGAAGAAGCTACAGAAGCTCGCCGGAAAGACCGACGTCGTCATCGCGTTGGCCTCCGCCCAGGATGTCGAGGCCAGCGGCGCCGGCGACCTGTCGCGCTTCTACGATCGCGACCTCAAGGGTCGCACCGCGGAATACGTCTACGACCTTCGCCTCAAGTCGAGCGGTTTCTTCGTCCAGAAGCGCACCCCCAGCGACCGCTCGGAGACGCTCAGCCGCACCGGGCGCTTCAAGGTCGACGGGGCGTTCCTCGCGCTCGACTACAAAGAGGTGCGGGAGACGGCGTCCGGTCCCGG
Source organism: Pseudomonadota bacterium (assembly GCA_005776585.1). Classification (GTDB taxonomy): domain Bacteria; phylum Myxococcota_A; class UBA9042; genus SXOX01. Next base: position 41,650 of record SXOX01000310.1, on the reverse strand, counting down.
AGCGCCCGAGCCTCGGACGGAGCGCGTGACGGTACGTCCCCTGGGTGAGGCCATCGAGATTGACGGCGTGCGGTACACGCCCTGAGTCGCGCTGACGGGGCTGGCTCGGACCGCCCTCGTGTGCTATGATTGCGGCCATGGCAACGCGACCGAAGCACGATGACCAGGATCCCGCAGACGCCAGTCTCGATGACCTCGAGCGACGCGCGCGATCCGTCGAGGCCAACCTCCAAGCGGCGATCGAACGCGGGGAGGTCTCCGACGAGCAGCTCGACGCCGCGCAGGCCGAGGCCGCCCAGTCGGGTGATGCGGCCACAAAGCAGGCGATCCTGTCACGCGCGGCTTCACGGCTGATCGAGCGGGTCGAGCGCTTCAAGGACGAGCCGGACGCGATGTCGGGTGCCGTCACGCAGCGCTATCTCCGGTCGGGTCAAGCCTTGCTCGGGCAGACCGACGCGACTCCCTTGGACGCCCGCCTTCGGCGGCGGGTCGAGCAGGTCCTGGGAGTCGACCCGGGCGATGTTCGGATTCACACCGGCGAGGCCGCTCAGGACGCCGCATCGGCTCTCGGCGCCAAGGCCTTTGCGTTGGGCGACAGCGACATCTTCTTTGGTCGTGGCGAGTTCGCGCCCGACTCCCCTGAGGGCTTCGGTGTGCTCGTGCACGAGATCGCCCACGTGACCGATCATCAGGTCGGCGCCGCGTTCACCACGGGCAGCAGCCAGGCGGCCTACAGCCAGGCCGAGGGTCGCGCCGAGGCGGCCGAGTCGCGCGCTGTGGAGTCGGCGCGCAACGGCGAGTCCGGCGGCGCCGCGACACGCGGCAAGCGCGGTAAGATCGACATGGACAAGCTCGAGGCAGCCGCGATGAAGATCATCGCGCGCCAAGGCAAGTTCGAAGGCAACCGCGACGGCCGTCACTAGGCTCGAGACGCACCCCGCCAGCGTCGGGCCAGCTCTACGTCGCAAATCAGAGGCAGACCGTCCAGCGAAGCCACGGGCACGATCTCCACGATCGCGCTGGCGAGGAAGACCCCGTCCGATGCGGCCAGCTCGTCGCGGCTCGGCCCCTCGCGCCGCAGCTGCAACGTCACGCCCACGGCATCGGCCACCTCGGCCAAGCGGCGCACCGAGACGCTCGGCAGGACGTGCTCCGCGACCGTGGTGACGAGGTCGCCGCGCCGCCACAGCAGGCTGCTCGTGCACCCCTCCAAGTAGCGCGGTCCCTTCGCGGTCGCGTGCCACAGGAGCACCTCGGTCCCTGGCGCGAGGTCGCCGGCCTCCTGTCGCATCCGAGCGGCCATCGACCGCCCAGCCAGCGTCTTGCGCGCCGGCGTCGGGCGCACGGCCGCTCGCGGCGCTGTCCGCGTGGCGACCCCGCGAGCGCGCACCTCCAGATCGGTCGGGAGCGGACGATACGCCGTCACCGCTGAGGCGACGTCTCGGACATCGCGCGCGACGATGCGCACAACGCCGTCGCGGCCCGCGGCGCAGCGTGTGATGGCGGCCTGCCACGCCGCGCGATCGCCCTCGGGTACCCCGAGCCGGTCGAGGTGCATGGCCATCCGCGGGGCACGTCCTGCGTCCACTCGAAGAGTCTCGAAGCACGTCTCTCCGGGCAGCGCTATCAGCTCGGTGTCGTCCATGTCCCGCCCTCCCGCTTACGACGCTACCCGTCGCAGCACGCTTTTGACACCGTTGACGCGTGGCGAGTTGTGGGCGCGCGCGGGATGGAAGTATAACCGACCCCCTGGGGCACGGAACGGGGTCCGGCCCACCCCGAGGCTCGAGAGGGCGCCACGTGACGCATGCCAGGCCAACACAGCGCGAGATAGACGATGTCCGGGCGCAACTGGCGACCCCGGAGTCTCAGGACGCGCTTCGCACGCTCGAGGCGCGTCATCGGGCCTCGAGCGACCTCGCCGGACTCTTTGAGCTCTATCGCGAGGCCGCCCGCGGGCTCGACGCGCGCGCTGCGGTTCGTGCGCTCGCCGTGCGCGTCATCGACGTCCTCAAGGACGCGCTGCCCAACGAACCGACGGAGACGACGCGTGGCACGCTGCGGCGGCGTCAGGCGGAGCTCGTCTCGCACGCGGGCGACCCGCTCACAGCGGCGACCGAGTTCGCCGTCGCGTTTCGTGAGTTTCCTGACGAGGCGGCCCTCGATCGCCTCGCCGGTCTCGCGGGCCTGGACGACGCCAGCGACCTCGGCTTCGCCGCGCTCAAGCTCCGCTTCGACCTGAGCGACGATCCGGCGGTCCGCGCCGCCGTTGGCGCCCGGCTGGGTCCGGTGGCCTTGGAGCGCGCCCAGTTGGGCCTCGCGGAGCTCGCGTTTCGCGCGGTGCTCGCCGAGCGTCCCGCCGACGCCGACGCGACCGACGCGCTCGCTTCCCTCGAGGCCAGCCGTGAGTCGCGCCGACGCATGCTGGAGGATCTGCGTGCGGAGGCTGAGACGGCGCCCGAGCCAGCCGCACGGTCGCGCGCCTGGCAGGCGCTGGCCGAGGCCATTCTCGACGGCGCCTCGACTCCTGCCGAGCATCAGGACGCCCAGGCCGCGCAACGGAGCGCGTTCGAGGCGGATCCGTGCACGGGCGACGCGGCGTCACGTCTCCTCGAGCGGGCGGTCAAGGCGCGCGCCTGGCCCGAGGTTCAGCGCATCGTCGAGACCTGGACCGCCGCCGCGGCGGTTCGTGGCGGCCGCGAGCACGCCGACGTCCTGTGCCTCGCGGGGCTCGCGCTCCTGGAGGTCCCCGACCAGGCGGCCGCCGCGCTCGAGAAGCTCCAGGCTGCCAACACGCTTCGCCCCGGCGACGCCCGGATCGTCCACGCGCTGGATCGCGCACTCACTCAGCTCGGCCGTCATCAGGACGTCATTCGCATCTATGAAGAGGCGCGCAAGGCCACGAAATCGCGGGAGGACGAGCGCGCGTGGCTCGGGCGACAGGCCGAGATCCTCTGGAAGCGCCTCGGCGACGTCGACGAGGCCGAGAAGCTCTATCGTCGCATCCGCGCGGCCGATCCGCGGGATCTCGGGGTCCTCGACTTCTACGAGGACTACCTGACCAAGAAAGAGGACTGGATGCGCCTGCATGCCGTCCTCGGTCAGAAGCTCGGGCTCGTCCCCCCCGACAAGCGCGTGGACGTCGCCGTGCAGATGGCGGAGCTCGCCGAGAGCAAGCTCCACAACCTCGACAAGGCCATCGAGGCGTACAAGCGCGTGCTCGGAGAGGATCCGGACAACCCGCGCGCGGCCGATCAGCGGGTGGCGCTGCTCAAGAAGACCCACAAGTGGCATGCGCTCATCGAGTTCCTCAATGGGCAGGTCCGGCGCCTCCCTGAGACGGACACGGAGAAGCGCACGGCGCTGCTGTTCCAGATTATCGACGTATATCAGGATCCCGACAAGCTCCCGGTCGAGGAGATGGTGATCCACACCTACAACCGCATCGTCCAGATCTCGCCGACGAACGTGCAGGCGCTCGACAGCCTCACGCAGCGTTACGAAGAGGCCAAGCGCTGGAGCGAGCTCGTCCCGGTGCTCCAAAAGAAGATCGAGGCCACGAGCGACGAGGGCGAGCTGCTCGAGCTGTTTCATCAGGTGGCGGACCTCTACATCTCGAAGATGTCCAACGAGGCGCAGGCCGTGCCGTTCCTCGAGCGCATCCTGGAGCTCGATCCGCAAAACCTGGACATCGTTCGCAAGCTCCGCTCCATCTACAAGGCCAAGCACAACCTCGAGCGGCTCTACGCGACCTACGAGGCGGAGCTCAAGCTCCTCAAGGGGCACGATCGCGTCGCTGTGCTCACCGAGCTCGCGGTTTTGGCGACCGACAAGCTCTACTGGCCCGACCACGCGATTCGACACTGGGAGGAGCTGCTCGAGCAGAACCCACGCGAGGAGCGGGCCGTCACGGCGCTCGTCGCGCTCTATCCCCAGGTCGAGGCCTGGGGCCGCATGGTCACGCTCCTCGAATCGCGCATGGAGCACGCCAAGACGTCCAAGAAGAAGCTCGAGCTCCTGGAGAAGCTCGCGCAGATCCAGCACGAGAAGCAGGAGGCGCTCGGCGCCGCCGAGAAGGTCTACCGGCAGATCCTGGAGCTATCGCCTGCGCACCTCGCGGCACGGAAGGCGTTGCAGCGGCTGTTGATCGCCGGAGAGCGCTGGGACGACCTCAAGGCGCTGTACGCCGAGCACCAGGACTGGCGCGGCTACGTTCAGTTCCTCGACGAGGCGGCGGTGCGCGAGGCCGACACCCGCCTGCGGTTTGCGATCTACCTCGAGGTCGTGAGGGTCCTCGAGGAGAAGCTCAACGATCCGCGCGGCGCCGTGGACCGTCTGGAGAAGCTGCTGTTCGGCGCGCCGACGGACGTCACGCTGGCGGCGATGCTGGATGCGCGCTACGCCAAGCTCGCGCTCCCCGACAAGCGTATCGCCGTGTTGGACATCCTGGCTGCGCAGGCCCCCGACGAGACGGCGGCGCTGGCCGCACTTCGCACCGGGGCCGACCTGCTCGAGAGCCTGGGGCGCCACCGTGAGGCGCTGGCCTGGCTGTGTCGCGTCGCAGCCGTCGAGTTCGCGCGCGCTCCGACCGACGGCCCGGGCCGCGCGCGCCTGTGCGACGGACTGGAGGCGGCTGCGGAGCACGCCGACGCGTGGGACGACCTGCTCGGCTTCTACCGGAAGGTCGTCGCTGAGCTGCACGACCTCGCGCCGCGCCGCGATCTGCTCCGACGCTACGCCGACCTGCTCAAGAATCGACTGCGGCGCTCCAAGGAGGCCATCGCCGCCTACGAACAGCTGGCCGACCTCGACGAGCGGGACCTCGAGACGCTGACCGCGCTCGAGCAGCTCACCTACGCGTCCCAGGACTGGGAGGCCTTCGAGCGCGTCCTGGAGCGGCAGGTGCAGGCGCTGTCCCGCTCCAAGACCAAGGCGGACCTCGCCCAGCGCCGGCAGGTCCTCCTCCGGCTCGGTGAGCTGTACGCCGACATCCTCGTCGACGCCGATCAAGCCGTCGCCTGCTACCGTCGCATCTTGGAGTCTCATCCCGACGACCCCGAGGCCGTCGCGGGCCTCGATGGCATCTTCACGAGCGAGGGCCGGTGGGAGCCGCTGATCGCGCTCCTCGACGAGCAGCTCGCGCGCGCCAAGGACACCGGTAAGCGGGTCGCTCTGTCGGTGCGCATCGCTGAGGTGCTCCATCAGAAGCTCGAGGATCCCGACGGCGCCCTGCGGCGCCTGGAGGACGCGCTGGCGCTCGATCCCACCGACGCCTCCGGGGCGCGGCTGCTGGACGCGCTGTTTGACGACGGCGTCGCTCGAGACCGCGTCGGTGCCCTGTTGGAGCCCATCCTCAAGAAGGACGGTCGCTTCGAGCGGCTCGTCGAGATCCTCACCGATCGACTCTCCCGCACTGACGACGCTGCGGCGCGCCGTGCGCTACTGACGCAGGGCGCCCAACTGCGCGAAGAGAAGCTCGGAGACGCCGAGGGGGCGTTCGCCTGGACCTGCGAGTGTGTCGCGCTGCTGCCTCAGGATCCGGCGACGCGCGCCGATCTCGAGCGGCTTGCGGCGACGACCGGGCGGTGGGCCGAGGTCGCCGACCTTTACGCCGCGATCCTCACCATCCCCGATGCGCAGGCCCCGTTTGGCCTCGTGCCCGCACCGGGCCAGGACACCGCGCTCGAGCAAGCGCTGCTCGTGCGCCTGGCGCAGATCGACGAGGCGCAGCTCGAGCGCTTCGATCGCTCCGTCGCCTGCTACGAGCGCGCGCTCGCGCTCGATCCCGAGAGCCTGGACATCGTCTCGGCGCTCGAGCGGCTCCATGCCCGTCGCGAGGACTGGGAGTCGCTGCTCGCGGTCTACCGTCGCAAGGTCGAGCTCACTTGGGACGTCGCGCAGAAGAAGCAGGTCTACGGCGACATCTGCCGGCTCTTGCGCGACGAGCTCGATCGTCCCGAAGACGCCATCGACTACTACCGGAGCATCCTCGCGCTCGACGAGCAGGACGCCGAGGTCATCGAGGAGCTCGAGTCGCTCTACGCCCGCTTCGAGCGCTGGGACGAGCTCGTCGAGTTGCTGCGCCGCCGCCTCGCGACCGCCACCGAGCGCTCGGCGCGCGCTGCCACGCTCTACGAGCTCGCGGTGCTCTACCGCGATCGGCTGGGCGATCCGGCGCAGGCCATCGACACGCTCGCGGCCATCCTCATCGAAGAGCCCGATCACCTCGACTCGGTGGCCGCGCTCGAGGCCATGCTCTATCGCGAGGAGGCCGCAGGATACGAGGAGCTGGCGCCGCGCGCCGCGGACGTGCTCGAGCCTTGGCTTCGCGAGCGCGGCGAGTGGGAGCGTGAGATTGGCGTCCTGCGCGTCCGTGCCAAGCTTGCCGGCGACGATCGGACGCGCGCGCGCTTCCTGGAGACGGCGGCGGCGCGCTACGACCAGGCGGGGACCCATGCCCGCGAGGCGTTCGCCTGCTACGCCGACGCGTTTCGGCTCGACCCGTCGCGCGATCGCGTTCGGGAGGCACTGCGCCGCCTTGCGGCCGCGCTCAACGGCGATGCCGATCTGGCCACGGTGCTCGAGTCCGCCGTCCGCGACGAGGATCCGGCCCTCTCGGTCGCGCTGTTGTTGGAGGTCGCCTCGATCGCGCGCGATCGGCTTGGCGACGCCGCCCGGGCCACCCGCACCTACGAGCGGATCTTGTCCCTCGACCCGGTCTCCAGCGCGGCCTTGGAGGCCCTCGATGCCCTCTACTCCCAGACGGACCGCACCGCCGAGCGCGTCGCCGTCCTCGAGCGGCGCGCCGAGATCGCGCCCGACGAGCGCGCTCGACGCACCATCCTCTATGAGGTCGGCCTCCTCCAGATCGAGCTCGAACACGCCGACGAGGCCATCGAGGCGCTGAGCTACGTCGTCGAGCACGGCGATCCGGCGCGCGAGCCGCTCGTGATGGATGCCGTAGACAGGCTTACTGCGGTCTACGAGATCACCGAGCGCTGGCTGCCGCTCGTCGAGCTCCTCGCCCTCAAGGCCGAGGTCGTCACCAGCATCGACGAGAAGAAGACGCACCTCCTCCTGGCAGCCAACGTCCAGGAGACCCAGCTCGCCAGCCCCGACGACGCGTGTCGGCTCTACGAGCGCGTGCGGACCTTGGATCCCAACGACGCCGCGGCCTTCGAGAACCTCCGCCGCCTGCTGGGCGAGCTCGAGCGCTGGGACGCGATGGAGGCGCTTCTCATCGACGTCCGCTCGCGCGCCACCGACGACACGCAGGCCAACCTGTACGACTTCATGCTCGGTCAGCTCTACGAGCATCGCTTGGCCCGTCGCTCGGACGCGCTCGACCACTACGAGGCGATCCTGGATCGCACGCCCGACTTCGTGGCGGCGTTGCGGGCCATCTCGGAGAGCCTCGACTCCGACGAGTTCGGCCTTCGCGCCTCTGCCGTGCTCGCCCGCGCGCACGCCGGTGCCGATCGCGTCGACGACCTGATCCAGACGCTCGAGCGCCGCCTCGAGCGCTTTGGCGACCAGCTCGATCGCAGCGCCACGCTGCTCGAGCTCGCCGGGCTCTACGAGCATCGGAAGGACGACTCGGGCAAGGCGTTCGAGCTCATCTCCCGTGCGTCGCAGCTCGACTGGAAGCGGCCGCCGGAGGTCCGGCACGAGCTGGTGCGCCTCGGCAAGCTCACCGGGCGACTCGAAGAGGTCGAGATCGTCGACCGCGAGGTGCTCGCTGGGCTTCTCGGTCGTGCCGCGCGCGTCGAGCTGCTGACCGAGATGGCGCGCACGGCGAAGGACGACCGCAACGACCTCGCCGCTGCCGAGGGCATCCTCCGCGAGATCCTCGACGAGGAGCCGGGGCACCGCGAGGTCCTGGTCGCGCTGCGCGACCTCTACGAGCAGGCCGGTCGCCACGCCGACGTCGTGGCCATCCTCGAGCGCGAGGTCGACGCGACACCGGACGTGCTCGAGCGCGTGCTGCTGCTGCACCAGGCCGCGCAGATCCAGCGGCATCGCCTCGACGCGCTGGAGGACGCCGTCGGTACGTACGAGCGCATCCTCACGCTCCAGCCCGGCGAGCGCAACGCCTATCGCTTGATGGCGGACCTCCACGAGGAGCGCGCGCGTTGGAATGACGTCGTCTCGGTGCTCGTGCGCGAGTGCGCCATCCTCGACGATCCCGCGGAGACGCTCGAGAACCGCCGGCAGATCGCGACGCTGCTCTACGAGAAGGTGGGCGACGCCTCGCGTGCCCTCGACGCGATCGAGACGCTGCTCGCCAAGTCGGACGCCGATCCCACCGCCATGCGGCTGCTCGAGACCATGCTCGAGCGCGGCGACGGCGACGATCGTGTGATGCAGCTCGTCGTGCGCATATACGAGAAGCTCGGCGCGTGGGATCACCTCATCGGCCTCTACCGCGTCCACGTCGATCGCGTCGGCGACGTGATTCAGAAGCTCTGGGCGCTCGACCGCATGCAGCGCATCCAGGCGGAGCGCCAGGGCGACGCGCCCGCGGCGTTTCGCACGCTGCAGGAGGCGACGCGCCTCGTCCCCGAGGACACCACGCGGTGGGTTCAGCTCGAGAAGATGGCCGCCAACATGGGCCGCCAGCGGGACCTCGTCGCGTTCTACGAAGGCCTTTTGACGGACGCAGGCGACGCGTCCGACGTCACCTATACGGTGCAGCTGGCGCTCCGCGCCGCCGGCCTCAACGAGAGCTGCAACGGCACGCCCGATCTCACGATGCGCCTGTATCGGCTCGCGGCCGATCAGGACCCCAGCAACGAGCAAGCCACCGGCGCGTTGCGTCGGCTGTATGTCGCCCATGATCGCCCCGCGGAGCTCGTCGCGCTGCTATCGCACGTCTCCGAGACGCGGCCCGGCGCCGAGCGCATCGAGCTGTTGCTCGAGGTCGCGCGCATCGAGGAGACCGGCCTCGGTCGCCCGCAGGAGGCCATCGCCGCGCTCATGCGTGTCCTGGAGGTCGACCCGCGGCATGCGGATGCCCTCGTGCGCATCGAGGCCCTCCATGAGCGCCGCCACGAGTGGGACGCGCTGGAGCGCCACTATCGCCGCTGGCTCGACGCCGTCTCCACGACCGACGCGCGCGTGCGGCTGCACCACAAGCTGGCGGTGCTGCTGATCGAGCGGCGGGACGATCCGGCGGCTGCGGTCGGCGAGGCGGAGCGGGTGCTCGAGGATCGCGTCGACCATGGCCCGACGCTCGCGCTGCTGGACAAGGTGCTCGCCACCTGGGCCGAGCAGAGCACGCCCGAGGCCGTGACGCTGGCGGCGCGGGTCGCGCACCTCCTCGAGGTCGTCTATCCCGATGACGCGCCTTGGCAGAAGTGGGTGCTCGTCTATCGCTCGCTGCTGCGCGCGGTGCCCGAGGACGACACGGCGCAGCAGATCGCGTTCCGCCGCAAGCTCGCGTCGCAGTACCTCGACCGCGCACGAGATCCTGGCGCGGCCTTCCGCGAGACGTCTTCCGCGTTCCTCCTGGACGTAGCGGCTCCCGAGCTGATGGCCGACCTCGAGCGCATCGCGACTGTCCACGGCCTCACGAGCGACCTCGTGCGGGTCTACGACGCGGCCCTCGATCAAGCGGACCTCCCCGAGGAGCTGGAGACGCGCTTCGTTCACCGTGCCGCCAACCTATACCGGGAGCTCAGCCCCACGCGCGCCGCGGGCTACTTCGAGCGGCTCTTGGCGCTCGTCCCCGCGCACCTCGACGCGCTCGAGGCGCTGGCTCGGCACTACGAGCAGGTCGCCGCATGGACGGACCTCGCCCGCATCCTGGCGCTGCGGCTCGATGCGTCGACACAGGTGACCGAGCGCAAGGCCTTGCTCGAGCGGCTGGCCGATCTGCGCGAGGTCCACCTCCGCGACGAGGACGGCGCCGTCGAGGCGCTGCGGGGCGTCCTCGCTCTCGTGCCGGAGGATCGCGCGGCCAAGGATCGCCTCGAAGGCCTCTACGTCGCGCGACACGAGTGGGACGAGCTGGTTCTGGTGCTGCGGCAGAAGCTCGCGTTCGCGGCCGACGACGACGACCGGATCGAGCTGCTCGGCAAGATCGCGCAGGTCCAGGAGCGCCAGCTCTCGCGCATCGAGGACGCCGTCGCCACCTATCGCGAGGTCCTGGCGCTCTCGCCGATGAACGTCTACGCGATCACGAGCCTGGAGCGGCTGTATCCCGCTGTGGACGAGTGGGAGGGGCTGCTCGAGGTGCTGGCCAAGAAGCGCACCCTGTTTGCCGCGCCGCGCGATCGCGTCGAGGTGGACTTCGCTATGGCCACGCTACTCTACGATCGGCTGCACGACGCCGAGCGGGCCCTCGATCAGGTCCGCCTCGTGTTGGCCGTCGTCGCCGAGCACGAGGCCTCAGTGGCGTTGCTCGAGCGACTGTTGAAGGAGGCCGCGGTCCGCATCCCGGTCTGCCACGTGCTGGAGCCGATCTACGCGCATCGCGGTGACTGGCGAAAGCTCGCCGGGCTCATCGAGGCCCAGCTCGTCGAGACCCAGGACGTCCTGGAGAAGGTCGAGCTCGAGCGACGGCTCGCGGAGCTGCTCGATCGCCACCTCGACGATCCGGACGGCGCCATCGAGGCGCTCGGTCGCGCGTTCATGCTCGACCCGCTCGACTCGCAGACGCGCGACGCGCTGCGTGAGGTGGCCGAGCGCAGCGAGCGCTGGGCCTCGCTCGCCGGCGTCTGGCGTGAGGCGCTCGATACGCTCCAGGACGGCGACGTGCAGCGCGAGGTCGCGGCGTGGCTCGCCGAGGTGTGCGAGGTGCGGCTCGGGGACTACGACGAGGCGGTCCAACGGTGGCGACAGGTGCTCGACCTCGACGAGTTCGGAACGACCGCGCTCGAGGCGCTCGGGCGCCTCTACGAGCGGCTGGGTCGATACCAGGACCTCGTGGGCATCCTCCGGCGCGAGCAGGAGCTCGGCACCGGCGCCGGCTTCGAGAACAAGAAGCGGCTCGCCCGCGTGCTCAAGGCGGAGGTCGGCGACGCCGAGAGCGCCCTGTCGCTCTACAAGGAGCTGCTCTGGGAGCGCCCCGACGACGCCGAGGTGCTCGACGCGCTGCGCGAGCTGGCGCACATCGCGCCGCTCCTGCGCGAGGCGGCCATCGCCGTCCTCAAGCCCATTCACCGCACGGCGGAGCGCTGGCAGGACCTGGTCGAGCTGCTGCTGCTCGGGCTCGAGGGCGAGTCGGACCGCGAGACGCGGGCCGCGATCCTGAAGGAGGTCGCCGACCTGTATCGCGATAAGCTGCTCGATCCGGCGCGCGCCTTCGACTACGCCCGTGAGGCCGTCCTCGCGGCGCCAGAGCAGGGCGACTATCTAGCGTTGACCGAGTCCTTGGCCATCCTCCTGGCCCGCTATTCGGACCTGCACGAGGTCTACGACCAGCTGTTGAAGGGGACGCGCGTCGCCGACGTGCGTCGCGAGCTGCTGCTGCGGGACGCCCCGCTGCTCGCCGAGCACCTCGGGCGCGTCGATCTCGCGGAGGTCCGCTACAGCGAGGTCCTGGAGGTCGATGCGGAGAACCTGCCTGCGCTCGACGCGCTGGAGGCCATCTACGAGGCCCAGGGCAAGGTGCGCGATCTCATCCGCGTTTGCGAGATCAAGGCGGAGCTGCCCATCTCGGTGGACGATCGGGTCGCGCTCTATCGCAAGATCGCGCGGTCGGCGCTGCACCGCCAGGACTCGGTCAAGGCGGAGGAGAGCCTCACGCAGCTGCTTGAGCTCGATGGCAGCGATGCCGACGCGATGAAGGCGCTCGAGCTCATCTATCGGCAGCGGGAGGACTATCTTCGCGTCACCGAGACCATGGAGCGGCGCGCCCGCGTCACCGAGGATGGCGCCGAGCTCGCCGTGCTCAAACGGCAGATTGGTCAGCTACGGTCGCAGTTCCTCGACGACCACCGCGGCGCCGCCGACGCCTACGAGGAGGCGCTGGAGCTATCGCCCGACGATCCCGAGGCCCTGCTCGCGCTGGAAGGGCTCTACGAGCGACTGCTTTCGTGGCCCGAGCTCGTGCGCATCCTCGAGCGTCGCGCCGCAGCCGCGGAGACGGGCTCGGCGGAGGAGCGGGACGCGCTCGTGCGGCTCGCCGGCATCGAAGAGCGTCATCTGGGCAAGGTGGACCAGGCCATCGCCCACTATGAGCACGTGCTCGCGTCCGACCCGACCAACGAGGACTCCGTCAACGAGCTGCTGCGCATCTACCACAAGTACGAGCGCTGGAGCGCGCTCTGCGAGGCCTACGAGCGCAAGCTCACGCTGACCGACAACCCGGGCGAGGCCCTCGTGCTCAAGCTCAAGGCAGCCGAGGTCTACGAAGAGAAGGTCGGTGACCACGCGCGGGCCGCCGCGCTCGTCGGCGAGGTCCTCGAGCGCGCCCCCGACAACAACCAGGCGCTACGCATCAACGCGCGCGTCCTCGTGCAACTCGGTCGACACGAGGACGCGATGGCCGCCTACGAGGTGCTCCTGCCCCAGGTGCGCGCGCCCCGGGAGCGCGTGCTCACCCTGCTCGGCGTCGCGCGCCTGTACCTCGAGACGGACCACTCGACGAAGGCGCTCGCCGCGCTGCGTGAGGCGCTCCAGCTCGAGCCGGATCATCCGGAGGCCACGCGTCGCCTGAAGGAGGTCCTCTACCGGCGGGAGAGCTACGAGGCGCTCATCCCGATTCTCGAGCGCGAGTTCGCCGCCGCGACCGATCGCTCGGCGCAGGCGGAGTCGGCCTACGAGATCGCGGTCATCTACCGTGAGAAGCTCAACGGGCCCGACGAGTCGGTGCGCTGGCTCAAGGTCGGCTACGACAAGAAGCGGGAGCACCGCGGGATCGTCGAGCTGCTCGTGGAGCACCACCTCGACCGCGGTGAGGTCGACGCGGCCGCGCCGCTGCTCGGCTGGCTCGTGAGCTACCTCGAGGCCAAGAGGCTGTACGCCGATCTGGCGCGACAGGCCTATCGCCTCGGCATGATCTACGAGCGCCTCGGCGATCCCGACAAGGCGCTCCGGTACCATCAGCTGGCGCATCAGTACGACTCGCAGAACGTCGCCAACCTCATCGCGCTGGGCCGGCTCCTGTTCGACGCGGGCAACTTCGACAAGTCGCTCCAGATCCTCCAGGGGCTCCTGCTGCTCCAGCACGACATCCAGGACGACGCGCTCAAGATCCTGACCTTCCTGTATCTCGCGAAGGTCTGCCTCGCGCTGGGCGACAAGGCCAAGGCCAAGCGCCATCTGACGCGGCTGCTCGCCATCGACAAGGGTCACGCCGAGGGTAATGCGCTGCTCGCCAAGTGCTAGGGTCCTTGTCTCCCTGGCACTCATCGGCTCGCTCGCCCTCCCTTCCTGCAAGCGCAAGCACGTCGCGCCGGCGCCGCTGCCGGCGGATCCGTCGGCCGAGGCTCCTCCGGAGTCCGTGGACGCGCTGCGCGACCTCTGCCGCACGCTCGCCGTCCGGATCAAGCCGCGACCGCGAGGCTCCAGCGCCGACGCGCCGGCCCCGGCGTCCGTTCCCGCGGTGGGCGCCGTCGATGAGCCCAAGACCCGGCTCGATGCGCTGAAGGCCGTGCAGGCGCTGGAAGAGCGGCTGGCGCGCGACCCGCGCAACGCGGAGCTCCACTTTCAGCTCGGGCGGGTCTACCTGCGCGTGCTGTCCAACCCGACGGCCGCCGAGGAGCACCTCTGTCGTGCGGTGCTCGAGGCCCCGGACCGCGAGGTCTATCGGCGCATGGCACGTGAGGCGTGGCTGTCTCCGGAGCACGAGGCGACCCTCGAGCGCAGCCTCTCGCCCGTCGACCAGCGCCTCGAGTGGCGCGAGCACGTGGCCGAGGCACGACGGCTCCAGGCCGCCGATGGGCTCGAGCGCGTGGTCGCCTTCGAGGACGGGCTCGCGGCCCAGCGGCTCATCCGCTCGGTCAACCGCGCGCGCCGCCAGCGGACGCACGTCACGGTCGACGACCTGGCGACCGTGCTCGGAGGTATCGTCGCGACCCCGGACGCGCTGGTCGTCGTGACGGTCGCGGCACCGGCGCGGACGCGCCTCGCGGCGCTGCGGGATCGGACGCGCGCTCCGGCGGCGCTGTGGCCCGGCGTCGCGTTTGGCGGTCGTGCCATGGCGTTTGGACGCGGACCTCCTGCCGTGGCGGCCATCGGACCGCTCGTGGCCAAGGAGCTGCGGGGCCTGCCAATCGTGGTGCACGCCGGCACCCCGACGCGGCACCTGCACCTCGTCGGGCGCGTCGACAGCGCCGGGAAGCTTACCCTGAGGTCGGCCTCCGCCGAGCCGTTCGACGCCATTCCAGAGGCCCTGCTGGTCCCCAAAAACCGTTGACAGGCGGTCGTGTCGCGCGTACACGACGCGCCTCGCATGAATCGAATTCGCGCCGTCGTCATTCCGCTCTTGGTCCTCGTCGCCCTGGTCGTCGCGGCGCAGACGCTGGAGTCTCACCGCCAGGCCGCCCGTGCGGCTGCCGCGGCGGATGCGCTGCGCCGCACGCACCCACCCATCGGCCGGCTCGCCTTCACCGCGCACGTCTCGTGGCTCATGCAGCTCGGTACGCGCCTTGCCGATGGCGAACTCGCCGCGATCCTGCGTGCCGTGGCTCAGCATGACGCGGCGCTTCGCTCGACCGCTGCCGCCGTCTGCCGCCGCGATACGGGCGTCGTCTGCGATCCGGATCATCCGTCGTTCTCGGCCGAGCGCGCGCGCATCGCGGAGGAGCGCTTCGGTGAGACGGTCCTCGGCCCGTTCTCCGAGACCCTCGCGCGGAACGTCGCCGCCTCAGTGAGCGGGGCGGACGCCGCTACCACCGCGACGCCCCGCGAGGCCAGCGAGGTGCGCAAGGTCGTCCGCAAGTGTTTCGGGAGCGACATCCCGCTCTGTGGCTGGCGTCTCGCGTATGAGGCGCTCTGCGGTGCAGGTCGTGCCGACGCGACGCATGGCGCGCCCGGTGCGGCGCCGTGCACGGGCGGGCTCATCAGCCGACTGGCCCGCGGCGTCGCCGAACGCACGCCGGACCTCGTCCTGGTCTTCGATGGCTTTGGCAAGGGGGTTGCGTCCGCGTTCGACCCCGACTGGACCGCCAGCGACGAGCTGGAAGACGTCGTCGCCCAGGTCCGCCGCTTCGAGCGCGCGGCCCCGGTCATCGAACTCGTGACGCTCCGCCGCGAGACGAGCGTGAGCTATCTTACGGCGGTCATCCCCGTGCGGTCGGACACGGGCACCTTCGCGGGCGCCGTCCTCGTCGGCTCGGTCATCGATGTCGCCCTGGCGCAGCGCTTCGCCGCGGCGATCGGTCGCGACGTGAGCCTTGGGTTGCGCGAGCGCTTCCTGGGCTCCTCGGTCGGCGAGCGCACGGGAGCCGCGCTGCTCGAGGGCAAGCCCGACCCGGCAACGTTCGACCTGCTCGCGACCGAGACCCAGGTCGGCACGCCCGCCGTGCTGACCGACGGGCTCACCGAGATTGGCGGCCTGCCGATTGCCGTCGGTGTGCGGCTGGGCGACGTGCGCATGGTCGTCTCGGCGCCACGGACCGCGGTGTTCGAGGCGGCCTCGAGCCCCTGGCCCCTCCTGGGCCTCGCGCTGCTGCTCGCGCTCGCGCTCTCCGGGTGGGTGTTCTGGGAGCGCCGTCGGCTGGACGGCGATCTCGAGCGCGTCGAGGCGGCCATGATCGCCGTCCGCGACGGTGCGCTCGACGCCCGCCCGCCCAACAGCCTCCGCGATGGGCGCGCCCAGGCGCTCGCCACCACGTTTGGCCAGACCGTCGGCGCCTTGCTCGGCGCCGGAGCCGACGTCATGACCCGCGGGCCCGCCGTCGCCCACCGCGCGCTGTCGAGCAGCCTTCAGCTCCAGTGCGTGTCAGAGCCGGTGTTGGCCAGCGCTCTGCCCGAGCTCGCCGGCCTGGCCGCCGTGCCCGCCGAGAGCTACACCCGCGACCTCTACGAGCGCTACCGCGCCGCGTTGACCGCCCACGGAGCCACGCTCGACGGGTTGACGTTCGTCGGTTTCGTCGAGGCGGTCGACCACCAGGAGCGCGAGCACACGCAGCGCCTCGGGGGGCGCATCCGCTTCACCGTGGACGCGAGCGAGCCGCGCCCGCGGCTGCGGCCTGTGCTCATCGATCGCTAGCGTAGCTCCACGTCCAGCGCCTTCAGGATGGCGTCTGCGGCCTCCGTCGTCGTGGCCGCGCCGCCCAGATCGGCCGTGTGCGCGTGACTCTGCTCCATCGCCTGTCCGACGGCGCGATCCACGGCCGCGGCGGCCAGCTCGAGCGCTGCGTCGCCGCGCGTCTGGCCCAGCCAGCCGAGCATGAGGCCGACCGAGAGCATCGCCGCGGTGGGGTTGGCCACGCCCTTGCCCGCCAGCGGAGGGGCTGAGCCGTGGATGGGCTCGAACATCGCGTGACGGTCGCCGACGTTGCCGCTCGCGGCCATCCCCATGCCCCCCTGGAGTGCGGCGCCCAAATCGGTGACGATGTCTCCAGCGAAATTGGGTGCCACGACCACATCCGACCGCTCCGGCTCACGCACCAGCTGGTGCACGTACGCGTCCACGAAGATGGCGTCCGCCTCGACCGTCGGGAAGTCGCGCGCCACGCTCGTGAACACATCGCGAAAGAGCCGGTGGGCCCGGATGACGTTGCTCTTGTCGACGCACGTCACGCGCCGCGTGTGGTCGCGAGGCGCGCCGCTGCGCCGCATCGCCAGCTCGAAGGCGCGCCGGATGACGCGCTCGGCGCCCTTGGACGTAATGATGATCGGCGATACGACCAGCTCGCGCTCGCCGCCGCGGGTGAGCTCGAAGGCCCCGGGCACGTACGCGTCCTCGGTGTTCTCCCGCAAGATGACCATGTCCACGTCCTGCGGCGCCCAGATGCTCGCGTGCCGTCCCCCGACCAGATGGCGCACGCCCGCGTAGAGCTTGACCGGGCGCACGTTCGCGTAGAGGTCGAGCTTCGTCCGAAGGCCGATGACCTGCTCGTAGCCTGCCAGCTCGCCGTCGGCACGCCGCACGGTCGCGCCGTTCTTGCCGACGTGACCGATGGCCCCCAGCAGGATGGCGTCCGCCGCGACGCATCGCTCGAACGAGCCGTCGGGCCACTCCGCACCGTGCTGCTCGTAGTAGCTGCCCGCGCAGGGGATGGTCGTGACCTCGAAGTGCCCCAGTCCGCGCCGCTCGACCCGGTCGAGCACGCGCAGCGCCTGTGTGGTCACCTCGGGCCCGATGCCGTCGCCCGGCAGCGCGACGATGCGATGAGTTGCCATGGAAAGACTCCGCTCGTTCGCCTCCAAATCGAGCGCGGCGGACCCTATCAAGGCGACGGTCGGGTCACAAGGGGTTGCGTTCGGGCGCTCAGGCTCGCACCATTGCGCAGAAGGTTGGAGGCTCCCATGTCACTGCTCTCACCGTTTATCGACACCACGCCGTCGACCCCGCGTCCGGGGACCGACGTGCTCTACGCGACCCATCCGCTGCCCGAGCTCGGGCCCGGTCGCTATCCGGCCCTCAAGCCCAACGAGATCGCGCTGATGTTCTCGGGCGGCATCGACTCGACGGCGACGGCCATCGCGCTGGCGGAGCAGTACGACAAGGTGCACCTCGTCACCTACAAGAACGGCTACGGCCACTACTATCACCACCGCACGACGGACAAGGTCGCCGAGCTCAACGCCAAGCTTGGCGGCAAGTTCGTCTACACGCTCATCTCGACCAAGGAGCACTTCGACAAGATCCTCGTGAGCCAGGTGCTCAAGGACTACAAAGAGTTCAAGTCGGGCTTCATCTGGTTCATGGGCTGCAAGATGGCGATGCACATGCGCTCGGCTATCTACTGCATGGAGAATGGCCTTCGGCTGATGACCGACGGCTCGAACTCGGACACCAATGAGATGGTCGAGCAGATGCTCATCTCGCTCACCATGATCCGGTTCTTCTACGAGTCCTACGGAATCGACTTCGGCACGCCCGTCTACGAATGCACCCGGGAGGAGTCGCGCAAGCTCATCTCGGAGCTCGGCCTCCCCATGGGGATCAAGGTCATGGACCGCCACCTGTGCATTCAGCCGACGTGCATCGCCGGCGAGCTGTATTACATGCCGTACCTGCTGTTCAACAAGCGCGTGAAGCACGACGAAGAGACGGTCGCGCGCTTCATCGATCAGAAGACGCCGATTTGTGACGACGTCATGCGGACCTACTTTCGCCAGAAGGGCGTCGACTTCGACGATCTCCTGCGCCACCGGCGGGAGCAGCTCGCCGCGCTCGAGGGCGGTGCCTCACCGGCAGCGCCGGCAGCGTCCGAGTCAACGACAACCTGAGGAGGAGACGAGGAGGAGATCATGGCCAACTGTTGTGGTGGAAAGAACGCCGGCAAGCCCATCTCGTGGGGCCGCTACATGACCGGGCTCGGCGTGTTCCTTGGCTATCACGGCGCTGTCGGCACGGTCCTTCACGCCGCCGCGGTGCCGTTTCCGGGGCTGCGGCGCGTGCGGGATTTTCACCGGCAGGTGTTCTTGACCGAGCTACGCGAGGTGGCGCGGCTCGAGGACATCAACGTGAATGGCCGGCTCGATCATGTGCAGAAGGCATGCGAGATCGACGTCAGCGACGCCGTCTCGGTCGAGGGCATGCCTTCGCTCGACGACGGAGCCATCGAGGCCGTCCTCCATTAGTGCGAGAACGGGTCGCGCAGGTCGATGGGCTCAATCTTGCGCAGTCCGTCCCACTTGGCGCCCGTTGGCGCGCTCGTGGCGAGGCTGGCGGGAGTCGGGGCCCGCGCATCGGCCTTGCCGCGCACGAATGGGACCCGCAGCGTGGCCGTGATGCGACCGGCCTTGCACTCGAACGGATCGATGGCGAGCAGCTTGGGCGATGCCTCGCGCAGCTTCGCGAAGAACACGAGCGCGTTGCGCGTGTTGCCGACGGCCTCGACGGTGAAGCTCACGACGCCCAGGTAGCCGTCTTCGGCGATCTCGGGGACGCGCGTCAGCGTGAACTGCTGCAGACCGGCGGGAGCCGCGATGCCCTTGATCTCGTTCTCGAAGAGATCGAGGCGCGGGTCTGTCGGCAGTCGCTCCGAATCGCGGGAGAGCAACTGCTTGGCCTCTTCGGGCAGTGTCCCACCGTCATGTCCACCGGGTGCCTTGGCGATCGCCAGATCCGCGGACTTGAGCACCGCGAGGTCCACTTGGAGCTGAAAGTGGAAGCCCTGCTGGCCCGGCGCCTGGCTCGAGACCTTCACGCGGACTACGTAGGGTGCCGCTGCGCGCAGCCGCTCGACGAGCGCGTCGAGGAAGCGCTTCTCAGGGGCTACGCCATCGAGCGTGAGCTGGCCGTTGTCGATCTTGAGGCCGACGAGAAAGCTCGTCTCGATGCCGGGTAGCGGGGTCCAGCCGAACTTGTTGGTCGCCTCCGCGATGGGCGGGAGCTTGTTGTCCGACAGCGCAAGGCCCACGACGAGCAGCGCGTCGTGCGGGATCCCCTGACCTGCGGCCAGTGCCTGGAGCACCGACTGCCGCCACTTGGCCAGCGCCAGCGCGTCTTCCTTGCTGGGCGGAGCCGCTGGCGTGCCGGGCGCGACCGCAGGCGTCGGCGTGCCCGCCGCGACGTTGGCGACGGCGCCGACGGTCAGCACGTGATTCGAGCCGTCGGCGAGCTTGAGCGCGACCATCCCGTCGTCGATGGCAGCCACCGTCGCCTTGTCCGCGCCGACCCTGTCGCCTGCCGCGACGAGCGCGACCCACGGCGAGCCGGCTCCGCCCCCCAACACGGCGCGCACGCTGCCGTCGTGCTTGATGACCGTGAGCGCCGTCATCGCCTTGGCCGTCGGCGCGGGTGGTCCGCCCGCGGGGCACTCCCGTGGGACGGGCACCTCGACCCGCTCGGTGAGCTTCTTTGGGCACCCGGTGAGCCCGGCCGCCAAGGAGGTCAAGAGCAGGCCGCGCGCGGCGCCTACGAGCCAGCGGTTGGGCTCAGCTTCGTTCTTCCCGAGTTCGAATGCCAAAGTATCGCGCCTCCCAGTCCGGCGATGAGGATTGCGCCATACTGCGCCGGGGTCAATCCCAGGTACCGCGTATCGGAGGCGACCAGATCCGTGGCCCGCAGGTAGTCCAGGAAGAAGCGCGGAACGCAGTACAGCACACACAGCCATCCGATGAAGAACCCCGGCGCCCGCGGCTTGCGATCGGCGATGAGGTAGAACATCGCGATGACCGCGCTGAGGATGCCGTCGTAGAGCCCGAGATCGTGCCGGACGTCACGGGACCAGTCGCCGTTCAACAGGCGGACGTCCATCTCCGTGGCGAGCGCCTCGTACCATGCCGAGCCGGCGAGCCGACCCGGGTGGTCGTGAATGACGTAGCAGCCGAGCCGACCGATGGCCCATCCGGTCGCAAAGCCGTAGCAGATGACGTCAGCGTACGTCCAGAAGTGGAGGCGTGACCGGCGCATCAAGACGACGGTGGCCACGGTGCTCCCGACGAAGCCGCCGAAGGAGGACAGCCCGCCCTCCCAGAGACGCAGGATGGACGGCAGGTCGTCCTTGTAGTCGGCCCAGTGGTACAGGAACACGTGCCCGATGCGCGCGCCGACGAAGCCCCACAGGACAACCCACAGACAAATGCGATGCAGCGCGTCCGTGTCGAGCCCCAGCCGGCGCGAACGCTTGAGCGCGATTGCGAGGCCGGTGAGGGCCCCAGTGGCCACGAGCGTGCCCCACGGTTGGATGGGGCCGAAGTGCGGCGCCTCGAAGTACGGGATATGCTGGAGGATGCGGGCCTCGGTAGGCGAGAAGTGCAGCGAGGGAGGCTAGCGCGCCGGCGCGCGGCGTCGGGCCAACCCGAGCGCGACGGCGGCCAGCAGAAGGAGCAGCGCCGGGGCACCCCGGCGTGTCGTGCCCGAGGCACAACCCGACGCCGAGCCACCACTGCTGCTCTTGGCACCACCGCCTGCGGCGTCCGCCGAGGTCGCGTCCGCGCTGCCCGTCGCGCCTCCGCCCGACGCGTCCGCGGTGCCGCCGCCGGTCGTGCCGCCCGCCGCGCAGATCCCCTTGTCGCACGTCTCGCCGGCCTTGCAGGCGGCCGCCGGCTTCTTCTTGAAGCAGCCGTCGGCCTTCTCGCACACCCAGGGCACGCCAGATCCGTCGCAGCCCTTGTCGCCCTCGGCGCACTCGTCGGTCGTGCAGAGCGGCGGCGGCGTCTTGCACGTACCCGCGTCACACGTCTCTCCGGCGCCACAGGTGCCACAGGTGCCACCGCAGCCGTTGTCACCGCACTTCGTGCCGCTGCACGCCGGCACGCACGGCTTCTCGCCGCAGATCTTCGGCGCCTTGCCGCTCGGATCGGTGCTGCCGTCCGTGTTGCAGTCGTAATAGCCGGGGTTGGCGGTCCAGCCGCACGTCGAGGCCGGGCAGTTTTGCTTCACGAGCGAGCCCTGGTCGCAGTAGCTGAGCTCGTCGCCCGTACAGCACCCGACCTCCTTGATGTCGCCGCACGCGACGGGCGGCTTGCAGCCCGAGTCGCAGTCCTGACAGACGCAGAGCCACTTGGGACCAAAGCAGGTCTTTTCGTCCTTGCACTCGGAGACGTTGCCCGTGGTCGCAAATTCCGCCGGCGGAGCGCACTTGCCCGTCTCGCACTTGCCGTCGGGGATCCACTTGGCGAATGGCACCGCGGGGAACGTCCGGGTGACGCAGTGAATGGCTCCCGAGGCGGCCGCCGACTCGTCGGAGATGATCGCCATGTGCGTATAGTCCGGCAGGAACGCCTCCCACTGCCCTTGGGCCACACCCTTCGACGCCGCCCAGTCCGTGTACGAGTAGACCGGCCACAGGTTGCGCTTGTTGACGAGCGTGGAGTTGACATAGGTGTGGGGGATCCACTCCTTCTGCCCGCCGCCGAAGTCGATGTTCTTGTAGCCCGGCATGACGAGGCGGAAGACCTTGATCTTGCTCGCGTCCTTATAGACGAGCGCCTCGAGCTTGGCAGCGTTGTCGTTCATGCGCTTGCGGTTCTCCGCGACGTTCTTCTGGAGCGCCGTAGGGAGGTCCTTCTCCATGTTCTCCGGGTACTCGACGACCAACGCCTTGTGGTCGGGTCCCATCTTGAACAGCATGTCGATGTGACCGGTGCCGTCGTCGCTCACGTCGTAGAGGTACGTGACGTTTTCACAGCCGGCGTAGGACTTGAGCGTGGCCGTGAAGTCGGCCTCCTTGGCGCCATTGGCCTGAATCGCGCGCTGCGTCGTGAAGCAGTGCTCGGCGCCATCTGCCTGGAAGTTGCCTCCCTCGAAGCCGTGCGGCATGCGGTAGGTGGCCGCGCCCATGACCTGACCAATACGCGTCGAGGTCGCGTCGTCGTTGACGCGCTCGGGGTAGTAGACGAAGTCTAGAATCGACTGGGACTTGGCCGTGTCGTCGACCAACGGCAAGGGCCCGAAGTCGATCATCCACATGGCGTCCACGGGCATCTGATACCACTTGATCTTGTCGAGCGGCGGGCCGTCCTTCTTGAGCCGCGTCTCGAACTTGGACTTGGTCGAGGCCTGATCGTAGATGATCCACAGCTCCGAGACGCCGCCAGCCGCGTTCAGGATGTCGATGAAGTAGTCCTCGAGCTGACCGCCACCGGGGATGTAGTCGGCCAGCGCGATCATGGTCGAGGTCATGGGCTCCCACTCGACCATGGGACGAAAGCCCTTGACCTGCGGCGTGTCCGTGATGGCGAAGTACTGCGGGTTGGCGAAGCGGAAGTTCGACGCGGAGTCGGACTTGCCCTGATCCGTGAAGCCGCGCGAGTAGGCGGGCATCTCGTGGAGCTTCTGACGCGTTCGAGCCGTGGCGATCTCATGCTCGACGGCGGCGACGGCGGTCGAGCTATCGGCGGACGGGAACTCGGCGCAGGCCACGCCCAATTGTGCGGTCGAGACGGTAAGCAAGAGGGGGACGAGCGAACGGGCAGCGGGAGCAAGTGCAGCGGGGAGCAGGCGTCGCATGGAGTCCTTTCAATTCAGGCGCTCGCGTCAGGCGAGCCGCACGATCCGGGGAGGGATACTCGGCCGTGCGAGCGACTGCAAGCGCAAAAGAGCAAGGGCTCGTTTCGTGCGCCGAGTGATGGCCGCGGGTCAGTGCGCATGCGGGTGTGCGTGCGTGCCTGGCGCTTCGCGGTGCGGAAGGAGCGTGAACGTGCCGGTGTCGACCACGGCGTCTCCAATCGGGAAGCTGAGCCGCGCCGTCGACTCGAACGACGGGTTGCGCAGGAAGCTCGCGTCCGGTCCGGTCTTCCCCGGGAAGATGAAGTAGTTCGTCTTACCCTCGCGGACGTTGGCCTTACCGCCCTCGTCGGCGTTGGTCGTCGTGTCCCGCGGTGCCAGGTTGAGCGTGCGCCCCGGCAGCTCCGGGAAGGTCAAAGTCGGGGTCGTCGCGAGGGGCAGGTCGAATGGAACCGCGAGGCCGCGGTCGAGGCCGAGCCAGACCTCCAGGTCACCGTGGTCCGCGTGGAGCTTGACCTCGACGAAGCCGCTACGGCCACCGACCGTGAATGCGGTGACGACCCCGCCATGGGTCCCGTCGGGCGCCGCGGGGCCGATCGCGTCCGGACGAAGCGCCAGGCGCGCGCGCTGGTCCGTCTCGCCGTCGCGGATGCGAAGGGTCAGCCCGACTGGAGGCTCGCCGGTCGGGAAGTCCGGGTGAAAGTGAAGCGCACCGCCTTCTACGACCGACCGAACCGGTGCGCCGATCGGTTTTCCGGCGGGGTCTTCGAACCACAGGTAGACGCTAATGTCAGCGAGACTCTTGCCCTTGGGTGCCCTGGTCGGTGAGGCCTGCAGCGCGCCTTGACGACCCGCACCCAGAGTCCCGAGGACATCGACGTCAAACTGCCAGCCCGCCAGATCGACCGGACCGACCGGTGTCGGACGGCCGTGTCCCGAGGGCCCGCCAGGCTCGCCCCTCGACGAAGACTGCTGAGCGGTCGCTGCCGGAAGGGAGGGGCTGGCCGGCTTACGTTGGCAGGCAGAGCCCAACCCGGCGATGACCACGAGAATCCACTTGAGCCGCGGTGCTCTCACGTTCCGGCCTCCAGGTTCGAGACTTCCAGTGCTTCCAATGACTTGCGTCTGAAGCCAGCCGCTCCAAAGACGGCCAGGTAGCCCGCAGGGACCACGATCGCGTTCAGCAGCGTCGAGGAGACGAGCCCGCCCAGGACCACGGTCGCAAGCGGCGCCAGCAGCTCACTCCCCGGCTCTCCCGCCGCGAGCACGAGTGGGACGAGGCCGAGGACAGCGGTGAGCGCCGTCATGAGGATGGGGATCAGCCGTTCGCGCGACCCTTGGAGCACCGCGTCGAAGACGCTCCGGCCATCGTGCTCCTGGAGATACGCGTAGTGGTTGACGAGCAGGATGCCATTGCGGATGGCGATGCCCGCGAGCGTCACGAAGCCGACCAGGCTCGCCACGCTCACCACCGGTGTGGTCAGAAGGATGGCGACTACGCCGCCAATCAGCGCGAACGGCAGATTGCCCATCACCAGCAGCGCGGCACGCAGCGAGCCGAGCGCGCTCTGCAGGAGGAGCAGGACGAGCAGACCGGCGAGACCGCCGAAGAGGAGCAGTGTGCGCGCGGCCGACTCTTGAGCCTCCAACTGGCCCCCGTAGGTGACCGAGTAGCCGGCGTCTCGCACAATGGGATCGACCTGAGCACGCACGAGCCCAACCGCGGTGCCGAGGTCATGGCCCTCCGCGACGTTGCACGAGATGACGGCCTTTCGGCGGCCCCCTTCGTGCGCAATGACGTTTGGTGTCTCGTCAGCCGAGAGGTCGGCGACCTCGTGCAGCCTCACCAGCTGCCCCTGAGCGCCGCGCAGAACCAAGCCGCGTACGTCGTCTGGTGTCTGGCGGTCGTCGGGATGCAATCGCACGGTGAGCCCCGTCGATCGCGGGCCTTCTTGAATCATCGCGACGGTCGCACCATCCAGGGCAAGTCCGACCTGCTCGGCAGCCGAGGCCCGAGTCAACCCGAGCCGAGCGAGGTCCGCATCTCGATAGCCCACGACGAGCGCGGGAATGCGCGCTTCGCGATTGGCCGCCACGTCGCGCACCGCGGACAGGCCCCGGAGCGCGGTCTCGATGCGCTGTGCGAGGCGCCGGAGCATGTCGAGATCCGCGCCGTAGACGCTGATGGCGATTGCCGCGGGAGTGCCACTCATCACGTGTGAGAGGCGATGCTCGATGGGCTGCCCGATGGTCGTCGCGATGCCGCTGACCGACGCCAGCACGCAGTCGATCTCCCGTCGGACCGCGTGCCTGTCCGCGGCTGCGTCGACGGTGACCTCGATCTCTGAGTTGAAGATGGGCTCCGCGTGCTCGTCCCGCTCCGCCCGCCCGGTCCGCCGCACGACGTTGGTGACACCGGGAAGCGCGACGAGCTGCTTCTCGATTGCGTTGGCCGCACGGTCGCTCTCTGGCAGTGACGTGCCGGCCGGCGCCATGACGAATACGGTGTACGTTCCTTCGTTGAACTCGGGCAGGAAGCTCGTCCCAAAGGTGCTGATGAGCCAGAGCGACGCGCCGGCGGCGGCTGCCGTGACGACGATGAGCGACTTCCTGAAACGCAGCGCGGCGCGTAGGACGGGGTCATAGCCGCGCTTGAGCCATCGGACCAGCGGGCCCTCCGCGTGCGTCTGAGTGCCGAACTTCTTCAGGAGCAGCGCGCACAGAGCGGGCGTGACGGTGAGCGCGACGACGAGCGAGGCCAGGATCGAGGCAATGTAGGCGATGCCCAGAGGCCGGAAGAAGCGACCTTCGAGGCCCTCGAGGAAGAGCATGGGCACGAACACGACGGCGATGATAACCGTCGCGAAGACGACCGAGCCGCGAATCTCGTTGGAGGCCTCGTACATCACCCTCAGCGTGCCCTTGCGCTGGTTGGGCTCCAGGAGCGCGTTCTCGCGCAGACGGCGGACGACGTTTTCGACGTCGATGATCGCGTCGTCTACCAGCTCGCCAATCGCGACCGCCAGGCCGCCGAGGGTCATCGTGTTGAGTGTTTGGCCAAGGAGGTCCAACACGACGAAGGCGAGCGCCAGCGACAACGGGAGTGCTGTGAGCGTGATGAGGGTCGTTCGCGCGCTGAGCAGGAAGAGGATGACGATGAGCGCCACTGCGACGGCGGCGTCGCGCAATACGGCGACGAGGTTGTCGACCGAGCGCTGGATGAAGTTGGCCTGGCGAAAGCCATGGCGGTTGAGCATGACGCCAACCGGAAGCGTCGCCTCGAAGGCATCGAGCGCGGCATCGACGGCGCGCGTGAGCTCCAGCGTGTTGGTGCCTGGCGCCTTTTGAATCGACAGCACGACGGCCGCTTCCCCGCGATCTGCGGCCGCACCGCGCGGCGGGACTCCGCCGAGTCGCGTCTCGGCCACCGTCCTGATTGGAACCGACGCGCCATCTCGCGTGTCGATGGGCGACTCGGCGAGGCCCTCGACGTTCGCCAGCGCCGCACGCTGCCGGATGGTGAGCTCTTCGCCTTGGACGTTCGGGAGATAGCCAGCGCTTCGCACGCCATGCGCCTGCGCGGTCGCCGCGCGGACCTCGTCGAGTGACAGTCCCGCTAGCAGCAGGTCGTCCTGTCGGGCCAGCACCTGGTACTCCGGCAGCTCGCCGCCGATGGCGACCACTTGCGCCACGCCAGGCACGCTCAGCAGGGCGTTCCGGAGCTCGAACTCACCCAGCGCACGGAGCTCGCGGCGCGTCACCGTGGCGCCGGGACTAGAGAGCGCGATGAGCATGATCTCGCCCGTGATGGACGTGATCGGTCCAATCTCCGCGTGCGACCCCTCCGGGAGCTGCTCGCGAACGGCGGCGAGGCGCTCACTCACGAGGGTGCGCGCTCGAAAGACGTCGAATCCCCAGTCGAACTCGGCCCACACAATCGACAGCCCGAGCGCACTGGCCGACCGCGTCCGACGGATGCCCGGCAGTCCACCGACCGCCGCCTCGACGCGTGTGGTCACCCGCTCCTCGACCTCGTGCGATCCCAGGCCTCCCGCTTCGGTCAGCACCACGACCGTAGGCGCATTCAGCTCGGGAAACACGTCGACAGGGAGGCGCGCGAGCACCATCCCCGCCCCGGCAAGGAAGAGGCCCGCGAGCACGATGACCAGGCTCGGGTGCGTGATCGAGGCTGCGATGAGGCGCTTGAGCATGCTAGTGCTGGCCTTCGTCCGCCGCGTGAAACGAGCCGTCGGCGTGGAAGTGGCCCTTGGCTCGCGCACCGGACCGCGCCGTAGCCACCTTGAGCGTGCTGGCGCCACCCAACACGACCTCGTCACCGATGCCAATCCCGTTCAGAATCGCCGTCCAACGTCCATCGCTCTCACCCAGGTCCACCGCGACGCGCACGACCAGGTCCGGGTTGGCCGGGTCGCGGCGAAACACGAGGTGCTCGAGGCCATCGCGCACGATGGCGCTCGTCGGCACCGCGACATCGGGATGACGTGCATCGGCTATCGTCATCTCGACGAACCCGCTTTGCCCAAGACGTGCCCAAGGGACAGGCGCCTCGGGCTCGGCGATGACTCGGATCCGTCGGGTCACCGTGGGCGCCGAAGGTGGAAACCGCACGGTGGCTGCGACCGGAGCGTCAGACTGACCCGGCGCACGAGCCGGAACCAGTGCTCCCCGTGGGAGGCGACCGAGCCTCCCCAGATCGCCCTCGAGCGCGAAGGCTTCAAACCAGAGGCCCTTCTCATCGATGATGGTCACGAGCTCCGAGTCCGCCGCAACCCAGCCATCGCCCTGATGCACCGTCGCCACGCGACCGGAGCGCGGCGCCGTCAACGTAATCGCCGACAGCGTCTCCCATACCTCCGCGGGCTCGCCATTGGAGGCAACCGCGGGCGCACGAAGGGCCGGGCCGCTGAGCCCGGTTCGCTCGGCGAGGCCCGAAAGCTGCACGCCGAAGTGATGTTCTTCGCGCTCGATCTTGTTCTTGGCGCCGCGGCGTTCTGCCGTGACGACCTCCAGCCGTGACTTTTGCAGCTCGAGCTCCGCCTCGAGCTCCGCGCGGCGCCCGCCAGCCTCCTCGAGTCGCCGCAGTCGGACGCGCAGGGCTTGAAGCGAGCGCTCGACCTCCGATTGACGCGCCATTGCGACCGACAGCAGGTCTTTGGCCTCGTCGACGTCGTGTCGCGCCTTGTGCAGCTCGTCTTGCGTTCGCTTCAGCTCGGGTGAGGCGATCGTACCGATCGCGGTACCGGCTTCGACCAGTTCCAGCGCTCGTGCGGCCAGCGTCAAGCGCCCCGACAGCGGCGCGCGGACCGTCAGCACCGCCTCCGGGAGGGACACGAACCGACCGGGCAAGCGCACGGTCGAGGACACCGCCCGGTGCTCTGCCCTGACGAACGTGATGCCCAACGTCTCGCGGACAGACCGAGGCACCTCGATTGAGGGTGGCCCGAGCGTCTCGGTCGGTGGTGCGCCCGAGGGTGTCGGAGGTGGCGCGGCGCTCGAGCAGCCGAACATCGACAGGAGCAGCGCCAGGCAGGACTGTTTGGCCTTCATGGGGACACCTCCGGCGCGAGGGCCATCAAGCGGGCGCGAGCCAAGTTGAGCTCGAGGGCGGCGTCGAGGAGCGCCTCGTCGATCTCCAAGGCGCGCGAGAGGGCGTCGTCGAGCAGCAGCGCAGACACCTCGCCCGCTGCGATCATCTTTCGCAAGCGGGCGAGCTGGGCCTTCACGGCGGGGAGAACGTCGTCCTGCAAGGTCCGCTGGCGGTCGAGCGCGCTGGCCCTCGCAGCCTCGGCCAGGCTCCGCTCGGCAAGAAGCCGAGATGCCGCTCGTGAGACACCGGAGCCCCTGAGCTCGCGCCGGGCCTGCGCCTCGGCGATGCCGCGCTGGTTTCGGTCGAAGAAGGGCAGGGGGATCGTGAGACCGATACCCAGGCCCCACTTTCCCTGGTCGTGATCGGTCGTCAGGCCGATGCCAAGATCCGGATACTGCCCGGAGACCTCACGCTCGAGCGCTGCCTCCGAGGCCGCGTACTCCGCGACGGCTTCGCGAACTGCGGGGTGGTGGCCCAGGGCCTCGTCAGTGACGCGCGTCACCTCCGGTAGCTCCGTGATCGCGGTCAGCGTGGCACCCGAAGTCGCGGTCAGGCCTACCGTCGCGAGCACCTCGAGCCGCAGGCGCTCTGCTTCCGAGCGAAGCCATGTCAGGCGTGCCGCGCGACTCCGCAGCACGGCGGCCAAGAGTCCCGCCTCCGACAGTCCGACCTCACCATCCTTGGCCAGTGCTTCGATCCGCGGCAGCAGGGGCCGTGCAACAGCGAGGTGCGCCTCGACGAGCGCGATGCGGCGAGTCGCCGCGGACCACCGCAGCCAGTTCGAGCGTAGCGTAGCCAGGACGTCTCGCTCGCGTTGGGCGACGCGAAACAGCGAGGCGCGATGGCCTGCCGTCGCGCGCCGGACCTCGGCCCCGAGCCGGCCGGAGAGCGGCACGGTGAACGCGATCCCCGTCGAGAGGCGCCACGGGCTCGGGACGTCGTGCAGGATGCCGCTGACGTCCACACCCAAGCTCGGGTTCGGGAAGGCTCCCGCGTGGTCGAGGCTCGCACGGGTGACGCCTGCCGCGAGCCGCGCCCGACGCAGCTCTGGCGAGAGCACGAGCGTCAGCCGCTCCGCCTCCGCCAGGGTGAGGCCATCGGAGACGTTGACCGACGGCTCGGCTGTGGTGAGGCGCAGGTCTTCGAAGACCCGACCCAGATCGATTGGACGTGCCGAATAGGTCTGGCACCCGCTGGTCCCGATGGCCATGAGGGCCACGGTCCAGCTCAGATGACGACGCATGTCGCATCCTCACATCGTGTCGAACAAGATGTTTAGCGAATATCTATTTTGTACGAGTTATGAAGCGCAGCCTAGATGCGGAGCGTCACGTTGGCCAACCAGAGGGCTGTGGTCGGGCGCGCAGGCGTGACGGGTCGCGGTAGCACGTCGAAGGTGCTGATGCGGGCAATCGAAGCTACCGTGGCCACCGCGGGCGTGGCCACGACCAGGCCGTCGCGCAAGACGGGCTGAATCGAGAGCGTCTGGTCGGAGCAGTGCTCGTGGTCTGGGGACGTCTCGGCAGAGTGCTCGTGCGCGTCGCCGGCTCCGTGGTCGTCGTGATGGCCGCCGTGGGCTAGCTCGAGATGGGCCACCCCGCTCGGCGGTGTGCACAGGACGACGAGGGACTGCGGCACGGCTGCAAGCAGCAGCGTCGGAAGTAGGCTCATCGCGGCAACGGACAGAAAGCGCATCTCCAACAACGGTGCGGGACGGGGCCCGCGGAGTCAAGGCAGGCCCGAACCGGCTCGACGGACGCGTCGAGCGACGGCTCTAGAGCCCGAGGGCCGTGAGCAGCGCGCCGAGGTCCGCGTCGCTGAGCCGCTCTAGCGCGTAGGGCGGCATCGTCCCGCCGACGCCGAACGACTGGCCATGGCGCACCTTCTCGATGACGACCAGCGCAGGTGACGTGCCCGGAAAGAGCTTGCCGTACTCTCGCGTCACGTTCGGTAGCACTGGCACGAGCGGTCTGAGGCGCCCGTCGCCGGTCTTGAGCGCGCCATGGCAGACCGCGCAGGCACCGGTGTACACCGCGTGGCCGCGTGCGACCTCGCCCCGCGGCACGTCCGTGACGTTGCGCACGACCGTGAAGGGCAGGGTGGCCTGCGTCGGACCCGGGGACACGGAGGCCAGGTATTCGTCCACCGCACGCCAGCGCGGGTCCGTCGGATCGAGGGGGTCCGGGCTCCGCATGAACGCGCGGAAGCAGAAGTCCGCCGCGTCGACGAGGCGTACGACCGTGCCGCCCCACCAGGCCTGCCGTGCCGCGATGCCCTCGAGCGGTGCGCCCGGGAGCAGCGAGCTGCCCGCGGTGGGTGGATGGCACGTCGTGCACGCGAACGGATTGAACCCGCTCGATGACAGAGTCGGATCTGCGACGAGGTCCCGACCCCATGCAACGGCCTCGACGGAGCCGGGCTCGGTTGGAGCGCAGCTGGCGAGGCACAGCGCGAGTGCGAGCAGCGCTCTCATGGCGTCCGCAGGATGCCGAGGTAGTCGGGGAAGAGGCCGAGGGGCACGGTCTGAAGCCGCGTACCCGGCGCCACGCCGTCGACCGAGAGCGCGACGACCAGCAAGGAGCCCGGGCCCACGTGGTCGCCCTCGCAGACGAGCAGCGCGTAGCGTTCGTCCGGGGTCAGCTCGATGCCGTGCGGCGCGACGCAGTGCTTCGACTCGACGGGCCACTGCGCCACGATGGATGGACCGGTCGGATCCACGACGACGATCCCGTCGGGTCCCTGTCGCGGGACGTAGAATCGATCGCCTTTGGCGGTGAACCGGCCGAACAGGGGCTTGCCTCCCACCGGAAGCGTCCGCGTGGCGGTCATCGTGAGCGTGGACGGGTTCAACACCCGCAGCTCGCCCGACTGGAGGCAGCTGATGAAGACCTCGCCGGTCGTCGGCGCGATGGCCAGCGTGTAGGGCGCATACAACGGTGAGGCTGCGTCGCCGACCGTCGGCGCGACGTTGACGCGCGTGACGACGTCGCCCTCGACCACCGCGACCTCGTCGGACTGACACGCCGCGTAGACCCGCTTGCCGTCGGGAGAGGGCAGCACGCCATGCGCGGCCGGGCACAGCGGGAGCATGGCCCGCCGCGTGAGCGTGGCTGTATCGATGACGGCGAGCCGCGAGCGCTGCGCCTCGGGATCCGTTGGGTTCTTCAGCACGCGCAGGAGATCGTAATGGGTCGCGTACACCGTCTTGCCGTCGGGGCTCGTGATGAGATCGCCTGGGTTCGGATCGACGCGCACCGAACCCAGCAGCACGTGATCGGCGGCACGCACCTTCAGCACGTAGCCGTCGGCGGTGCCGCTGCCGTGCGCGCCGTGCGGACCGGAGCCAGTTCCTGGAACGTAGTACGAGATACCGACGTAATAGACCAGCCCCGCCGGATCGATCGCCGCATGGTGCGGTCCCTCGGTCTCGATGGGTACGAGGCCCACGGGCACGCGGGCAAGCTCGCCGAAGTCGGGCTGACCGACGCGCGCGAGGTCCAGGACGCTGACGGTGTCCTCTAGGTTGTTGGTGACGAGGATGCGCCCGGCTCCGACGCCGATGAGCGGCCGGGGGTCGGTCCAGTGCACATCGCGGCGATACGTGATCGTCGGGTTCGACTCCGAAGCCGTGCACCCGACGGCCGCGAAAACGAGCAACCATCTCATGGCACGAGCCTCAGTCGATGTGCTGTCGTGGCGCGATACGGTCCCTCCGTGACGCGATTGTCGCGCTGATAGGCGCTCGTGACGACGAGGTCCACGGTCTGACCCGAGGCCCCTTGGAGCACGGCCCATTCGCTCGCTGACAGCGTCCATCTCGTGTCGCTCGTGAGGTGGCGCACCGGGCACGTGCGGCCCGGGATGCGGAGCTCGACCTCGTGCAGCGCGGCCGTGACCGGCGGCAGATGGGCCAAGGCGTCGCCGATGAACAGACTCCGCACGCGCGCCCAGAGCGACGGCTTGGGCAGTGGCGACCACGCGAGCGTCGAGGTCCAGCGCAGCGTGAGCGGGCCGCCGGCGACCGAGACGGACGCGTCGAGCGCCGGCTCGGTGATGGTCGCGGCCTGGGCGTGCCCGACCGTGGTGTTCTTCTCCGCGTCGACGAGCGCCAGCCACGCCTCGTCGGTGGCCTTGCCTCCGTAGCTCGGCTGGCCGCAGGACTCCGTTGCGCTCTCCGAGGTGGCGCAGCCCACCACCAGCAGCGCCGCGACAATGACGACCTGCGCGCTCATCCGCCGGCCTGACCCACGTCCGTCGCGGCCGGGAACTTGCCGGTGCAGTAGGTGTCGATGGCTGACTGCGGCAGCGTCGCGGTCGCCGTGTGCGCCGACAGGCACTCGGGCTTGGTCGTGGCGACCACCTTCATGAGGTCGTCGCAGTACGCAAGTGCCGCGGAGGCGCCGCCTTCGGTGCTCGCGTGGGCGAAACAGTCGGCGTACGTCTTGAACTCGCTCGCGGTGTGGTTGTGGTCGTCGTCGTGCTTGTCGCAGGCAGCCGCGGTCGCGAGGAGGGCGGCAAGAAGGGCGCGGGTCATGGGACGGCTCCAGTCGTCGCTCGAGCGAGGCACGGCGCCCCGCGCGGCGTAGCTTGTCCATCGAGGCGCTGTTGCGCAAGCGCATGGCGTGAGCGTCGGACCGGTTGCACGTGTCGACGCAATCCGCCAGTTTCGAAAAATGCTCACGCGCGACCGGTGCGGGACCGCTCTCGTAACGCTGCCAATCACGTGCAACGACGACGCGGCCGCGTCTCCGGCTCGGACGGCCGTGCCCGACGTCCCGGACGTGGTCGTCGTGGCGGACGTGCCGCTGCTCTTGCCAACACGAATCAGGCGGACTTGGACCAGGACGCCGCTGGCGACGTGTGCGACCTGGACGACGACGGGGACCTCGACCCCGACGCGACCGACTGCGCGCCGATGGACGCCACCGTGCGCCATGGCGCGACCGAGGCGTGCAACGGCAAGGACGACGACTGCGACCAGGCCATCGACCCGGCCACGGCGTTCTCCGACGCGATCGCGTGCACCGTGGACGTGTGCGATGGCCAGACCGTCACGCACACGCCGAGCGACGCGGCCTGCGACGATGGCAAGGCGTGCACGGTGGATGCGTGCGCGAAGACGGGCTGCACGCATGCGCCCGTGAACGTCGACGATGGGCTCTCGTGTACGACCGACGCCTGCGATCCGGTCACGGATGCGGTCACGCATGTCCCGGTCGATGCGCTGTGTGCTGATGCCGGCCCATGCACCCTGGACGTGTGCGTCGAGGGCGTGGGCTGCACGCATCCGGCCAGCGCCGATGGCCTTCCGTGCGCCGATGGCAACCCGTGCAACGGCGACGAGCTCTGTCAATTCGGGACCTGCGCCCCGGGAGGCGCTCTCGCCTGTGCCGACGCCGATCCGTGCACGGCCGACGCGTGTGACCCGAAGCTCGGATGCGTGCATTCCGTTGCCGCGCCGGGAACCCCGTGCGACGATGGCGATGCCTGCACGGACGGTGATTCGCGGAGTGTCACAGCGCGCTAGCGTCGCTGAACTCGCGGGCCAACTCCGCCTCATCGAGCTCCACGTGTCGAATTCCCAGCCGGCCCACTCGGCGCGGGGTAACAGGGGCGCCCGGCGTCATCGACCGGTGGAACGGTCCTTCCAATATCCCGGCATGCGCCGTGTGTGCGCGACGGCAACGATCTCGACGGCGTCCTTGCGATGCTCGAAGAGCACGACATACGGAAACCGGTCGACTACCGCACGCCGAAACCGCGCGTCAATAGATGACAACGGAAATGATTTTGGTGTAGATCGAATCCGCTCGAACGTACTGTCAATCACGCCGACGAACTCCAGCCCAAGGCCGACTTGCTGCTTCTCGTACCAGCGCATGGCGGCTGTGATGTCCGCGTCGGCCTCCGGTAGGATGACCAAGTCAAGGCTCACGTAGCGGCGAGTTCTCGCAGCAGGCGCGCGCGCACGTCGGCCCAAGGCTGACCGCGCACGGAGCGACCGTCAGCGTCGCGGCTTCTGCGCTGAAGCTCATCGTGCCATGCGTGTTGCCAGTCTGCTTCCGGCTCCTCGACGCTATCGATCAGGATGGTCGCGAGCGCAAGCCGGTCGCCGGGTCCCAAGTGAAGGGCAGTGTTGGCCAGGTCGCGCAGGTCGGCATCCATGAGGCCATCATAGTCGGGCGATGGGGCACGCGCAATGAGACGATGGGGACCGAGGAGGATGGGGAGGATGGGGAGGGAGGATGGGGAGGATGGGAGGATGGGGACGGTCCTGACTTGTTGACATGTTGAATGCTCGACCGGCCTCAAGGAAGTCAACATGTCAGGACCGTCCCTCTCGTGGCCGCCGTGCGGCAACCTGCCGCTGCGCCGCCTGCCATGCGAGGCCGGCCCACGTCTGCATCGCCTCCGGCTCGTCGAGCGCCTCGGCCGGCGCCTCGTAGTAGGTCATCTCGGTCTCGACACCGCTCTTCGACCGAAACACGAATGGCCCGAGGCCCCGCGCCGTGAACTCCGGCCGCGACGCCTCGTCGGTCCGCAGGTACAGGACGTCGTCGGCAACAAAGCCGAAGATCACCCCTTCGCGAAAGAACGCGTAGCCCCCAAACATGCTGCGTCCGATGACGGGCGCCCAGTTCGAGAGCAGATCGGCGACATGATTGAGAAACTCGCTCCTGGGCTTCATCGCGTGTACTCCTACCGCAGCGGCCGCCTCGTGCCAACCGACCGCCAGGAGCCCCATGCGCCAGCTCGTCCTTCTCGCCCTCGCTCTCGTCTCCGGCCCGGTATCCGCGGCAGAGCCCGCTCACGAGAACCACTTCGCCACGGGCCTCTTCGGCTCGGCCTATCTCGTCGTGGGCAGCGATAAGACTATTCACGGCCACTATGGCGGGGGCGTCTTCTTCGAGGCGCACGTCGTGCCGCATTACCTGGCCATCGAGGTCGGCCTCCAGGTGCTGTCCGCGTCAGGCGCGCTCGAGCTGCCCTTCGACGTGCTGTTCAAGGTGCCGTTTCACGTCAAGCCGTGGTGCGAGCCGTTCGTGGGCCTCGGCCCAACGTTCGTGCCCGCCATCCACGGTGGCGTGACGTCCTGGCATTTCGGGGTGGCGTTCGTGGGCGGCGCCTACTGGTGGCTGCACCCGCATGTGGGGCTGCTGACGACGCTGAGCTACAACATCATCGCCAACAGCGGCGCGCAGCACGAGGTCGGCTTGCAGGTGGGTCCGGTCTTCGGGTTCTAGACCGCTACTGGAGGCAGACCTCGTAGGGGCTCACGTACGGGCTGCCGGGGAAGGTCGTCATCCCCTCGAAGCACTCGGCACCCGTCGTGTTGCTCACGCCGTTGCCGACGAACGTCGCGACCAGCGTGCCGTTCTCGAAGTAGGAGAACGTCAGGTTCGTCGGCGACGACTGCGACCACGTACCCGTGTAGGCCGGCTCGCCCACGATCGTGATGGTCCCACCCGCCTCGAACACGGTGTCATGACCCGAGATCGAGCTCGGATACAGCGTGCACTCGAAGAACGAGATGAGCCCCGTGCCCGTGCAGTGGTTGTTGTGCGCTGCGCGAGGCCCGGAGATCGCGAGCGGCAAGTACTGGAGCGACGCGGTGTAAGTCGCCGTGTTGTTCCCCGGGTTGGCATCCACGGGGCTCGACGAGCCGGTCGCGATGAACGTGTGCGGTGCGGCACTGCGCGGGAGCGCGATCTGGAAGGTCGCCGGCTTCGTCTTGCCCTTCTGGATGGTCCCGAGCAGACAGGTGAGCTTGGTCCCCGACAGCGAGCAGCCGGTGCTCATGGTGCCCAGGTCGCCGAGGACGTGGACCGTGGGGCTCGTATTGGTCTTTGGCAGCTGGATGACCACCTTGGCGTTGTAGGCCGTGTGGTTTCCAACGTTCTTGGTGTTCACGGTGTAGCTCGCCATCGCGCCCACGGTGATGCTGGTCGGGGCCACGAGGCTGACGGAGAGGTCCGGCGCTGCAAAGGCCGAGGTGCTGGCGAGAAGAAGGAGCGTGGAAAAAATGCGGGACATCATGTACCTCCAAGGATGCGTTGCTTCACTGCGCCGCCGACTCCCCATGAGCCGCCGAGCCACAGTCACCACTCTGACGCATGTCTAGAAGTTTATGTCCCTACGAAGATGATGAGCTGAAATTTTGTTCAGCTCTCAGGTGCTCGGTAGCGCGGACGCGAGGTACTGCTGCTGGTTCTTGAGCGCGCTGACCGACGTCTCAAGTGCCGTAAACTGACGCGTGAGCTGCTCCTGGAGCTTGGCCACGCGATCCTCGAGCCGCAGTTTCTGCTTGTCGAGCTGCTTGACCGACGAGTTCAGCCCCTCCGTGCGCGCCTGGAGCGAGCCGTTGGGACCCGCATAGCCGTCGATGGCGGCCGCCAGCCGCGTCGCGAGGCCGTCTGCGGCCGTCAGCACGTTCACCACGCCCTGCGCGTCGGTCACGAGCGCGGTCTGGAGCTTGGTCGTATCGACCGACATCTTCCCCGTTACGCGATCCGAGGTCACGCCGAAGTTCGCGGCCGC
Source organism: Pseudomonadota bacterium (assembly GCA_005776585.1). Taxonomy (GTDB): domain Bacteria; phylum Myxococcota_A; class UBA9042; genus SXOX01. Next base: position 4,487 of record SXOX01000310.1, on the reverse strand, counting down.
CGCAATCGACGCCGAGCCCAGGCTCGTCACCGGGGACGAGAACTTGCTCTTGAGCATCTGCTCGAGCGCGCGAATGGTCGGATCGCCTGCGAGCGAGGCCTTCCGGTCGGTCGTGGCGCTGACGGTCGTCTCGGCGCGCACGAGGTCCATGGCCGCGTTGTAGGCGTCGACGAGCTCCTTGACCTTGGTCACCATCGCGTCGCGATCGACTGAGATTGTGAGCTTCTCGGCCTTGGTCGTCAGGTCCTTGACCGAGATCGTCACGCCGGGCAGCGCGGTCGTGATGTCGTTTTTGTCCGACTCGACGGCGAGCCCGTCGATGGTGAGTTTGGCCGTCTGCGCGACCTGGGTCTCGGTGAACGCGAGTGCCGTCCCCGTCGCGCCCGTGCTGTTCTCCGTGATGACGATCGCGTCCGACGGCGACCCGCCGACCGCGTGCCCCGCCTCGAGAGCGGTGAGCTGCAGAAACGTCTGACCAGCCGCCGTGATGACCGCTGCCGAGACGCCCTTGACGTTCTTGGTGATATTGGCCGCGACCGTCTCGAGCGAGTCTCCTTCGGCGATGGTCACGACCTGCGCCGCGCCGCCCTTGACGGCAAACGACACCGTCCCGGCCTTGACCGCGGCTTGTCCATTGGCAAAGCCGACCGAGCGGTCCTTTTCCTCTTTGGCGACCTGCTGCACCTCGATGGCGTACGAGCCGACCGGTGCGTTCGACTTGGCCGTAATCGCGAACGCAGCCTCATTGGAAGAAACGCCCTTGGTCAGCATGACCTCGGACTGCGTATCGAGTGCCTTGAGCTTCGTTTGCAGCGTCTTCAACGCCGCCGTGATCTTGCCCACCTTGGAGACCTGGGCCTGAAAGCCCGACCTCTTCTCGTCAAGCATGCGAATGGGCTGCCGCTCGATGTCGATGAGCTGCGCGATGAGCGCCTTGCTGTCGATGCCCGAGCCGAGGCCGCTTGCTTGAATGCCCATGATGCCCCCTCCTCACTTGCCTGTCCGCTGTGGCCCCGGTGCAAAAGCGGAACCCCCGCTCCGAGGGCGCGGAGCGGAGGTCCCCAGGGGTCACCGGGACGCGGTTCTGTGGCACGCCCCGCCTCGCGGGGTCTCCGGCGTGTCGACGCTGCCCATCCCGACAGCAGAGCCGACGGCGCCGGCGCGCCTGATGTTCTCTCGTGATGGCGTATCAGCCGCCGAGCAGCTTGAGCGCGAGCTGCGGCTGCTGGTTCGCCTGGGCGAGCATCGACACGCCCGCCTGCATCAGCACCTGGCTCTTGGAGAAGGCCGAGGTCTCCGAGGCCACGTCGACGTCGCGGATGCGCGAGTTCGCCGCAGACAGGTTCTCGATGACCGTGTTGACCGCCGCTGCGGCCACGTTCAGCCGGTTGCCCTTCGCGCCGAGCCCGGCGCGCGCCTGGTTGAGCGTGTCGAGCGCCGCGTCGAGCACCGCCATGCCCGCTTGGGCGTTGGCCTTGGTGTCCACGGCCTCCGTGCCTGCGAAGCCGAGGCCCGTCGTCGAGACGTCATTGACGGTCACGGTGATGCGGAAGTTCGCGCCGTTGTCGTGACCGACCTGGAAGTCGAGGCCCGTGGTCGCGAAGGCGCCGGCCAGCAGCACGTTGCCGTTGAACTTGGTCGACTGCGTGATGCGGTTGATTTCACTGATCATGTCCTGGAACTCGGTGTTGAGGTAGCCGCGCTCCGTGTTCGTGATGCTGTCCGACGACGACTGCACCGTGAGCTCGCGCATCCGGATGAGGATGTTCGAGATCTCGCCCATCGCGCCTTCAGCCGTCTGCACGACGGAGAGCCCGTCGTTGGCGTTCCGCGCGGCCTGCGCCATGCCGCGCAGCTGCGACCGCATACGCTCGGACACGCCGAGGCCGGCCGCGTCGTCCATCGCGCTGTTGATCCGGTAGCCCGAGGACAGCCGCTGGAGCGACTGGTTGAGCATGCCGTGGTTCACCGTGACGTTGTGCTGCCCTTGCAGCGACGCGATATTGGTCTGGATGCTGAATGACATGATGACTGACTCCTTGTCCCGTCGATCCCCAATTGACGGCTCGGTCTCCTGCAACGCAGGGCCCTGACCTCGCCGCCTACACCACGGTGAACGGGCCAGCCGGACGAGCCTTAAGGAAAAAACACCCAGGGGGTCGGCGGGGACCCCGTGATGTGCCTTGCGTCGTTCGATTGACCGCCCGCCGAGCGGCCGGTAGAAGGGCCTCATGTCGCGCCTCCCCTTGCTCTTGGCCCTCCTTGCATCCCCGGTCGCTGCCGCTCCGCCGAGCTGGATCGTCGACGACTTCCCGCGCGCGCTCTCCGAGGCCCGCACCCGGCAACAGAAGCTCGTCGTCGACGTCATGGCCGACTGGTGTGAGCCGTGCCATCAGCTGTCGGCCGACGTGCTCGACACCGACGCGGCCACCCCGGTTCTGCAGGGCGTCGTCGCTGCAAAGGTCGACTTCGATTCGCAGCGGGGACAAGACGTCGTTCGCCGCTACGGCGTGCTGGGCCTGCCCACGACGCTGGTCCTGTCCTCGAGCGGCGACGAGTTGGGTCGCATCGAGGGCTTCGAGAAGCGTGACGAGTACGTCGAGGCGCTCAAGGCGCTGCTCGCCGGCGGGGACGACCTGGCGTCGACGCGTGCGGCTTGGGAGAAGCAGAAGACGAACGTCGATCGCACGCTCGCCTATGCGACGCGGCTGCTGGGGCGCGGCGAGTCCGCCCGCGCCAAGGAGCTCCTGGCGCCTTTTCTCGCAAAGGACGACGGCGACGGCGCCAAGGCCAGCCGGCTGCTCGGGCGCTGGCTGCTGCGCGTGCAAGGCGACGCGGCGGCCGCCGAGGCGCACTTTCGCGCGGCATCGCAGCGCTACGCCAAGACGGCGTCGGCGCGGGGTCTCCGCTATTGGCACGCCAAGGCGCTCGCGAAGCTCGGGCGCATCGATGAGGGCGTCGCCGTCTTCACAGCGACCCAGACTCCGGAGGCGGCGTCTGACCTGGCGGACTTCCTCGTCGGGGAGAAGCAGAGCCCCACACGCTGCATGACGGCCATCGTCGACGCCCTCAAGCGCACGCCGCAGACCGCGACGGCCGACCATGCCTGGCTCCGCTATCTGGCCGCCGAGACCGCGCGCCGCAATCGGGACTACGTCTCGGCCAAGCGCGAGATCAAGAAGGCCATCGCGTTGGACCCGAAGCGGGCCATCTTCACACACCTGAGCGAGCGCCTCGACCGCGAGTGGGCCAAGCCATGAGCGCGCTGGCTGCCGCGCTCGCCGAGCGCATCGGCGCCGACCGCGTCTCCACCTCCGACGCCGACCGCCAGGCCGCCTCTCGCGACGAGTCGGATCTCCCGCCGTCGCTGCCCGAGGTCGTGGTCCGGGCGTCGTCGACCGAGGACGTCCTGAGCGTCGTCGAGCTGTGCCGCACGCGCCGCGTCCCGCTCGTGCCGCGCGGCGCCGGGTCGAGCCTCGAAGGCAACCCCATCCCCTCCCGCGGCGGCGTCGTGCTCGACCTCAGCGCCATGAACCGCATGCTCTCGCTGCGCGCCGAGGACCTGCTCGTCACCGTGGAGCCGGGCATCGTCTACCAGTCGCTGAACGACAAACTCAAGCCCTTCGGCCTGTTCTTCCCGCCCTCACCCGGAGGCTCGGCGGATGTCGCCACCATCGGCGGCATGGTCGCCAACAACGCCTCGGGCATCTACGCGCTCAAGTACGGCGGCACCAAGCGTCACGTGCTCGGCCTCGTCGCCGTGACGGGCGCCGGCGAGATCATCCGTACGGGTCATCGCTGTCCCAAGGCCTCGTCGGGCTATGATCTCACCGCGCTGCTGTGCGGCTCCGAGGGCACGCTCGCCGTCGTCACCGAGGTCACGCTCTCGCTCACCGGGCGGCCTGCCCACAGCCGGAAGGTCGCGCTCGGCTTCTCCGACGAGACCGCGTGCGCGCGCGCCATCGCGGCCATGGTCGGCGGGGGCGTGGACCTCGCCGCGTGCGAGTACCTGGATGCGCGGTGCATGCGCGCCCTCAACGCGTACAAGGGCTATGGCCTCGCCGAGAGCCCGGCGTTGTTCCTCGAGGCGCACTCAGGCACCGGGCCGGCCGTCGAGGACGTCATCGCCACGGCCATCGAGGTCTGCGCGAGCGAAGGCGGCGCGCCGCTCGTACTTCCAGCCGATCCGTGGGAGGTCCGGCATTGGGCCACCCGCGCCATTCGCGCCCTGCATCCAGGCACTGTCACGCTCCGGTGCGACGTCGCGTTCCCCATTGGCAGCCTGCCAGACATCGTCTCGTTGGCGCACGATCTCGGCGCCAAGAAGGGCTTGAACCTCTACGCCTTCGGGCACGCGGGGCTCGGCATCGTGCACATCCTCATCCAGGAGTCGCCCGAGGTCGCCGCGTTCGACCGCGCGAGCGAGGTCAAAGATCAGATCGTGGAGGCCGTCATCGATCGCGGCGGCACCTGCAGCGGCGAGCACG
>SXOX01000309.1 GCA_005776585.1 Pseudomonadota bacterium | reverse complement strand
GCGGGCCCGCACTGTGCCTGCTCGCCGCCGGCAGAGCATCCAGAGGGCGTGTCACCGCTTTGCCAGGATAACGACGTCGAGGTCATCGGGCTGGAGGAGCTGTGCGTGCTCGCCGCCGGCTGAGCATCCAAAGCGCCACGTTAAGCTTTGCGTCGAAGAGGCACCCCTCGGCGCCATCGCCCGGTGAGGCCAAGCGCTCTGCGGCGCCTCGCTCGCGCATCCCGCGCAGACACGCTAGTCTGTCCCAGTGCGCGAAGAGGCCCAGCGCCGGATCGAGCAAGCCCACCGGGACGCGGAGGCCGCGACGCTGTCGCACACCTCCGGGATCCATTACCTGGCGGCGTTCTGCGCGCACCAGGCGGTGGAGAAGGCTCTCAAAGGCCATCACATCGAGCGCTTGCGGGCCATGTCCCCGAAGACGCACGATCTCCTGCTGCTCGGCCGCGCGCTCAGCGTGCCGCCAGAGGTCGAGCACGACCTTCGCCTCTTGAACCCGCACTACGCGATCTCGCGCGATCCGGACGCGGCCAACGGCATCCGGGCGCAGCAATACGACGCTGCGATCGCCGCGCCGCTCCTCGAGTCGATGGCCAGGGTGCTCGCATGGCTCACCTAGGAGTCCAGCGAGACGCATTGGGGCGCTACCTCGCCGCGGTCGATGCGCGCTGGCCGCTCGAGGCAGCGTGGCTCGTCGGCTCGCGCGCTCGAGGTGACGAGCTCATCGACAGCGACTACGACCTCGTGTTGGTGTCGCCTTCCTTTGCGGGCGTGCCCTGGATCCGGCGCGTCGTGGAGGTCGCGGCGCCCTGGGAGCTCGACGTGCCCGTGCAGCCTCTTCCGTTTACGCGCGACGAGCTGGCCCGCAAGCGCCGGGAGATCGGGACGATCGCCGAGGCCATGCGCGACGCAATGCGGCTCGATGGCGCGGTCTTGGCGCCGGAAGTCGTTTTCATGGACCCGGCCTGACGGACGTAGAGCGCCCCGCGACGGCCCGTGTGCCGGTCGCTCGACTCCGGCGTCACGTCCGCGCAAGTCACGCTTCGGGTGGCAGATTTCAGGGGCGTTTGCCTTCTCGCCGCCGGCTGAGCATCCAAAGCGCCACGTAGAGCTTCGCGTCGACGAGGCACCCCTCGGCGACCTTGGCTGCGATGAACGGGTCGACGTCGTCCCAGGGCACGAGGTGCGTCGTGATGTCCTCGGTGCCGTCGCCGCCGCCCTCGCCGGCGCGCCGGAGGTCCGTGGCCACAAACAGCGTGACCGTCTCGGACGTGAGCCCGGCCGACGAGGGCAGGTCCGCCACGCGCTCGAATCGCTCGGCCGAAAAGCCGGTCTCCTCCAAGAGCTCGCGCTGCGCCGCCGCCTCCAGGGGCTCATGCTCCTCGCCGGGCACGTCGCCTGCGAGGCCCGCGGGCAGCTCCACGACGCGGCGGCCGAGCGGCGCGCGAAACTGCTCGATGAGCACGAGCTGGTCGTCGCGCGTGAGCCCCGCGATGGCGACGATGCCGGTGATGCGCTGCCGCGAGACGTACTCCCAACGGCCTCGCCGGAGGAGGCGCAGGTACTGGCCTTCGAAGAGGGTCTCGGTTGGGCTCATGGGGTCTCCGTCACGGTTCCCCCTGCAATAACATAGCTATCGATTGGATGTCAGCAGCTCCGGCAGCCGTGGCATGGCCGCCGCCAACGGCATGACCTCGATTGCTCCAAACCGATAGCTCTGAGCGCCGGAACCTTTTGGACCTCGTCGATCAGGACCCGGCGCGCGCCCGTTGCCAGAATGCGTGCGGAGAGGCGCTCGGGTGCCGTCAAGAGTTCTACGTACGTCGCCCCGTCCAGTAGATCGACGGTCACCGCGTCTGGGAACGTGGAGTGTACCCACGTGGACTTCCCTGTACCGCGGGGGCCGAAGAGAAAGAAGTTCTCTGAATCCGACCACTTGGTGGCACGGCTAATCACGATGCCATTCTGCATGCAAAATGGCAGAGCGGCAAGCGTGGACTCGGAGTTGGACGTGCGACGGAGCGACCACGGTGTGAGCGGTCGGCGGGACGGCGCCAGGCGCAACCTAGACCTCTTTGGGCAACTCGCTTGTCAACTCGCGCTCGGTTTGCGAGCGTCCCCCGATGTCCGCCGCAGCATTCCCCGACGTCTTCACCGACCTGGTCGCCACCCAACGGTCGTTCCTGCGCGACGTCGTCGTCGCGGCGGCGTGGGATCTGGGCCTCACGGACCTGCCCGAGCGCGCGCGGCGGATCCTGTGCGACGTGCTGCGCCTCGAGGGCCTCGAGGGCCTCGCGCTCCCCGCCCACCGGCCCAGCCTGCCGGACACCGGCCTTGGGGCCCTCGCTCAGGTCATCCGCAGCGGCATCCCCCTGGACGTCGGTCCCGACCAGACCGCCTACCACGCGCACCTGCTCTCCCTGGCTCCGGCCCCGGGCGCGCTGCTCTCCGCGTGGCTCCACGCCCGGGGCGTCCGTCACCTGGCCGATCTCGGCGGCGGCCATGGCGGCTACACCGAGGCGTGGCTCGGGGCCGACCCGACGCACACGGCCACCCTGGTCGACGCGGCGCCCATCGCCGCCGCTGCGTCCGAACGGCTCTCGGCCCACGCCCGCCGGCTTCATTGCATTGGTGGCGATCTCCTCGCCACCTCCCACGTCGAGGCCGACGCCGCGCTGCTCTGCAACGTTCTGCACCTGCTCGACCCCGTGAGCGCCGCGACGACCGTACACCAGGCCGCCCGCTCCGTGCGCCCGGGCGGCTGGGTCGTCGTCAAGGACCTCCACGTCGACGCGGCACACGCCGGCACCCTGGAGGGCCTGTACTTCGCCGTCACGATGCTGGCCTACACCGCCGGCGGCGACGCGCACGACGAGCCCACGCTACGGCACTGGATGGCGGACGCCGGGCTCGAAGACGTCGCGGTCATCCCCCCGTGGCCCGTGGCGGGCTCCATTACGTTGGTCGGAGTCCGGCCCGCCTAGACTGGCTCCGCGTCGTCCGCCCAGGCCGAGAGCGTGGCTCCGGTCGCATCCGCGTGCGCCAGCAGCGCATCCAGGTAGGGCGTCGAGTGCTTGCCGCCCAGCGTCCCCGAGTCGCCAACCACCAGCAGCAGCCGGCGCGCGCGCGTGAGCGCCACGTTCAGCCGGCGCGCATCCGCCAGAAACCCGATGCGCCCCTCCGGGTTCGAGCGCACGAGGTCCACGACGATGGCCTCCTTCTCGCGGCCCTGGAAGCCGTCGATGGATGCGACCTCCAAGCCCAGCGCAACGAGGTCGCCGAGCCGCTCGCGCAGCAGCCGCACCTGGCCGTCATACGGCGTGATGAGCCCGACGAGCGTCGGTGACAGTCCCCTGCTCACCAGGCGTCGGACCTCCGCGACCGTGCGGTCGGCCTGGTCCGGGTTGCGCGTCGAGGGGTCCTCCTCGGACTGCACCTCGTCGAAGCCCTTGCCGACCGTGTCGATGAGCACAAACGGCGCCTCTCGCAGCGGGTCCGGCGCGACGTCGAGCCCGTCGAGCGTGTGGCTGGCGACCGACGGGTGCGCGACTAGCTGGTTGCCGTAGGTTGCCTGCGACGGGAAGGCCATGATCGCCGCGTGCATGCGGTGCTGGACCGTCAACAGGCGCGTGACGTGCTCGCCGTGCGTGGCGAAGAGGCGCTCGAAGAACGTCGAGCCGAGGCCCTGCTGAAGTGCCTGCGGATCAATCACGGTCGGCGGGAGCTGATGCGGGTCCCCGGCGAGCACCACGCGGGCGCCCCGAAGCAAGGCCACGAGCGCGATGGGGTCGACCGCCTGGGTGGCCTCGTCGAGCACGACCCAGTCGAAGTGCTGGTCCTCGAGCACCTCCGCGTCGGCGCCTGCGGCCGTCGCGCAGATGACGCGACTGCGGGCCACGATCGCCAGCTCCTGGGCCTTGCGCGCATGCCGTGCGTCGGTCTGCAGCCGCCGCATCTCGCTCAGGAGCTCCCGTCGTTCGTCGCGGTCGAGGGTCCCCCGCGACGAGCGCGCTGCAATCTTGTGCCGCAGCGCAGCCGCCTCGCGCTGCCACTCCCGGGCGAGATCGAGCGCACCCGACGCCTCGAGCTGGGCATCCAACGTGTAGGCCTCGACCTCGGGCAGGACGCGCGCCGGATGGCCGATGCGCACGAGCGCGACCTTCGCGGCGACGAGGCGCTCGGCCACGGTGTCGACGGCGACGTTCGAGGCGGCGGTCACGAGCACGCGCCCGGTCAGCGCCGCCTGCCGGATGATCTCCACGAGCGTCCGCGTCTTGCCGGTGCCCGGCGGGCCCAGGACGAGCGCGACGTCGAGCGCCGAGAGCGCCCGTCGCACGGCGCTGAGCTGCGGCTCGTTCAGCCCGGAGTCCAGCGGGGCTGCGGTGCTCTCCGTCTCGAACTCTGGCCGGGCGTCGAGCGCCAGCACCCGCGCGAGGCGCACCATCGCGGTCCCGCGCTCCGGGTTGCGCAGCCGCTCGATCGCCCGGTCGCCGCGTGTAAACGTCGTCTCCGGAGCGTCGCGATCGAGGTTCAGCTCGGCCGTGTGGTACGCGTCGGGGACCTCGTCGACCACGACGCCCAAGCGCGCGCCATGCCGCCGTGAGACCACGCCCAGCGCCACGTCCGCGCCGTCCGGATCGTGCAGCCACAGCCGGACGGGATCGCCGGGCTGGATCCGGAGCGCGCCGAGGTCGGTGCCCCGTCGCGGCGTGAGCCACAGCAGCGTCCGGCCGCCCAGCGACCAGCCGGTCTCGTCGATGGTGAGATCGCGCAGCGCGATGCCACGAGCGACGCGCTCCGCCAGCGACAGCGACTGTCGCTCGGCGGTCGCGCGGGCCCGGGCCGCCAGGCGCTCGATGCGCCACGCGGCCGCGAGGCGGTCAGCGAGCTCGTGACCGGCCTTCAGACTCAGTCGTCGTCGTCGGCGCCGGGGGCGCCTTCGTCTCCGGCGTCGTCCTCGGCGTCGTCGTCCTCGGCATCGTCGTCGTCGGCGTCGTCCTCCTCCTCGTCGGGGGCGCCGTCACCGTCGACCTCCGGGAACGTGTCGTCGTCGGCGGCGGGCGGCGTCTCCTCGGCCTCCTCCTCCTCCTCGGCGGCACCTTCCTCGTACTCGTCGTCATCGACCGTATCGATGTCGTCCTCTTCCACGTCGCTGTCGTACTCGGAGAGCGAGTTCGCGGCGTCGTCGAGCTCCGCCATGAAGTCGTCGATGTCCTCCTCGATCTCGTTGGCCACGGCGCTGATCGTCAGCGCGGTGATGACCTTGGGGTCGAGATCGTAGTCGGTGAGTACCTTCTTGCACTGCGGGTACTCGCGCAGGAGCCGGGCAATGGTCCAAGAGGGTTTCACGGGGTCGTCTCCTTCAGGGTTCGGGGGCTTCGCTCAGGGGTGAACTTCATGGGGCGCGTCTCGGCGGTTCGGGCTGCACTCGGTGTCGGTTCTCTCGGAATCGGCCGAGTTGTCCAGTTTTTCAGCGGTTTCATCATGCGTTTTTGCTCGGGGGGCTAGTGGGCCGGGGTCGTCTTCTTCTGCTTTGGCCGCATCTCCGGAAACAGCCGCACGATTCGCGGAGGACGCGCCCGGGCCGAGGCGACGACGCGGGGACCGTCCAACGTGGGCGCCGTTACCACAATCCCCTCGCCTTCGCCAAGCGATTGCTCGATCAAGCCTGCCGGCGTGGATTGGTAGACATAGGCCGCGCGGCGGCCGGCCTTGCCTGCCGCGATGGGGTACCATACGCCGCCGTCGACGATGCGCCCGGCCAGCGCCTTCGCCGCGTCCGCCGGAGACGCGTTGACGAGCAACGCCAGGAACACGAAGCCCTCCGGTGACAACGCGACCACGGCGCCGTGCGGCACGGGCGTCCCCGGCGCGTCAGTGAGTGGCTGTCCCGAGAAGGTCATGCCGCCCGCCTCCAGCTGGGCCGCGCCCGCCGCTTCGCTCAGGGGCAGAGACAGCACCAGCGCCTTCGCGTCCCCTTCGGCGCCCTTGGACAGCGCCAGCCCGCGCGGATCGAGCTGCAGCACCTCGATGGAGCCGCCGCTCGCCGTGGCCAGCCGGGTCACTGCTACCCGCGGCGGGACCTCGGCGTTGTGCGCAAACCCGGTGGTGCGCCACTTCCCATCCGAGCTCTGGCCCGCGACGAGCGGCTCCAGGTCCGCTCCGGGGACGACGTGTCGCAGCGCGAGGTAGAAGAAGTCGCGGTAGTCGGTCCCGAGGTACCGCGTCGGCGCCTCCATGTGCTTGTCCCCGGGGTGCATGGTGATGCCCTCGAAGCGAAAGCCCTCGACCTCGGCCATGGCGTCGCGCTTGCGCGGCGGCTCGTCTTTGCCCAACAGCCGGTACATCTCCATGCCGCTGTGGCCGCGGTTCATGTCCAAGTGGATGGCATACCGGCAGCCGACGTGAAACAGCGCGCTCGCGAGCGTGTGCTCGTTGACGAAGTCGGCGAAGAAGAACAGGACGTTCTCGTCGTAGGTGTAGCAGAGCGCGGTGCGGATGGTCTTGCCGTCCACTGCGCCGGCTACGTCCTTGTGCCAGCCCCACGTGTTACGGCCGTAAGGGTTGAAGACGCCGTCTTGGATGAGCGGCGGCAGATTCTGCCGATACGACTGAAGCTCGTCTGGAATGGGCGCCTTCACCGGCCACGTCCCGAACGCGGTGCGGCCATCGGCCCAAGCGCCCGCCGTCGCGCCGTACTCCCGCGGCGGAAGCAGCACCTTCTTGTCGACCATCATCCCGTACCAGACGTGCGCCGTCTGAAAGCCGCCGTTGAAGGCGCCGACGACCCGCGGCAGGAGCTTGGGGTCGCGTGGGATGCGCCCGTCGCCCCGATTCCCCGTCTGCGGCACCGGCTCGACGCGCCCGGCGCGCGCGTCCAGACTCACGAGCTCCGGATCCCAGGCCACCATCCACACGCGCTTGGTGGGGTACTTCTCATCGGGGCGAATCCAGGTGCGATAGAACGGCGGCGGCGTGTTCGGAAGGTGCGTCACGGACTGCGCGTCGATCTCCTCCCACAGCCCCTCGCCCTGCTGGCGATCGGTGAGCATGGGCTCGAGCGGCGCGGGCGGCCAGGCACGCTCGCCGCGCTCCGCCTGGATCTTGGCGCGCTTCTTGGCCTCTTGGACGACCTCGGGGGCCTCCACCTTGGGGGGCTCCACGGGACCCGCGACCACGGCCTCGATGTCTGCCTGAACCTCGTTGGCCTTGAAGTAGACCTCCTTCATCAGCTCGACGCCGGAGCCGAGCCAGGCGGGCCCGAGCCCCTGGAGGGCCAGTCCGCGACCGCGATCGGCGAGCCAGTTGAGGAAGTCGTAGCGCATCTTGGACTCGGGCTCGCGATGCGAGAGCGCCAGGGCGCCGCTGGCGGAGCGCGTCTCGAGGTCGACGGCCGCGAGCAGGGTCTTGCCGTCGGGCGATGTGATCGCGAGGCGTCGCGAGACCGCGGCACCCGTCCCGCCGGTCTCGCCCGCGGCCTCGAAGCGCAGCCCGATGGCCGCCGGCCGCTCCTTGACCGGGAGCTCGACTGGATACGTATCCAGGTCGATGCCACGGCGGGTGCCCGTCTGCTCGAGGTTGGTGACCCAGTTGCCGAGGCGCCGCACTAGGCTGAAGTCGGTCGTCTCGACGCGATCGGGCCGCTCTCCGGCCAGATCGCGCAGCTCGACGGCCGTGAGCCGCCCCTCGTCGAACACGGCGGAGGCGACCAGGGAGCCCGAGGTCGCGATCGCTGCGTCATCGCCGAGCTGAGACTGCGTCAGGTCCACGATCCAGCGGTCGTCGAAGACGACGCCATACGGGGTGACCCGCGCTTCCAGTCGATAGAGGTCGCGCCCGAGGTGGCCGGGCGGCGTGGCGAGCGCGACGAAGGTCTGGACCCGTAGCGCATCGGTGAGGCCGAGCGCGCCCTTCGGTGCGTCGACCCACAGCACGTCGCGCTCCGGATCCTTGACGACCGCGCCGCGGCGCTCGAGTAGCACCGCCGCGACGTTGCGCCGCACCGCGCTCTCGAGCGACTCGCCCGCCACCGCAGCCGACACCGCCGGCGAGCGGCCGAGCGACGGGATCGCGGTGCCGAGCAGGATGCCGGCCACGAACAGGACGACGCGGAGTCTGAAGTCGAGAGGCTTCATGCGCGGCGTCCTATACGCTCGCGCATCGGCGCGTCAAGCGGCTACAGCTTGCTGGCGTTCTTCGCGAGGTAGCTCGCCACGCCGGCCGGGTTGGCCTTCATGCCCGACTGGCCCTTGGTCCAGCCCGCGGGGCAGACCTCGCCGTGCTCCGCGGCGAAGTGCGCGGCCTCGAGAACCCGGAGCGTCTCGTCGGCGTTGCGGCCGATGTCCAGGTTGTTGATGGTCTCGTGGACCACGTTGCCCTTGGGATCGATGAGGAACAGGCCCCGGAGCGCCATGCCGCCGGGCAGGAGCACGCCGTAGTCGTTGGCGATCGTCTTGTTCACGTCGGCGACCAACGGGAACGCGACCTCACCGATGCCGCCGTCCTCGATCTTGGTGCCGCGCCAGGCGCGGTGGACGTGGTGGCTGTCGATGGAGACGCCGAGGAGCTGGCAGTTGAGCTCCTGGAACTGCGTCACGCGGTGGTTGTACGCGAGGATCTCCGTCGGGCAGACGAAGGTGAAG
>SXOX01000308.1 GCA_005776585.1 Pseudomonadota bacterium | reverse complement strand
TCTCAGGAACGGCTTCACTCCAACGCCCTTGCGTCTTTAAATAAAAGATTGCAGCAGTCATATTACCAGAACCACCATGTATTGCATGCTCTTGTAAATTATCCGCCATTCGTTGAATTGCTAAGGCTTTTCCTCTTTTATCCCGGCTCCCCGAGCCAGCGCAGCGCGAGCACCTCGCCCACGACGCCCTCGACGACGGCCGTGCCGATGACCACGCCACCGGCGTCATGCAGCGTCGCGAGCGTGCCCACAGTGGTGGCCGGAGGTGCGGGCGCGGCGTTCACCAGCACGCCACGCGCGTAGACGACCGGCGTGCGACGCGCGTCGGGGCGCTGACCGTCGAGGTAGACGAGCGCCATCGTGAGGCCAACGGCGCCCGTGGCGTCGAGCACCGGCGGTGCGTCGCCGGTCAGCAGGCACGCTTTGCGGTCGAAGGTGCGGCAGTCGGTGGTCAGCGCATTGCCCACGCCCCGGACGCCGCCGTCCGACCGCGGAGAGGTCGCGAGGACCAGCGCCAAGACGCCGCGAATCGTGCCGACGACCGCGCCCGCCGGGAACACGCCGCGGAGCGTGCGCCCATGGGCCGTCAGCGCCAGCGGCAGCGTCGCACCGTCGGCCGGCGCCCGCCGCACGCTCGAGAGCACGAGCACCGCGTCCCATGCCTCCGCGGCGGGCACGTGCACGAGCCGTCCTGGAAGCGTGGCGACCTGGCCCGCGTCCGGGACCAGATCCAAGTAGACGTCCACCGTCTGCGGGTAAAGCGCGATGACCTCGTCGGTTCGGACGCGCGCGCCGGTGAGCTGCCGCACCGGCGCGGCGAAGGTGGCCTCGACGACGACCCGGTCCTGCGCGTCGCGCGAGAGCGCCAGCTCCACGAGATCGAACGTGCCCCGCTCGAGGCCGGCGACCTCGGGATGGCGCAACCGCACGTCGCCGGTCGCGTCCACGAGTCGCACGGCGGGCGACGCGGTCAGGAGCGTGCTGGCAAGGGCGGCGGCAGTGAGCACGGGCGCGGAGTGTCGCCTGCGAGGCACGGTCGGTCAACGGCATGCGTGCGTAATCGCGGTGGTGCGGGGACGTTCAGCCGCTTGACGGGTAGGGAGTCGGCGCTGGACGTGCTCGGAGGCTCGTGCCACGCTCTCACGATGGCTACCGATGGCAGGGACCAGAGCACCCCGGACGCGAACCGCGCGAAGCCCGACGCCTCGGCAGGATCGCCCTTCCCGATGCTCTCCGTGTACGTGCTCGGGCTCTTGGCTGCGATCTGCTGGGTCTACTTGCTCGCCGGCCTCTTCAGCGGCTCGGTCCAATTTCCCAGCAAGCACGCCTCGCTCCAGATCACGCGGGGCGAGTCGCCCAAGGTCTATTGGGCGTGCGTCACGGTCTGGTTGGCCGGTGGCGTGCTGCTCACGCGGGCGGCCGCTGCGAGCTTGCAGAAGGCCATGAGCCAAGCGCACCCGGCGACGCGGCGCAGGGGGACGAGGCGCGGTGGGGGGAGCTGAGTTCGCGGTTGGCTCGGTATGCCATGGAGCAAGTACGGCCTCGAACTCGCGCTCCGCACGGAGCGGAGGAGCACCTCGCGGAGCGCGGGTCCGAGTCCCTGATAACGGCGTGCCGCTACGCGCTCTTCAGCCGGCGCACCGGCTTCTTGCGCTCCGAGGTGCGCGTGCCGCCGACGAGCTCGTACTCGGTCGAGTCCTCGCCGTAGGTGCCCTTCACCAGCGCGCGGACGCGCTTGACGACCGTGCGCAGGTCGCGACGTGCCGCCTCGCGGGCGTTGACGGCGATGGCGCGGGTACGCGCGGCGTCGTCCGCCTCCTTGGCGTGCGCTTCGACCTTGGTGAGGGTCGAGCGAACGCTCTCGGCCGTCAGCTCCTTGCCGACGCTGATCTTCGCCTTGAGCATGCCTTCGACGATGCTCTCGGCCTGTGAGTCGATCGAGGTCTTCTTCGATGCCATCGTTGTTCCTTTCTCCCGAGTCGGGAAGGAGTTCGACCCGTGCGGTCACCGACGGGTCCGTTTCCTTTGTCATCGGGATCGGCCTGTGGGAGTTAAGGAGGAAGTGCATCGGAGGCTCGACCTGCCCCCTCGGACGTCGCCGTGCGCGGTCGGAGGTTCGTCCCCGCGCGATGGGAGAGCCTTCCTCGGCCAAGGTGCGTCGTCCTTGGTCCACGGGACCTTCCTCCTGAGACCGTGGAGTTCGTCCAGGGACGATGGGAGCTGGTCCCGGCCACATGCGAGCAACATCCAGCGTCAGCGAAGCTCGCCGTGGCTGGTTGGCGGCTACTTCGAGGACGAGTCGAAGTGCGTTGGGCGCGGCGGGAGCTTGCACGGACGGCGCGGAGGAAGCCCCAGGGGCTGAGTTTCGTTGCACGCCCTGAGTCGCCCGAAGGGACGTTGCTCGTCGCGTCCGAGACCGAAGCGCTCGAAGGACCCCTCGACTTCGTGTCCCAGGTTGAGATTGGTGCAACGCAACGGAGGGCGCGCAGGCCGGGCGTAGCGAGAAGCCTCCGTATGCCATTGAAACCTCGCCGCCATGTCGCCCCGAATCCAACTGACCACTGCGTGGCGGCGCGACGCAAGGATGACCTCGATGTCGCTGGGACTGCACAGCTCCAGCGTGCGCACCGCCTTGACTCCGTCGGCGGAACATGGTAGGCGTCAAACGGTTATCGACGAGAACAAGGAAGCAAGTGGAGGGAAGTGATGGCAACTGATCGGGTAGCACTACGCAGTCTCGTTGCCCGCGCATTGGCGGCGATGGCGGTCTCATTCATGGCACAAGCCTGTGGCGTCTCTGGGACAGGCGCAGAGAGCCAGGCTGCCTGCGTCGCCGGCGCAACGCAGGAGTGCTTCTGCCCAGGCGGTGGCCGGGGCGTCCAAGTCTGCGCTGCCGGGGGGGCTCGCTGGGAGGAGTGCACGGGCTGCCAGGTCGCGAGCGGTGACGCCGTGACGGCCGGGCCGTGTGCGGGGATCGCATGCGGCGGCCACGGAACATGCGAGGTCCTCAACGGCACTGCCCGGTGTGTGTGCACGACCGGATGGAAGCCCTCAGGGCTCGACTGTATCCCGGATGGGCAGCCACCTCAGCAAGCCGGCTGCAGAGCGATGGAGATCGAGCCGGGACAGGTCGTTTGCCTCGAAGACGATTCCCTGTATGACGCTGCAACGGGAGTCTCAGTGGACTATGGACTTCCGACTGAGAACCTGAAGCCACTCGTCGATCATCGCTCCGAGTACATGGACAGCCTTTCTCCGAACGTCTCGAACCAGAAGGGCTGTGGCTGGTGCGTCGCTCACGCCATCACTCATAGCATTGAGGCCCTTCAGGCCAAGGCATCTTGGATTGCAGGCTCGAACTCGCCGGCCGAGCTTGTGTCTGAGCCGCACCTGTGGTCAGCGGGTGGCAAGTCAGTCGACGATTGCAAGGGCGGATGGGTCATCCCGACCGGACTTGCGACCGCCAAGGCACACCGCCTCGTCCCACTTTCAATCTGGCCGTACAGCGGGGAAAACGACGTTCCGACCACAACGACAACGCTCCCGAACGACGTTCTGCAGTCGGAGGGCAAGTTCCAGATCAAGGACGCGATGGGGGTCGATGCCGCTTCAGTCGCTTCACTCAAGGCAGCGATTGCGGCAGGCCACAATGTAGTCTACTCTGTTCCGGTCTTTCAGACGCTTGGATGGTCTAGCTTCAAGTCCGGGAACCGCTGGAAGAATGGCGACATCGAAGTCACCGCGCCGTCATCGTCGGAGTCCCTGTGCACGAGCAAGACCAAGCTCGAGGACCTTGGAGGATGTCGATGCACCTCTAGTGAGGACTGCCCCTCCAAGATCGTTGGCGGGAACTCGGTTCAGCTGTCGTGCAAGCACAAGCGATGCGCAGACGGGAATCACGCGATCTTGATCGTTGGCTACGACGATGCGAATGGTGGCTGGTTCACGTTCAAGAACTCGTGGGGCAAGAGCTGGGGCGACGGCGGGTTCGGCCGGCTGACGTACGGTTACATCGAGGGCTTCGGAAATGGCGGGGCATATCCAACGGGGCTGGCGGGGTGCGACAGCCACGACTCGACTCGATGCAGCGAGGGGAACATCCACTGGGTGGATAGCTGCGGAAAAATCGAGAGCGACATCGCCAAGCAGTGCAAGAGCGGCTGCTCCGGCGAGAACACGTACTGCGATGGCGAGAACTGCGCTCCAAAGGACAAGAAGGCCTGCTTTGGAGGCGACCTCTACTGGTACGACTCTTGTGGGAACATCGGCGAGCAGGCCCAAGACTGCGCTTGGAACGAGCAGTGCCAGGGGTCCGCCTGCGTCTGCGTCCCGCAGTGTTCGGGCAAGGAGTGCGGCGACAATACCTGCGGCGGCGTTTGCAATGCGTGTCCGAACGGGAAGTCATGCGACAAGAACGACAAGTGCCAGCAGAACATCGTTCCTTGCCCCTCGGATTGCAGTGGTCACGGCTCCTGTGAAGGGACGACCGGCGCTTGCACATGCTACATGGGCTTCGCGGGTGCGAGCTGCAATGGTTGCGCATCGGGCTATGGAGGGTACCCGGTCTGCAAGAAGACGTGCACCAACGACTGCAGCGGCAACGGAACGTGCAATGACGGGACGTGCAATTGCGATGCCGGGTACTCCGGTACGAGCTGCGGCACGTGCGGCGTTGGCTACACAGGTTATCCTGACTGCAAAAAGACCTGTCCCGGTGGCTGCAACACCCACGGAACGTGCAACGACGGAACGTGCTCCTGCTACACGGGCTTCTCTGGCACGAGCTGCAGCTCCTGCGCCCCCGGCTACGCCGGGTACCCAGTCTGCGAGAAGTCGTGCCCAGCAGATTGCAACGGGTACGGGAGCTGCAGCAATGGCACATGCTCATGCGATCCAGGCTACTCGGGCACCTCGTGCGGCACTTGCGCATCGGGGTACTCCGGCTATCCAATCTGCGAGAAGACCTGCACGAACGATTGCAGCGGCCACGGAGGTTGCAATGGTGGCACGTGCTCGTGCACTGCGGGCTACTCCGGCACCTCCTGCAACGCCTGTGCGTCTGGTTATTCGGGCTACCCGAACTGCACGAAGTCGTGCCCCAACGACTGCAGCGGTAACGGAAGCTGTAATGCTGGGACCTGCTCGTGCTATACAGGCTATTCTGGCACGTCATGCAACACGTGCGCCTCTGGATACTCGGGCTATCCGACCTGCACGAAGACGTGCCCGAGCGACTGCAACGGGCACGGCACGTGTTCCAATGGAACGTGCTCGTGCTACTCGAGCTACGCAGGTTCCAGCTGCGGCTCGTGTGCGTCGGGCTACGAGAACTATCCTTCTTGCACGAAGATCCCCACGTGCTCTGTGTCGACGTATTGGACGCCAACAACGGTCTCGGCCCAGCAGACGATCAACGTTTCGGGAACAAACGTAACCGTGAAGGTCGAGGTCAAGGCAGCGTCAAGCGGCTCGGGCCTACAGGCGCGAGTGTGCAAAACGAGCGGGACGTTCTCCAGCAACGTCTACCTCGAGCTTAACACGTGCTGGATCAATCCATGTCCTTTCGGTTCCATCCAACAGGAGTTGGCCACCGCGGGCTCCACCTGCTCTCCGTGGACCGACGTCTTCAGCTCCAAGGCATCCAAGGAGGGTGACAAGTCGGCATACGATGCGCGAGTCGTCTCACCGGCAATAAACCCCGGCAACGGGGCATCGTGCTACTCCGCGTGGGATAGCTACTGCGCTAACCCGCCCGATCCAGGATGCGGCGCCTGCTGGTACTTCAGCTTGGCCCAGATGACCAGGACGTGTAAGCAGTAGTTGACTTCTGAGCCCCGCGCGCACCGCGTCCCAGCGCGCGGGCCACATGGTCGTGGTCGTCGCCCGTGGGCCATGGGAGGATTCCGTTGGGCCCACGACCAGTGACGACCTACGGCGTCATGGCATAGATACACGGAACTTCTCTTCTTGTCTGGGGCGCGATACGTGTATCAGCGAAGCTCACCCCTTTGCATAGAACTCCGCCCAACCCTCGGCCTCCCAGGCCCCTGCATCGCTCGAACCGCCGAACTCTTCGGCGGCCGGCGGGTGTGCCCCGTAGGCCGCGCCATCTGCGGTGGAGTCGTGCGCGGCGCAGAGGGCCAGACGCGCCAAGATGAGCTGTTCGTCGTGCGACAGCTTTTGGACCAAGGGCCACAGGTCCTGAGCGGTGAGGTTCGGGTTGGCGGTCATGATGCTGGCACGCTAGGAGCCAGTCCTCGCGTCGTCAAGCGTCGTGGAGTCCGTGGGTCACGGCAGCCGCCGCATCAGGTCGGCCGCGCGGCTCGACTCGAACCACCGGAGGGATCACGTTGCGCCCACGTGCACTGAGGCGAGTCGGGTGACCCGGTTCATCACGCAGGGACGCTGCGCGTGAGCCGGCCTGAACTGAAAGGAGGGTGGCGACGATTCTTGGGTGTACTTCTGGGCGGCGTTCTGGTCGGTCTGTCGAGCCTGGCGCAGGCGGCCGGTCCACCGTCTTGCGCGGGGCGCTGGGACTGGAACGGTGCCGCTGGACTCCCGACGGGCGTCCGCGGTACAGCTCGCGGAGATGCGCGGGCGAGCGGTACTCTTGAACTGGGTCCTCGCGTGGGGCCACCTCGCGGTCTTGGGCTGCACCTCATCGGTGACCGCGCGCGACGCACCCGCGGACGTCCCGTCGGACGCACCGACTGCCGACATCGCCTCGCTGGCCGCGGACGTCACCAGCCCTGCCCTCCCGGACCTCAGCGCGCCCAAGGATGCCTCGGCACCCGCTCCTTCCGACATCGCTCGTGACCTCGGACCCGGCGATGCGTTGGACGCCGTGGACTCGCCCGACATCCCCGACGTCCCGTCGCCCCCGGTCCTCAAGACCGGCACGCAGCTCCTGTGGCTCGACCACGGCGCGTTCCCGCAGGATCCGGCGCATCCGAGCGCGCTGCTGTACGTGCCCGCCGCGTTCGACCCGACCCCGCCGGTCGCGCTCGTCGTCTACCTCCACGGGCACAACAACTGCGTCACGAACATCGTGGGCAAGACCAGCGGTCCCTGTACGCCCGGGGGCAAGGCGCGCACGGCCTTCGCGCTCATCGAGCAGCTCGAGTCGTCGCAGCGGAACGCGCTCCTGCTCTGCCCGGAGCTCGCCTTCGACCTGGCCTCGAGCGCGCCGGGCGCGCTGGGGGTGCCGGACGGCCTCCTCACGTTCGTCACCGAGGTGCTCGCGACCATGAGCCCGCCGATGTTCGTGCCGGGAGACCTCGGGCCCATCGTCGTGGCGTCGCACTCGGGCGGCTATGCGGCCGCTGCCGCGCTCGCGACCGTGGGCGGCCTCCCGGTGAGCCAGGTGTGGTTGTTCGACTCGCTCTACGCCAAGAGCGCGGAGTTCGAGAGCTGGCTGAAGGATGACCTCGACTCGTTCGCGACCCCGGGCTGGTCGCGGCGATTCATGGACGTCTACACCGACGGCGGCGGCACCGCGGACGACTCGCAGGCGCTGGCCGCGACCGTGGCGCCGTGGTTCGGGCCGAACGCGTTCGTGCACGACACGACGTTTGCGACGTGGACGCTCGACCAATACGACCATGGCGTCCTGTTCAAGCGCTCGATGCTCTCGCACGACGGCGTGCCGAAGTACTACTTCCGGAAGCTGCTCGAGACGAGCGGGCTCGGCGCAACACTGTGAGGGCTAGCGCTTAGCCTTCTTGACCTTGGCCGGCAGCTGCGCGGTGAGGTTGAGCGCGTCCTGGGCCAGCCTGAGCACACGCTCGTCGGGCAAGGCGCCGGTCGTGACCTGCACGTACTCCTTCCAGACACGGCCGGCCATCGGCTCGAAGAGGACGAGGCCCTCGTGTGTGAGCTCAGCGGCGCGCACGGTGCCGACCCGAATGACGACGCTGCCGGCAAAGGTCCCGTAGAACATGTGCCCGTTCACGAATGCGCAGGGATGGCCGAACATCTGGCCCTTGACCGCGCGCGGGTCGGGCGGGACGTTGCGGTCATAGTAGTCGATGGTTGCGGCGTCGGGCTTCTCCATGAGTGACCTCCAGCGCCAACGTAGCGCGCGTGCTCGGGGCTGTCACGCGGGGTGGAGGCGTAACCGACATCGGTCCAGGGACGTACGGGTCAGGCAACCGAGGAGGGACCATGAAGAGCGCGGTGATGATGAGTGTCTTGCTGGTGGGCTGCGGCGGGGCGACCGGGTCGAGCCTCGCGGCGCGGGACAGCGGCGGTCTTGACGAGACCAGCTCCATCGACACAGCGGTACCCATCGACACAGCGGTGCCCATCGACACAGCGGTGCCCATCGACACAGCGGTGCCCGTCGAGACTGCGGTTCCCGTCGACACAGCCGTTCCGGGCGACGTCCCGCCAGTCGCGCCCGCCATCCCGATGGGCAAGGCCGCCCTCATCCCATGGCTCAACGCGAGGAAGTACGCGGACTTCGCGCCGGAGAGCGGCATCCACGCCTCGACGGGTCCCCACGGCGCGGGCGTCCGCTCCTACGTCAACTCGGCGCTCGCCGCCTCGTTCGCAGCGGGGAACGCCGTGCACCCCGTCGGCGCCGCGGCGGTCAAGGAGCTCTACGACGGCGCGAACACGCTCGTCGGCTGGGCCGTCGAGGTCAAAGTCGCGGCGGACTCGGCCGGCGGCAAAGGTTGGTACTGGTTCGAGAGCTACACGCTCGACGGCAGTGGGAAGGTGTACGCCGATGGGACGGGCGCCTCGGTGTGTACCGGCTGCCACGCCGGCGGCAAGGACTACGTGCTCACGCCCTGGCCACTGAAGTAGGCGTCCAGGCGGCTCAATACCCGCGTGCGACGTCGACCTCATGCTCGAGCGGGAGTCCGCGCTCCAGCCGGTCGATCTGCCGCCCGATGAGCGCGCAGATCGCGTCGGGATCCGACACCGCGGCGTTGTGCGGCGTGAGGGTCACCTTCGGGTGGTCCCAGAGCGGCGAGTCGGTCGGCAGCTGCTCGGTCTCGAAGACGTCGAGCACGACGTGTCCGAGCGTACCGTCAGCCAGACACGCGAGCAGGTCGACCTCACGCTGCAGGCCGCCGCGCCCCGCGTTGATGAGCGCCGGCGCGCCAAGGCGTCCGTCGCGGGCGAGTCCGCGCAGCAAGGGAGTCGAGATGATGCCGAGTGTCTCGGGCGTGTGCGGCAGGAGCACGACCAGCAGGTCAGTGCGCGCGAGGAACGCGGGCAGCTCGGCCTGGCCCGCGTAGCTCGCCACCTGCGGGAGCGTCCGCGGCGTGCGGCTCCAGCCCGCCACGTCGAAGCCCAGCGCCACGAGCGCCTGAGCCGCCGCGGCGCCCATGACGCCCAGGCCCATGATCCCCACGCGGACCTCCCGTGCGGAAGGCTGTCCCCGATCGTCGAGCCAGATGTGCTCGGCCTGCTGGCGCGCGTAGCGGCGTGCCTGGCGCAGCAGGGCAAGGCAGTGCCAGACGACGTATTCGACCATGCGGTGGGTGAGATCGGCATCGACGACGCGTGCGACCGGAACCCGAGGGAGCGCCGGATCGCGCAGGACGTGGTCGACTCCGGCCCCGAGCGAGAACACGGCCTTCAGGTTGGGCAGCCCCGCGAGCGCGCCCGGTGGGTGCTTCCACGTCGCGGCGTAGCGCACTGCGGCTTGGTCGAACGGGTCATCGAGCGACACCACGGCGAGCTGAGGGACGTGCTGGCGCAAGCGCGCGATCCACGGCTCAGGGGTCCAACCCCGGATAGCGACGAGCAGTGACACCGGCTACTCGTTCCCGGGAAGCGCTCGCCGCAGGACGACGAGCTGGAGATCGTCTCGGCGCGGCACGCCGAAGCGGGGCTCCTGACTGGGAAACGCCTTGACCTCGCCGGTGGGCAGGTAGCCGCGCCGCGCGTAGTAGGCGATGAGCTCAGCCCGAACGGAGATCACCGTCATGTAGAGCGCATCGCGGCGCCAGGCCTCCTGCACGAAGACCTCGGCGTGCGTGATCATGCGCCGGCCCAGGCCGCGCGCCTGACGCGTGGGCTCCACCGTGAGCATGCCGAGAAACGCGCGACCGTCGGCCTCGAGCGCGAGGTGCACGCAGCCCTCGAGGCGGCCCTCGACGAACGCCAGCCAGACGACCTGGTCGTCGGCGGCGATGAGCTCGCGCAGGCGCTCGGCGTCCACGCGCTGCCCGTCGAGGAGCGCGGCCTCGGTCGTCCAGCCGGCCTTGGAGCTCTCGCCGCGGTAGGCGGAGTTCACCAGCCGGCTGACCACCTCGGCGTCCAGCGCGGTCGCGCGACGAAACGTGATGTTGGCAACGCCCGGCATCGCGCGAGGCTAGGTCGCGGCCACACACCGGGTCAAGCGCTTGTCCGCGGCGTCCGGTGGGGCTAACCTCGGCCCCCAACCATGAAAGGCACCCCATGACCAACAGCAACGTGACCGGCAGCGGCACCCGCGAATCCCCATGGCAGCTCACCACCCCGCCCGGCTCGTCCGAGTTCGAGGCCTTCCGCGATCCGGCGCTCAGCCCGCCGGCGTTGGTCGTGCGCGTCGGCAAGACCGAGCTGCGCTACCAGCTCCGCGCCATCGACGACCTGCACGCGATGTTGCTCGCACACGGCGACTGGATGCCGCTGGGCGGCACCGACGAGCAGAAGCCCGCCCCGGCCGGCACCGTCGAGGCCTGGGGGCGCGACGAGTCCAATCCGGTCGGCGGCTGGTACGGCCTCAAGAAGGGCCTGCGTGGCCGCTTCGGCGTGTACGTGCCGCCGGTGCTCGAGGCCCTGGGCCTGGCCGAGGTCGAGCACCTGCCGAAGAACAACCGCATGCGCGCGGTGCGGGCCTAGCGCAAGGAACGTCTACATCGTCACGCCGAGGTCCGACAACGCGGCATCCATCAGCCTCGCCCAGCCGCTGTTCGCGATCGGGCTCGCCGGGCTCGGGTGCGGCACGGAGCCGATGACGACACCCTCGGGGCTGCCAAGGACGGCCCGTATCCTCGACTCGGCGAACTTCCCGACACCGACGACGAACCTGGGCTGGAAGTGCTCGACCGTCCGTCGGAGTGCGCGGTCGCACGCGGTGAACACGCCAGTGCGCTCGGCGATCGCAAGCTTGTCGGGCGTGAGGTTGGCGCCGCTCTCGACCATGAAGACCAGCGGACACCAGTTGGTGACGAAGAAGCGTCGGAAGAAGGCGTCCGGCGTGCCGAAGCGCTCGCGAGCCCAGCCCCAGAGGCGCGCACCGGACACCTCGCTGCGCTGGCACGCAAAGCCCTGGATGGGACGCTTCGGGTGCTCGACCGGCGGCTTGCCAACCGGGGCCTCGACCCCGAGCCAGTCGCGGACCGAGCCGACCTCGCCGAACGGAACCCCTATTTGAGCCATACCGAACGGTCCGGGATTCAGCCCGACCATCACGACCTCGCGGGGGCCTTGCCCGTACCGGTTGCAGTACAAGTCCCAGGCGGCGCGCGCGTACTCGAGCGGGTTGTAGACGGCGGCGACCGGCGGGCCGAAGTGGAGCCCGGCGAGGTCGCGAACAAGGTCATCGGTGATGGTCTTCAGCATCGTCACACGTCCCTCCAGTTGCCCTTGAAGTCCTCGGGCGACGGGAGTCCCAGGCGCTCCTGCGCTGCCTTGTTCCGCTTCACGCTGCCGAGGGCGACGAGGGCAGTCCGGAGCGTGGGATGGCCGACGAGGCAGTCGATGGCATCCGCGCCAAGATGACCCATGTCCACGAGAACCAAGTCCCGGAGGTTCGGTGCGGCGGCAAGGGGGCTGATGTCGTTGATCCCCTTCATCGTCTCGATGTGGACACGCCGAAGTTCGGTGAGTGCCCTCATGTCTCCTCTGTGAGCCTCGACCTGAACTGGACGATGAGCTTGGAGGCGGATGAGGGGGCAAGCATCTCGTCGGTCAGGGGAGACGAAAGTTCCCGGCGGTCGATCACGCCGCCTCCCCTTCGTCTGCAATTGGCACGCCGAGTGGTGCTCCGGCATTCAACCCGACCATCAAGACCTCGCGGCCCCGCTCGTACTTGTCGCAGTAGAGGTCCCAGGGGGCTCGGGCGTAGACGAGCGGGCTGTAGACGTGCGTGACTGGCGGATCGAAGGCGAGCCCCTCCAGGTCGGCGACGAAATCGTCCGTGATGCTGTGCAGGGGCACCCGGTTACGCCGCCGGGCACATGCGCTCGGTCTCGTGGTCGATTGCGGAGAGGGCTCGTTGGATGGTCTCCACCTCGCCGGTCTCGAAGTAGGCCTCTCCGCATTGCGAGCAGACCCAGGCCGGAACGGCGTCCCACGACACGTGGTAGCCGCGTCGCTCGGCGGTGAAACGGGTCACCGAACGCTCCATTCTCCCCCGACAGTGAACGCACTCCATCGGCTACCTCCTCGACCTGAAGTCGTCGGCCCATTGGGCCTCGTCCGGCACGTACGCCGTGATCACGGCGACGAAGTCGTCCTTGGGTGAGCATACTACGTGGATCGGCCTGCCCGTCGCGTCACGACCCAGAAGCAGGCAACTGTGCCCTCGCACGTCGTTCGGGTAGTCCTCGACGAGGTCGCCCCCATGGACGACTGCCTCAACGACGGACGCCTGAATCATCCTGTCCGGCCGTGACATCTGGCGCACCGCGTGCGGCAGGAAGAGCACTCGCCGCTTGGCCGCCGCACGGACCCTTTCGACGATGTCAGCAGCCACGGCTCCCTCCGGGACCTTTGTCTGCTCTTGCGAACCCCCACGGCCCGGGATTCAGCCCGACCATCACGACCTCGCGTGCGCCTGCGCCGTACCGATCGCAGTGGGCGTCCCACGGCGCACGCGCGTAGACCAGCGGGTTGTAGACGTGCGTGACGGGCGGGCCGAAGCGAAGGCCCTCCAGGTCACTGACGAGTTCGTCGGAGATGGCCTTCAGCACGCGTCCCTCCCTGCCTTTGTCCCGCCCGCCGGCTCACCGAAGCCGCGGCGCAGGCGCTCCTGCCGATGACGGAACAGCGCGGGAACGAGCCGGCCGTGCAGCCAACCGGCGCCCCGAAATCGCGGCTCCCATGAGACGCGTTTCTGACGGTCACGCACGTCGCGTTACCACAACCTGGGCACCGCATAGCCGTCGAAGACGGCGTCGGCGCTCAGCAACGTCATTCCTTCCTCCAGTGCCTGGGCCGCGAGGATGCGGTCGAAGGGATCGCGGTGATGGAGCGGCAATTCGCGAACGCGGAGTACGTGAGCCTCTGTGATCGCCAGCGAAGTGATGCCTCTCTTACGTGCGTCGACTAGGACGTCGCGGAGTGGCTCGCTCAGCCTGAGCTTTCCGATCGAGAGCTTGATCGCCATCTCCCAAGCGCTGGCGAGGCTCATGGTGAGCTCAGTGGCCGCCTCGCCACACACGGCGCTGGCCCTCTCGCTCAGGCGGTCGGGCGCATGTCGCATCCAGAGGAACGTATGGGTGTCGAGGAGATAGGCCATGGCGGCTCACATGTACTCGGCGAAGTCGTCGAGGGGCGCGTCGAAGTCATCTGCCATCCACATCCCCTCCGCTCCGCCCCACCCCAATGGGCGCGTGACGAGCGGCTCACGGAGCGCGACGAGTCGCGCAACGGGTGTATTGCGATTGGAGATGACGACCTCGTTGCCTTCCTGAACCGCCTTGATGAGCCGAGACAACTGGGTTTTCGCTTCGTGAATGGTGACCTCGATCATGGCACCAACTTAGTCCACTTGCATGGTCATGTCTACGCGCACTCGGAGCGTCCCGCGCGCGCGACCGGAGCCGCGGGCGCCGAGGCAGGCCACGCCCAACCGGAGTCCATCACCTGGCAACGCGCGAAGCGCTGGCGGTGCCCTACCTGTTTCCGCCGTTCGAGTGGTGGCCCAAGGGGCAGATGGTGCGCGTGCTCACGGGCAAGGACGGCGGTTGCGTGGCCGTCTTTGGCGAGCGCGTTTGGCGCGGCGTGAGCGGCACCGATCCCGTATTTCTGCCGACGCCCGCGCAGATGGCCCAGGGGCTCGCTGACGCTCCCAAGGGCACCGTGACTTGGGTCGACATGACCAGCGACGGCGGTCTCACGCTCGAGAACTCGTTCTTGGCCATGGCGGCGCTGTTGCCGCCGCACGTGGTGCTGGTCAACGCCGACACTGCGGCCCGGCTCGCGGTGGACGCGACACCGCCGTGACGCGCTCGCCTAGACCGCCCGCCTGCGGGCCACGACGTGCCGATCGAATTGCGCGTAGTCCTTGATGACGCTCGCGGGCTCGAAGGCCCCGGTCGCCTCCAGCAGCGCGACGACCTGCGCGGCCTGCGCCTCACCGGCGACCTCGAGGCCGAGCCAGCCGCCCGCTCGAAGCACGCGCGGCGCGTCGGAAATGAGCGGGCGCAGCACCTCCAGGCCGTCGCTGCCGCCCGAGAGCGCCAGATGCGGCTCGAAGTCGCGCACGTCGCGGGGGAGCGTCGCCATGAGCCCGGCATCGAGATACGGAGGATTGGACACCAGCACATCCACCGACTGCGGCGACTTGATGGGCTCGGTGCCCTGGCCGCGGACGAGCTTGACTCGGTCGCGCACACCGTGGCGCTCGGCATTCTGCGCGGCGACCTCGAGCGCGTCGGCCGACGCGTCGATGCCCACGGCGACGAGCTCGGAGTGCGAGGTCCGCAGCTCGGCCGCAAGCGAGACCGCGATGGCGCCGGAGCCGACGCCGACGTCCACGATTCGCGTCCGCTCGGACGACTCCCGAAGGTAAGCCTTCGCCGCGTCGACCAGCAGTTCGGTCTCCGGTCGGGGAACGAGCACACGCGTGTCGACGGCGAAGTCGCGGCCGTAGAACTCCTTGACGCCGACGATGTACGCCACGGGTTCACCGCGGGCACGGCGCTTGACCAGGTCCTTGAACCGCGCGAGCTCCGTGTCGACGAGCGGGCGCTCGAAGTCGACATAGAGACGGACGCGGTCGAGGCCCGTGACGTGCGTGAGCAGCACCTGCGCGTCCAGCCGCGGCGAAGCGGAGCCCTGCTTGCGGAGGAAGTCCATTGCCCAGTCGAGCAGGCGGCCAAGGGTCCACGCCTCGCTCATCGGCAGCGCTCGAGGGCGAGCGCGACGTTGCGAGGCACGTCGCCGATGAGCAGCGCGCCGATCATCGCCACCAGATCCGCTCCTGCGGCGCGCACTGCGGGCGCACGCTCCAGGTCGATGCCGCCGATGGCGACGAGCGGGCAGCGCACCTGCGCGCGAACCGCACGGACGCCGTCGAGACCCACGACAGGCTCCGCGTCGCGCTTCGTTCGGGTCGGGAAGACGGGCCCAATCGCAACGTAGTCCACGTCCAGAGCAGTGATGGCCTGCGCGACCGAGTGCGTCGAGAGCCCGACGATCGCGTCGGGTCCGAGAATCGCTCGCGCCGCCGCGGGGGTGATGTCGTCCTGGCCGAGGTGCACGCCGTCAGCGCCCACGATGGCGGCGACGTCCGCGCGATCGTTGATGAGAAACGGCGGGCCGTTGGATCCGAGCGCCGCTTTGACCTCCCGTGCCAGGGCGACCATCTGACGCGCCGAGAGCCCTTTGGCCCGCAGCTGCACGACGCCAGCGGGCCGAAACGCCGAGGCAGCCGCGATGACCCCGGCCTCGCCGAGCAGGTCCACGTCCAAGATGCCATAGAGGCCCGTCGGTAGAGCCCGCCGCATTGTCAAGCCGGCGTCTCGCAGCCCGTCGCGCAGTCGCCCTCCTTGAAGCCGGCTCGCGACGGCCGACTCGTGCCCCAAGGCCGGTCCGGATCCACGGTCTCCAGGAAGCGGCCGAGCGTGCTCAGCATGTCGCCGCGCGTATTCAGCTGAGGCAGCGACTTGCGCAGCTCCTTGGCTCCGGGGAGCCCTTGCGTGTACCAGATGAGCTGCTTGCGCATCTGGATGACGGCGAGGCGCTCGCCGGACCAGTCGACATAGCGGTCAAGGTGCTCGCGCACACCGTCGTAGAGCTCGGCCACGTTGGGCCGCCACGTGTCATCCCGCTGGCCCCGCTCCCAGGCGAGGCAGCCGCGAAACACCCACGGGTTGCCCATCGCGCCGCGCCCGAGCATGACGCCATCACAGCCGGTCTCCTCCAGCATGCGCAGCGCATCGTCCGGGTCGAAGGCATCCCCGTTGCCGATGACCGGAATGCTCACCGACTCCTTCAGGCGCTTGATGAGTGACCAGTCGGCCTTGCCCTCGTAGAGCTGAACACGCGTCCGCGCATGGATCATGAGGCCGTCGAGCCCCTCCCCCTCCGCGATGCGTCCGACCTCGATGGCGTTGACGCTGTTTGCGTCCCAACCCGCGCGCACCTTGATGGTGAACGGGATGGTGAGCACTTTTCTCAGGCGGTGGCAGATCTGCGTGAGCAGCCCCAGATCGCGCAGCAGCGCCGCGCCCGAGCCGCCTTGGATGACCTTCTTGACGGGGCAGCCGCAGTTCACGTTCAGCATGGACGCGCCGTAGTCCTGGACCATGCGCGCGGCGGTCTCCATGTGCTCGACCGCGCAGCCCGAGATCTGCACCGCGACCGGCGCCTCCTCCGGGTCGAACTCCATCATCTTGAGGGTGCGCTCGCCGGAGTGCGCGAGGCCGACCGACGAGATCATCTCGGTGAACAGCAGGCCGCAGCCGTGATCCCGGCAGAGCTTGCGATAGGGCCAGCTCGTCACGTCGCACATCGGCGCGACCATGAAGCGGTTCAGGCAGTCGAGCGTCCCGAGCCGCAACGGGTGCTGTGTGTGTCGGGGATCGGTCGCCATGGCGGGCGGACTATGTCGGCCGAAGGGCTCCGCGTCAACGGGATTTGGAGGGCGGGAGCAGCTCCAGCTCGGCCCACGCGACGAGCTCGCGTGCGTCCAACGCCGATTGTCGTGCGGCGCCCGTGTCGATGGCCTCGGCTCCGGCGGGCGAATCGAGGATGGCCTCGCCGCGCGTAAGCCCACGGACGGCGGCTTGGGTGGACTCCGACGGCGTCGCCCCCGCCTGAATCAGCGCGCGGAGCAAAGGCAGGAGCGGGCGATCGTCGAGGGGGACACTCCGGTGGCGCGCGACCGCCATGACGGCGGCTTGCCCGGCACGGACCGCGAGGCGGAGTGATGGACCGGGACGGCCGGCCTCGAGGAGCGTCATGGCGCCCGCGAGGTCGTCCTTGGCCTCGGCCAGAAGCGGTCCGGCGTCGTGTCGGGCGCGCGGGAGCCGCTTGGGCGAGAGCCTGGCCGGCCGTGGCTCGCGTCCACCGCCGAGCGGACCTTGGAAGCCGACGATGGCCGACAACAGCACCTCGTGGCCGATGAGCGTCTTGATCTCGCGTCCGCGATCGTCCTCGACGTCGGTGCGCGCCGCGTACTGGAGCCGCAACACCGTGAGCGGGTCCACGCGATAGCCGACTGCGACCGACGTGCGCCAGCGCAGCCCAGCGGATGGCGGCGGAGCGGGGAGGCCCAGCAGGTCCGCGCGCAGCCCGGCCTCGAGACCACGCCACGAGACGCCGGCTCCGATGGAGAGCGCACCCTCGACGTCGAGCGCGAACGGGACGCTCAGCCGGCGCGCGAGGTACTCGACCTCCGCAAAGACCCGCACGGGGCCGGCGTCGGTGTCGAGCCGCACATCGACACCCAGCAGATCGGTGCGGTTGGCCGGCCCCGTCGCGTTGATGCCGGTCAGGAAGCGGAAGCCGAGCGCGAGCGTGCGTCCAGAGCCAAGCAAAGGGCCGAGGTCCACACCGACGGCCGTGACATAGGTGAGCCGCTTGAAGAAGCCGGCCCCAGTGCCCACACCGCCGACCGGACCGAAGCTGCGCCCACCGGAGCCCGAGAGTGCGGCGACCGAGAGCGTGAGCGGTGCACCGGGGATGGGCGCGACGTAGGTGGCGCCGAGGCCGTGATCGATGAGGCCGAGGCCGCCGAGGAAGCGCTCGGTGCCCAACGTCGCGTCCGCGAAGGGGCGCGCCTCGATGGCGGCGGCGGCGTCGAGGCCCCACCGACCGACCCGCAGCGCGAGGCCGGTCGCCGGTCGAAAGTCAGCGTACGCGACGGTGGGCCCGAGCGAGCCGTTCGAGTCGACCGCCGGTGCGACCCGTAGCGCGAGCCAGGCGCGCGTCGTGACGTCGAGCCCGAGACGCACGACCGGGAGCGACAGGCCGTCGTCGAGCCCCGGGAGCACGACCGCGCGGCTGCGAAAGGCGGCCATCGTGGCCACGAGCGCCTCGCCGCGCACGCGCGTCGGTGGAGCGGCGCCGCTCGTCGCGGTCAGCCCGACGACGGCGACCAGACAGAGGACCTTGGGACGGACGAAACTCGGCATGGCGGCTCCCGATGGACGCGCAGGATAAGCGCTGGTTGACGGTCGGGGAAGGGCCCCTATACTTGGCCGCCGATTCCGAGGAGCAGAGCATGAGCCAGCCAAACGACGACTTCACCCTCACCCGCCCCCAGATCGAGGCCTTTGCCGCGGGCCTCTACCAAATCGCCGCATGTGACGAGATTCACGAGAAGGAGGTCGAGCTCATCCGTGAGTTTCTGACCGACACGGGCGCGGGCGAGCTCGCCGCGAAGCTGCCGTTCCTCTACTTCGATCCGGCGCAGGCGTACGCGGCGCTGGAGTCTACGTGGCTCCGCTCGCTGTTCCTCCAGTCGGCGCTGCTGCTCGTGCAGGTGGACGGCGAGGTCAGCGAGAACGAGCGCGACACCATCGGGTGGATTGCGCGCGCGTTCAACATTCCGGGAGGGTACGACGCCGTCGCTGCTCACGTGCAGGGCGCGTCGCTCGCGTAACCCGAGTGACGTCCAAAGCTCGCCCCTGTCTCGCCTGCGGCCGTCCGGTCGCGCCGCCGCTGTCCGTGTGTCTCGCCTGCGGCGGTCTCGCGCTGTATCAGGAGGCCTCCGACGACGCCGAGTGGGCCGTCGAGATCGGGCCCATCCCGTCCAAGAACTTCCGCGATAAGGCGCTTGCGCAGCTCGAATCGCTCCTGGCGGACTTCGATCCGCGCGGCAAGGACGCGCTGCTCGCCGAGTCGCGCGTTCGCGTCACGGGCGGGCTCACGAAGCCCATCGCCGAGGCGCTGGCGCAAGGCCTGGGCAAACAAGCCACGGCGGCCGCAGTCGTCCGGGGTCCCGTCGCGTCGCTTGGCGCCGCCGGCGCGTTTCGCCACGGGCTGCCGCTGCTTGCCATGCTTGGCGGCGCTGTTCTCGGGTTTGCGTGGGACTGGACCTACGGCCTTCTGCTCGGAACCGCAGCGGCGACCGGGCTGGGCGTCATGAACGCCGGCAAGAAGCAGCCGGTCCTCGGGGCCGCACCCATCGCACCTGCGCTGCCACCCGCGCTGCAGAGCGCGCCGCTTCGTTTTGCGGCCGTGGCCCCTACACTCCCGGCGGACGTGCGAGAGCTCGCCAGCCGGGCCATCGCTGGCGGCTTCGCGGTACTCACGCGGCTCTCGCGCGATGGGGACCTCGTCGCGCTCGGCGCCGGCGGCCTCGAGGGCGGAATGGGAAAGGCCGCGGTGGAGTTGGTGCTCGCGGCCGTAACGAACGCCGAGGCCTGGACGAAGACGACTCAGGCGCCGGAGCGCGAGGCGCGGCGAAGCGCATTGACGCGGCTCG
The DNA here is from genome assembly GCA_005776585.1 of Pseudomonadota bacterium. GTDB lineage: Bacteria > Myxococcota_A > UBA9042 > SXOX01. Next base: position 28,211 of record SXOX01000308.1, on the reverse strand, counting down.
CGACCGCGGCGGAAGAGGCGAGCGCCGCCGTCGACAAGCTCGACCTCACGATGTCGGGCAGCGGCGGCGACCTCGAAGAGCGATTGAAGCAGGAGAGTGCGCTGGTGCTGGAGACGGCACGCGAGCTCGCAAAGACCGTGAACTAAGGTGCGCTCGACGCACGTGGAAGGAGAAGCAGCATGGGTCTGATCAGCTGGATGAAGGGTCAGTTCATCGACATCATCGAGTGGCTCGATGACACGAACGACACGCTCGTTTGGCGCTTCCCCCGCCACAACAACGAGATCAAGAATGGCGCCAAGCTCGTCGTGCGCGAAGGGCAGATGGCGGTCTTCATCTATGAAGGCCAGATGGGCGACATCTTCAAGCCCGGCATCTACTCGCTGACCACGCAGAACATCCCGGTGCTCTCCACGCTCAAGGGCTGGAAGTACGGCTTCGAGTCGCCCTTCAAGTGCGAGGTCTACTTCGTCAACACAAAGCAGTACACCGACATGAAGTGGGGCACGCTCAACCCCATCACGTTGCGCGACGCGGACTTCGGCATCGTGCGCGTGCGGGCCTTCGGCGGCTACGCGATTCGGGTGGACTCCGACAACGTGGCCACGTTCATCCGCCAGATCGTGGGCACCGACGGCAACTTCTCGACCGAGGAGATCGAGGGTCAGCTCCGCCGCACGCTGCTGTCAGCGTTCACGACCACGCTCGGCCAGCTCAAGGTCCCCGTGCTCGACCTGGCGGGCAACTACGAGTCCATCGCGCAGCAGTGCAAAGATCGCATGGACCCGGAGTTCCAGACGCTGGGCCTCCGCTTGTCCAAGTTCCTCATCGAGAACATCTCGCTGCCGCCCGAGGTGGAGAAGGCGATCGATCAGCGCACGAGCATGGGCGCCATCGGCAACATGCAGCAGTTCGCGCAGTACCAGTCGGCGCAGGCCATCCGGGACGCGGCCCAGAACCAGAACGGCATGGCCGGCCTGGGAGCGGGCTTCGGTGCGTCGATGGGCATCGGCAACATGATGGCGGGCGCCATGGGCGGCATGTTCGCGCCCCAGCAACCGCAGGCCGCAGCCCCGGCAGCCGCAGCGGCACCCGCGGGCGCGAGCGTCGGTGACCGCCTCAAGCAGCTCAAGGCGCTCCACGGCGAGGGCCTGATCGACGACGCGACGTTTGCTCAACGGCGCGACGCCATCCTCTCGGAGATCTAGCCTCCAGCGCTCCCACCGCGTTTGACAGGCCTCGCGGCGCACGCGAAGGTCTGCGCATGTCCACCCCGGCGCCGGTACGAGCTCGTGACCACGAAAGGTTGCGCCGCGCGGCCGCGCTGCTGCGCGACGCCGAGCGTCCGGTGCGCGTGCTTCGGACGCTGTCCTGGGGTCCCGAGGTTCGCGCCCGCTTCTTCGAGCGTGGCGCCCGCGAGCTTCCCGTGCCGCGCTACGAGCCGCTGGATCCCACGTCGACGCTGGCTGCCGTGGCGGAGGCGCGTCGGTCGATTCGCACGGCGGACGACCCCATCGATGCGTGGCTTCAGCGGCAGGCCGAGGCGATCGAAGCCGGAGCGCTCATGCTCGCGTCCGTGGGCACGGATGCGTTCCACGCGCACTCGGCGCGGCTCTACGGTCGGCCGACCGATCGGCTCCAGGACCAGAGCTCCACGTCGCTCGTCATGGCCAAGGAGCTCGACGATGTCCTCTCGGGCCTCGATCACGGCTTTCTCGGCGCACCGGCGCCAGCGTGCCACCTCGCCGACGACGTCGCCACACGGATTCGGAGCGTCGTGCAGCGGCATCTCGGCGACGACGCGCCGGACGTGTCGGTAGTCGACGACCTCTCCGCCAACGCGCTCGCCGGCCCGCGCTCCATTCGGCTGCGACGCGGGGCCTGCTTCTCCGATCGGGACTGGCACTATCTCGTCCAGCATGAGGCCTTCGTTCACGTCGTCACGTCGCTGAACGGCCGTGCGCAGCGCGATTTGCCAATCCTCGGCGCCGCGCACCCCGGCACGACCCGCACGCAGGAGGGGCTGGCCGTCTTTGCCGAGTTCATCACGGGTGCCATCGATCCCGCGCGCCTGCGCCGCCTGAGCGACCGCGTGCTCGCCATCCAGATGTCGATCGATGGCGCGGACTTCCTTGAGCTCTACCGCTGGTTTCTCGAGCGTTCGCAAGGCGAGCCCGATCAGGCCTTCGAGAACGCACGACGCGTCATGCGCGGCGGGGTGCTGACGGGTGGCGCGCCATTCACAAAGGACGGCGTATACCTCGACGGTCTGCTGCGCGTTCACAACTTCCTGCGCTCGGTCGTTCGGCAGGAGCGCACCGACTGCCTGCGGCTGCTCTTCTGCGGCAAGCTCGACATCGAGGACATCCCCGCGCTGTGCCACCTGGCAGCCGAGGGTCTCTGCCGGCTGCCCGTCCATCTGCCACCGTGGGCGGCGGATCTGCGCTTCCTCGTCGCCTACCTCGCGTATTCGGGCTTCTTGAATCGCGTCAAGCTCGACACCATCCAGGCGCATTACACCGACCTTCTGAACCACACGCCGCTCGTCTCGACCGGAGCTTCACCATGCCCATGACGCCTGCGCCCTTCCCTGCCCTCGTCGCGCCGAAGCAGTCCTTCGAGACGCTTGCGGCCTGGGCTACGGCCAATCTCTCCCAGGCCATCGCGATCGAGTCCCAGAGCCGCGACGAGAGCCCGACCATCCCCAGCACGCCGGGACAGCGCGAGGTGTCGGCGTGGCTCCGCGCGGTGTTCACGGACCTGGACCCAGACGTCGAGTGCACCGAGGACGCCTGCGCCAACCTGCTCGTGCACCTGCCGCGCAACACGTCGGACATGGCGCCCAAGCTCGCGCTCATGGTGCACCTCGACACCGCGGAGGGGACGGAGGCCGTGCCTCGGCTCGAGGTCACGCGCGCCTGGGATGGCACCGAGGTGCGCTACCCGAGCAACGCTCGTTTGCACGTGTCTGCCGAGCGCTACCCCGCGACGCGGGAGTTCGTCGGCGATGACGTGCTCCACGGACCAGGGCGCGCGCCCGTCGGCTTCGACGACAAGGTCGGTCTCGCGGAGGTGGTCACGCTCGCGCAGGTACTCGCCACCAACCCGGACATCCCGCATGGCGACGTCTTCCTGGTCTTTCGCCCCGACGAGGAGATCGGGCGCATGGCGGCCGTCGAGGGCCTCGCCGACTCGCTCTCTGCGCTCGGCGTGAACTACGGCTACACCATCGACGGCCTCGCCCCCTTCGAGATCGAGACGGAGAACTTCAACGCGTCGCGTGCGCGCATCACGTTCCGTCGTCACACTGCGACAGTCCCCGGCGTCGCGCTGCGGGCGGACGTCCGCATCCACGGCGTCAAGACCCACGGGGCCACGGCCAAAGACGAGGGCCACCTCAATGCGCTGACCGTGCTCGCGCGCGCGTGGCCGGCAACGGCACCGAGCGAGACCTCGGGTCTGCGGCTCGTCGCCGCGGCTTCCGATCCCAACGCCGAGGTCCACGCCACCGCCAGCCTCGTCGGCTATGGGCCAACGGCGGAGCACGCCGGGGCGCAGCTCACGGCGGGCCTCGAGGCGCTGGCGGCCGTGTTGGCGCCGCATGCCTGGCGTGGCGCGGCCTTGGAGCTCGTCGGAGAGCAGACGCCCGTCGACACGCGGCAGGACCTCGACGTCACGCCCGAGCTCGTCGTGCGGCACGTGCAGCGCTTTCTGATGTCCGAGGGTGAGCGGCCCAAGCTGCCAGAGGACAGTGGCGGGTATCAGGGCTACTCCAATCCGCACTTCGTGCGTCAGTCCGACGAGGAGACCACGCTCGACTACCGCATCCGCGACTTCTCGGAGCCTGCGCTGCACGCCCGCGAGGCGGAGATCCGCCGGCTGGCCAAGCACGACCCGGAGCGTCCGGCGGTCGAGGTTCGGCAGCAGTACGTCAACATGGGCCCAGCGCTCGCGCCCTTCCCCGAGCTCGTGACCTGGGCCACGCGCGCGCTCGAGCCGCTCGGGGTTCAGCCCAAGCACATCCCGATGCGCGGCGGAACCGGGGTCGATCCGTTCCTGACGCGCGGCATCCCCGTGGCGAATCTGGGCACGGGCTATTTCGCGCCCGAGTCGGAGAAGGAGCTGACGTCGCGCCAGAGCCTGGCACGGCACGTCTTGTGGCTCACGTATCTCGTCCAGGTCGTCGCGCACCGGCGCGACTGAGCCGAAAGCGCAGCGGCTAGGCCGCCTCGGCGCCGGGACGACACCGCGGACACATGAACTGGCCCTGGACGCGTGTGAGGCACTCCGAGCAATAGGGGCGCGTGCACACGTCACATAGGCGCTGCGCGATGCGCGTCTTGTGCTTCAGGCAGTTCTTGATGCCGAGCTCGGCCAGCTCCGCCATGCCGCCCTTGAGCATGGTCGTGGCCTCGATCTCCTCTTCCTTGGGCTGCTCCTGGGCGTACATCGAGGTCTTGTCCGACACGCCGCCCTCGTCCTCGCCGCCCTTGGGCACCTCGGTCTGTCCGCCGACGCGGAACGCGATCTTGTCAAAGCGGATGACGTCGCCCGACTTGAGCGTGCGCTCTTGGATGCGGTCGTCATTGACGAACGTCCCGTTCGTGCTGCCCTTGTCGACGAGCTTGAGGCGCCCACCCTCCCAGCGCAGCTCGGCGTGGAAGCCCGAGACGCCTGCGTCTGGCAGCGACAGCTGATTGGCGGGCTTGCGACCAATGGTGAAGAGCTCCGTCGTGGACTCGAGCTCGAAGCTCGCAGTCGTCCCCGTGATGGGCACGAAGCGCGCCTTCGCCGTGGCCGCCGGGGCCGCACGCCCCTTGGCCGCCGGCGCGCCCTTGGCTGGCGCCTTGCCGCCGCCGCCACTGCCACCAAAATAGTCGCCGGCGTCGAAGTCTCCCTTGGGTCCCGCCTCCGCTTCGGCTTCGTCCTCGTCGCCGCCGCGCCGCGCGCGCACTTTCTTGATGACCCACAGCAGAATCAGCAGCGAGAACAGGCCCGAAACACCATAGATGGTCCACCGGAACCACGGCCGCGCCGTCAGGGGCAGCGCAACGGGTGCCGCCTCCTCGGCCGGCTTCTCCCTCTCCTCGGCCTCCTCGGGCTCCTCTTCTTCTTTGTCGCCCTTGTCGTCCTTCTTCTTGGCCTCTTCTTCCTTCTTGCGCTTCTCTTCGGCCTTCTTCTTCTCCTCGGCCTTCTTCTTGTCATCGGCCTTCTTCTTCTCGTCGGCCTTCTTCTTATCCGCGTCCTTCTTGGCTTGATCGTCACCCGGCTTGGGCTCGCCTGGCTTGCTGTCGGCGGGCTTGCTGTCGCCCGGCTTGGCGTCCGTGGGCTTGGCCTCGCCCGGCTTGCTGTCGGCGGGCTTGCTGTCGCCCGGCTTGGCCTCGCCCGGCTTGGCGTCTGCGGGCGGTGGCGGCGTCGGGGCCGCGGCACCCATCGGCGGCAGCCCTTGGCGCGCGCGCTCCACGTTCTTGAGGATCTCGGGCATGACGCTCGCCGCCAGCGCGCCGGCATCCGCGGCCTCGTGCAGAATGCCGCCAGTGCTCGCGGCCAGCTTGCCCAGCATGGCCTTGTCGGCGTCTGCCCCCAAGGCGACTGCGAACACGACGGCGCCATTGCCCGCCGTGGCGCCCTTCATCGACTGCGCGATCGTGTCGAGCTCTGCCGCGTTGCCGTCGTTCTTCCCCGCGGTCATGACGATAATCACACGCGGCGCCGGTGGGAACTGCCCCAGGTACTCGTTGTAGGCCTTGTCGAGCGCGGCCGTGAGGTCCCGCTTCGACAGCTTGGCCTTGCCCTTGGTCATGACGGAGCGCACGGCGTCACCGCGACTCTTGTCGTCGGTCACCGGCAGAAACGTCTCGTTCCCTTTTTTGCCGTCGATCGAAATGGCTCCCGCGAGGTCCTGGACGCCGCCGACCCCAAGCTTCTCGAGGATGGCCTTCGCGGCGTCGCCGAGCTTGTACTGGTCGAAGGTCTTGTCCGTGTCGAGGACGAACGCGATCTGGATCGCCTGGGCGTCGGCGCGCGAGGCCGAGAGGACCGACGCGGCGAGGCCGGTCACGAGCAACGTCGCGAGCCAACGGCGGCGGGCGGCGAATTCGAGCTTGGGGGTCATGCGCATCTCATACCCACTGTTCTGGCATGTGTTCCTGAGTGACACCTGAGTGAAAGAAGCCATCACGGATCCGATGAGGCATCGCCCGTGATGTCGGTGGTCGTCGTCGCGTCCGCGCTCCCGCCAACGGGATTGAACGCGGGAGGCAGGCGCATCACCAGCCGAAAGCGGTTCGACGGCGTGCCCTCGGCGGTCTCTCCGCCGATTGCCAGGAGGCCATTGTCGCCACGGACCACCGTCACGGTGGCCCCCATGGGCAAGTCGAGGAAGGTCGCGTCGATGAGAAACTGGCGCTTCGAGGTGTCGAGGCGTTCGACCAGCGGGACGCCGCTCCGTTCGATTGCGGGGCCACGCTCACCGCCGACGAGCAGCAGTGCGTCGGTGGCCTGGACGAGGGCGCCATAGGCGCGCGGCACAGCGAGCGGCGCCAGGATGTGAAACTGCCCGTCGGTGGGATCCAGCATCTCGACCTCGCCAACGACGACCGGGGTCTCGGGCAGCCCGTACTCGTTCGGCCGGAAGCTCGGCAGGAAGGCGGTCGCGCCACCCGCGACGAAGACCCGGCCGTCGTCCATCGCATGCACCGCGGGCCCCACGCGGGGGCGTTGAAGCTTGGCCTGCGCGCCGAAGGCGTCTCGGAGCACCGTGACCGCCGCGTCACCCTTGCTTGCCAGCTCATAGACCTCGACGACATCCGTGGCCAGGTCCTTGCGCACGGTGCTGGTCGCCGTGCACTCCGAGAAGGTCGCCGTCTTCGGGCAGTTGAGCTCCGTGCACAGGTTCACCCCACCGGCGCTACAAAAGCAGACGTTGTCATCTCGCTGCGTGCAGCCAGGGCGACTGGGGAGCGCATCTACGCCGCCGCCAATGATGAGCACGCGCGAGCCGACCTGCACGACGCCAGGACGCACGCGACCGCGCTCCAAGACGAGGTTGCTCGGCCCCTGGACCCCGCCCGTGGCCGGGTCGAAGAACAGGAGCTGGCGCGGGTTCTCGTCGATCTCGCGGTACTTGCCCTCGACCTCGCCCGTCTGCTGATTGAGCGTGAGGACGTGCTGCGTTAGGCCGCGCGTGCGCTCGCCGCCGACGATGAGGACCTTGCCGCCGAGAAAGGTGGGCGTGCCGATGTCCTTGACGGGCAGTAGCGCGTGATGCGCCCGCCCCTCGGGGAGGCTGCCCCCGGCGAACGTGCCCGTCTTGGAGTCGAAGAGCTCATAGGTCGCCAACGCATCGCCCGTGGGGCCGAGACCGCCCACGATCAGCACCTTGCCCGCGGCGTCACCGGCGCTCGCATCGAGCAGCACGGCGGCATGGGCGGTGCGCGCCTGCTCGAGGGGAGATGCGGCGACTGAGGTCCCGAGGACCGGATCCACGCGCTCGGCGGCCTTCGTGGGTGCGAGACCTCCCTCATCGGACGGAGCGATGCCGCCCGTGACCAGCACCGTCCCGTCGGGAAGCCGGGTCGCCGTGTGGCCTGAGCGCGCTACGGCCAGCGTGCCGTCCTTGCTCAGATCCGGCTGACTGGGCGCCTCCACGCCAGCGAGCGCGTCGACGCGATAGCTCGCGACGCCCTTGCCCTGCCCCCAGACCGCGGTCAGTGTGTAGCGCTTGCCGCGCGTGACCACGACGCCGTCGATGAGGAGGCCGGTACCCCGCCCGACGCGGTCCTTGATCCCGCCCACCACGCCGTTGGCGTCCTTCAGCGTAAGCGTGACCTCGACCAACGGTCCGAGCGACCAGGCACGCACCTGCACGGTGCCCGAGGCCGTGGGCTCGAACGTTACGGTGAAGGGCTGCTTGGCCTGCGTCTCGGGGACCGTGAGCGTCTCGCCGATGGTCACTCCAGCGGACGTGATGGGCAGGTTCTCGGTCTTGCAACCGATGAGGCCGGCGCACGCCGCCAGGACGAGCAACGCGTGTCGCGAACGGGGCGCGACCGCTGCGCGCCACCAACGACCCTGCGAGCCCGGTCGATACGCTGCCATTCCGGTCGTCGCGCTCATGGGGCGTGGATAGCACACGCGACCGAGACGCGCCACTTGTCGAGCGCGGCTCACGCGTGCGAACGCGCGGCGGAAGCGGTGACCGACGACGCGGACGTTTCAAAGCGCGCGGCGCGGTGGTAGAACTGGCTGCGTGACGATTACCCCTCCCTTGCTTCTTGGTCGCTCCCGGGCCCGTGGTCTGGGTGCTCTCCCGTTGGCCTGTGTCCTCGTCCTTGGCGCCTGCGGCGAGCAGACGCTGACGACCGGCGGTCAAGCCGAGCTGACGGCATCTCTCGACTTCGTCCCCAACAAGGAGGAGCTGTCGCAGACCATTGACTTTGCGAGCCAGGGTGACCTCGCCGCGCTCAAAGGACAGGTCAAGTGCGGCTACCTCGACCCGACGGCCAGCTACATCTCGCTCGAGAAGTTCACCGGAGGCGCCGGCGCGCCGTGGACGCTCGAGGTGAGCCTGGTCATCGGCGCCGACACCGTCTCGTTGCTGTCGGCCCGTGGGACGCTCACGACGAGCCAGCGCGACATCACGTTCGCGCAACCGGAGGCCGGGCTCCTGCGCGCCGGCGAGGAGCGGCTTGCGACCGCGCTGATGCTCAACGCCGGAGCCAGCTCGGTCACGTTTCGCTACTCCTTCAGCGTCGATGGCGACCCCGTGGTCTCGGCGCAGTTCCAGGTCGTGACGGTGATGCGCTTCGAGACCGCCGATGGGCCGACCTGCCCCTCACCCACCGGGAAGTAGCGTCGCAGCCTTGCGGCGCCAGACGCGCGGCCTAACGTTCGTCCGCGCCGACAATCGCGCGACTCACCTTGGAGGCCCCATGAGCCCGACTGACATCCGCATCGAATACTGCAACGTTTGAAACTACTTGCCCCGGGCTGCGAGTCTCGCGGCCGAGCTGGATCGGACCTACGGCGTGCGCGTGACCCTCGTGAAGGGCCAGAAGGGCATCTTCGACGTGTGGGTCAATGGCATTCGCATCTTCAGCAAGCACGAGGAGCAGCGCTTTCCGGAGCTCGGCGAGGTGGTGGCTCGCGTCGCAGCCCAGGCGTGACGCGGGTCCACTGGCTCCTCATCGGCGCGCTCGCCGCCTGCCAGGCGCCGCCGCCCCCGAAATCTCGAGAGCCGAGCGTGGATGTAGGCGTGGGAGTCGTCCCCGCCGTCGTTCCGGAGGATCCTGTCGCGGTGACCGTCAATCGACGGGTCGTGCGTCGCTCGGAGGTGGAACGCCTCCGAAAGCAGCAGCCCACCGCGGCGCCCAGAGTCCTGCTGTCGCAGTTGGTCGCGGAGGCGCTGCTGCTCCAAGAAGCGGAGGCGACCGGATATGCGGCGCGGCACTCGGAGTCGCGCGGCCCCGAGCTCGCGCGCCGGTACCTGGAGAGCGCACGCTCGGAGCGCGTCGTCTGTGGCAACCTCACCGAGCGCGACTTCACGACAATGTATTCGATGATGCGGCCCTCGTTCGAGCACGGGACGCTCATCGACGTCACAGAGCTGCGTTTGCTGTGCGGAGAGGGCCCGGACCCGGCGACGGAGCTCACGTGTCGGCGACGTATCGATACGGTGGCGGAGGAGAGTCTGCGCGCCGTGGCCGACACGGTCCATACGGCCGCCGATGTCGAGGATCTCGCGCGCCTCACGGCCCCGGAGGGTGCTCGCCTCGTGCACTTCACCTTCGAGGTCGACCACAACGGTCGCAGCTCCCTGCGCGCGGCTGCGTCGTCACTGCTGGCCTCGTTGGCCGTGGGCGAGGCCCGCGTCCATGACGACGAGCGCGGGGTGCGCCTGTCGCTCGTGACGGCGCGCCGACCCCCGCTCCAACGGACGCTCGACGCTCCCGGCGTTCGAGACGAGGTCCGAGCGGCGCTGTGCCCGCGCGTCCTCGAAGCCGAGCGGCGCCGCTACGTCGACGCGCTGCGAGCCTCGGCCACAGTCGATTTGACGCCCGGCGTGCTGCCTGCCGGATGGACGTTGGAGTGAGGCGCCGCGCTACTTCGCGTAGCGATCGATGACCCCGGCCAGGGCACCGACGGAGGCCTCGAGGTTGCGCTTGGCGGTGGGGCGCAGCTGATTGTAGATGCCCTTCAGCACCGCGTTCTTGGCGTGCTGGGCCTTGCCGTCGGTGACGGCAAGCAGTGAGTCGGCGGCCTCGGGCTCCTTGCCGAGCATGAAGCTCGCGAAGGTGCCGCGCCCGTCGGCCCGAAAGCGCGCGTGCATGGGCTCGAGCGCGGCGGCGAAGTCCGGCAAGAGGTCGTTGACGGCCTTCGGCACCATGTGGCCGTGGTCGAGCTTCTTGACGACCTTGTAGCCCTGCTTGATGGCGAAGCCGCTGATGCCGGACTTGCGCTCGACCTCGGAGTCGACGAGCGCCACACAGTCACGCACGACGTCGGGCCGGCGCTGGGGATCGAGGAGCGATTCGGGAAGCGTCATGGCGGCGGCTTCTATCGCAGGAGCCCGCCGGCGGCAAGGAAATCGAGCCACGCCACGGTGCGCGTTGCCGTCTTGCGCAGTTGGTGACGTCGAAAGCAGTCGGTCACCGCGGCGCGCGTGCTATGCTCTCGCGAAGGAGGCTCCCATGGCAGATGAAGCAACGAGCAACGAGCGACCGCCGACCGAGAAGCGCACGGTTGGCGTGGTCCAGACGCGTCAGGTCGTGCTGGTGAATCGGCCGAAGGAGAAGCCGGAGGACCGCCAGGCGCAGCTCGCCAAGGCACCGCAGCCCATCAAGAGCAACGAGCTCAAGGTGCGGCTCGAGCCCATGCGCGCCAAGCGCAGCGATGGCAAGCCCGCCAAGCCGCGCTCGATGTCGGACATCAAGCTTTAGCGTCTGCCGCGTCCTCGGCTTTGCGGCGCTCCTTGCGACGGCGCATCGCCTCGCGCTCCGCCTCGATCTGCGCCAGCAACGACCGGCGTCCATAGACGAACCCCAGGACGAACCCGACGAGGAGGATGGCGGGGATGAAGATGACGTGGTCGGACGTCATGCTTTTGGTCCTGCGCCCTTGCCGGCGTCATAGCGCGTGAGCGCGTCACGCAGCGTGGCGACGTCCGACTCGAGTTTGGCCTGGCGCCGCTGGAGCGACCACAGATAGAGAAACAGTCCGGCCCAGATGACCGCGTATGCCGCGAGCAGAAACGGACCGCCGTCGATCTTCTCCTGATGCGTCGCGGCGACGAACTGCGTGGGCTCGGTCCCGCCGTCCTCGGCGGCCATGGCCCCCGGAGCCCAGAGCGCGCCGAGGGTGAGCACGAGTGCCACCACCGCGCGAAAAGTACGACCGATCATGTTCGCTCCTCGACGATGTCGCGCTCGATCAGGTCGAGCAGCAGCCCCTCCGCGGCGTCCTCGGTGGCCCGCAGGCGTGTGCGCATCCACACGAGGGACACGGTAATGCAAACGAAGGCACCGATGCCCAACAGAAACGCTGTCAGCATGTCCGGGTCCTGCAGCCCGCCCGACCAGATCACGCGCGGATGCGTGCCACGCCACTTCTCGACAGCGATCTTGACTAGGTAGACCCCCGGCGCGCCCGCGATGGCGAGCCCGGCGGCGATGCGGCGCGTCGCGTCTCCGTGGCCTGCGCCGCCGGTGAAGCTGCGAAGCGCGAGGTAGGCGACGTACATGAACAGGACGACCATCGTGAGCGTAAGGCGCGGCTCCCACTCCCAGTAGTGACCCCAGGCCTTGCGCGCCCACAGGGGCCCCGTGATGAGCACGAACGCCGCCATGAGCACGCCGACCTCGGCCGCTGCGTGAGCCAGTCGGTCGGCGCGATCGCTGTCCTTGATGAGCACCCACGCGCTGGCGCCGGCGCAGAGGAAGAACAGCGTCTGCATGCAGATCGCGGCCGGCACGTGGAAGTAGAAGATCTTCTGGACGATACCCATCATGGCTTCTGTGGGCGCTCGCAGGAATATCCAGTAGAGCGCCAGGAGCGACAGGACGAGGCCCGCAATCAGAAAGGCCGTAAAGACGTGGCTGGGCTTGCGTGTGGACGTAGCGTTCACGGCGGGAGACGCTATCACGCCATTGTCGGCGAGGCCACTTCCGCAGCGGCTTGGAGATGCGGCCGGCGCCGTCCTCGCAGTCGGAGCGCGTTGGCCACGACGGCGACGCTCGAGAACGACATGGCGAGCGCCGCCACGGTCGGGTGCAGCATGCCTAGAGCCGCGAGCGGGATGGCGACGGCGTTGTAGCCAAAGGCCCAGGCCAGGTTCTGGACGATGATCGTGCGCGTCTGCCGCGCGAGTCGAACCGCGAAGACGACGCCGCGCAGCTCACCGTGGAGCACCGTGACTGGAGCCGCGGACATGGCCGCCTCGGTCCCTGTGCCGAGCGCGATGCCTACGTGCGCGGCGGCCAGCGCAGGGGCGTCGTTCGAGCCATCGCCGACCATGACGAGGGTGCGGGCCTGGTCGTCGAGCGATTGGACGACGGCGACCTTGCCGGCGGGCTTGACGCCCGCGTGGACCGCATCGAAGCCACCGACCTGGCGCGCGATGGCCTGCGCCGTACGTTCGTCGTCCCCGGTCAGGAGCACGAGGCGCGCGCCGAGTGAGCGCAGCGCTGCCAGCGCTGCGGCGGCTTCGGACTTGGGTGGATCCGACAGCAAGAACTGCGCGACCGCCGTATCGCCCACGGCCAGGAGGACCCGCGTCTCGGCACCTGCGCCTGCCGAGAGCTGCGGCGGGATGGGGACCCCGAGGCGCGCCAAGAGGTCGCTGCTGCCGATGGCGACGCGGGTCTCGTCGGCGCGTGCTCCGACGACGCCTTCGCCGCGCACGACCTCGACGTTGCGCAGGTCGGCCATGGGTGCGCCCGCGGCCTCGGCGTGTGCCCGGAGCGCGGTGGCGAGAGGATGGTCGCTGTAGAGCTCCAGCGTGCCGGCGAGCGAGAGCACGTCGGCGGAGTCGGCGCCCGGAAGCACCTGCACCTCGACGACGGACGGCTTGCCCTGCGTGATGGTGCCCGTCTTGTCGAGGACCACCGTGAGCGGTGAGGCGTTCGGACTGCGACCCAGGCGCTCCAGCGCCGCGGCATCGCGAAAGAGGACGCCGGACCGAGCTGCGCGGCCAAGCGCCACCGAGAGTGCGGCGGGCGTGGCCAGACCGAGCGCGCAGGGACAGGCGACGACCAGCACCGCGACCGCGGGCTCGAGCCCCGAGACCAGGGCCACGGCGGCCGCGAGCACCAGAACGACGGGCACGAACCAGCCGCTGACCTGGTCGGCCAGACGTTGCACGGGAGCCCGACTGGCCTCTGCCTGCGCCACGAGCAGCAGCAGGTGGGACAACAGCGTTCCCTCTCCGGTCTCGCGGACGCGCACCTCGAAGGGTGCCGAGCCCAGGGCCAGCGTGGCTGCGTAGACGGGCTCCCCGACGGCACGCTTTGCCGGGCGGGACTCGCCCGTGACGAGCGACTCGTCGACGCGCGCCTCTCCGCTCCAGACCACGCCGTCGGCCGGGACCGTCTCGCCGGGGCGGACGAGGACGCGGTCGTCGACGACGAGCGACGCGGCAGCGACGTCCTCCAACGTGCCGTCCGCGCGCCATCGGTGAGCCGTCTGCGGAGCCAGCGCGGCGAGCGCGTCCAAGGCGGAGCGGGTGCGCGACCGGGCGCTGTGCTCGACCGCGCGACCTAGCAGCGTGAAGGCGACGATGACGGCCGCCGACTCGAAGTGCAGGTGCACCTGGGTGCAGCCGGCGCAGAAGGCCCCCGACTCGGGTGGCACGCCGCTGAGCAACGGCCCGACGAGGAGCCAGGTCGAATACGCAAAGGCGGAGACGGTGCCGAGCGCGATGAGCGTGTCCATGTTGGCGCGACCGAAGCGCGCCTGATGTACGGCGCCGACGAGCGAGGCGCGGCCAAACCAAAAGACGACCACGGTCGCCAACGCAAGCTCGATCCAGCCCGAGCCCGGGACGTGGAGGCCGCTCATGGACAGCGTGGCGATGATCGCCGCGAAGACCAGGGCGAGCGCGACCTCCAGGCGGCGTGGCGCCTCCGAGTGCACGGTCGGCGCCGTGTCCGACGCGCCGCGCACGGCGGGTTGGGCCTGATAGCCGGCGCCGCGTACGGCGTCCAACAGCGCTGGCAGCGAGGCCGCACCGGCGACCGCGGCCGTGCCCGTGGCGTAGTTGACCGTAGCGCGTGTGATCCCTGGGACCGCGCGCAGCGCCGCCTCGACCGTCCCCGAGCACGCCGCGCACCGCATGCCGTCGATGCGGAGGAGGGTCAGGTCGGAGGACGCGGTCGACACAGCGCAAGGCTAGGCCATCGCGCCACGACAGCAAGGGGCTTGCAGCAATCGATGCGATGCGTCAGGGTGCGGCGTGCCCAGCGCGTTGCCCGACCCGAAGGTCAGCCCTGCCATCTACCTCGCGACGGCAGCGCTTCAAGATGGACCCATTCGTGACCGCACGGTCGGTGCCTTCGCGGTCCGGCCGCTCCAGGACCAGTGCGTGGAGGCCGCCTCCGAGGCGCTCTCGGCGGTGCCGGCGCTGCGTCACCAGGTCGAGGCCGTGTACTTCGGCTCGATGGGCATCCTTCAGTCTCGCCCCCGCATGCGGCTGCACCCCAACCACATCCCGAACCACCTCCGAACCGAGCTCGGGCTCGAGCACCTGCGGAGCGATCGCCGCGACGGCACGGCCCTCCACGCGCCCTGGGGCACCTCCGAGTCGGGCGCGTTTGCGCTGCTGCGCGCGGTTCGGGATCTGCAGGCGGGGCGGCACGAGACGGTGCTCGTCGTGGCCGGAGAGCAGATGTTCTCGGTGACCGAGGGGCTCGATCCGGAGGCGGCGGAAGTCCAGCGACGTCAGGACCGAGCCGACAACGCGTCGTGGATCCGGTCGGTGGTCGATCCGCTGGAGGCCGACGGCTACGGCATGACGATGCTGTCGGTCGGCGATCTCCTCCTCGACCATGCTGCCTGGCTCTCGGGCTACCCGGAGGCCACGTGGCGCGCGCTCATCGAGACGGTGACGCTCGCAAAATACGAGTACGCGGCCATGTACCCGCGAGCGATGCAGCCGGCCAAGGAGCTCGAGCGACCCGACACCTGGATCACCGCGGAGCGCTATCGGGGGACGCCGCTCACGACGCCCTGGTACCGGCTGCACGACGTCGGCGCCCCCTCGAACGGCGCGACGGCCGTGGTGCTCACGACCAATCGCGGCTTGGCGGAGGCGTCGGCCATTGGCGGTGCGAGGCTCATTCGCCTGCTCGGCATGGGCGAAGGACACACGCGCGTCGCGCTCGCGGGGCGCACGGGCCCCCTGCACCGTCACTCCGCCATTCGACGCGCGCTGCGCAGCCTGTGCCACGACGCTGAGGTGCTCCCGGCGCTGCTCACCGACGAGCGCTCGACGCGCGGCATCCTTCACGATGCCTTCCCGGCCATCGAGCTGGCGTTTTTGACGGAGCTCGCCGCGACGCTCGACCCGCGCCTGCCGCCCGAAGCCGGACGCGCGTGGATCCTCGAGCGCTTCCTGTCGGGCATCGGCAACCCGCTCGGCGGTCTCTGCGCGAGCGGTCATGCGTTGGGGAACTCGGGCCTCTTCCAGATCGCCAAGGCCTTTCACGCCATGACGCGGGCGCGCGACTACCTGGTCCCCCATCCCCGCGGCACCTACTGCGTCGAGGACTTCGACCGCCCGTTCTTCGTGACCACCAGCGTGGGCTCGGCGCTCACGAACGTGCTCGCGACGCTGGTCGTCCGAGAGAGCGACGAGGCCACCGCGCTCCTGAGCGACGCGCGGGCAGGCTACGCTGCGCAGGTCGACGCCATCGACGATGGACCCCTGCGCGCGCCACGTCACACGCCGAGGTACCTGGAGGGCGTCACGCTCGACGCGGGCTGTGGCGTCGTCGCGGCGCGGACGCGCACGTTGGGGCCGGAGCGGCGTTGGGTGCTCGGCATCCGAACCGGCGAGGGCAACCGCCTCGCGCGATGGGCGGGGGACGTGCCGCCCGAGCATGGGGACCTGGTCGCGTTGGCGTCGGTCGAAGGTCCCATGCGCAAACCGGTGCTCGACGCGACCGGGGTCGTCGGGCGTGGCGTCCTCTCCCGCGCGGAGGCCACGCCAGCTGCGCTCGCCGCGCTCGAGTCGGCCATCGCGGACGTGCGCGCGCGGCGGCTCAGCTACCGGGAATCGCCGCCAGGACCCGCTCCGGTTTCGGATGGTCCCCCGCGTAATTGCTGATGTGGCGAAAGAGCACGGTCGCGCCCCGCGACTCGGCGTCGATGACGAGGACCCCGCCGAGTTGAAGCGCGTCGCCGCGCGTTCGACCCTGCCGATGGCCTGCGCGAGCCGCCCGCCAAACCGCCGCCCAGAGCCCTGGTCGCCAGAATCCGAGGATCGGCCGCTTGAACTCGCCCGCGGCGAACGCGGCGAGGCTCGGATCCACGAGGATCGGCGTGTCGAGCCCGATGCGCTCGGCGAACGCGGCCGCGAACATCGGTGCACCCGAGCCCACGATGACGAGCTCGAAGCCACGCGCATGCATCTCCGGGAGCTTCTCCTTGAGCTGAGCGACCTGCTCGCGACAGAAGAGTCAACCGAAGTGCCGCACGAAGGCGAGCACGACGCCGCGCGAATTCCACTGGTCGCCCAGACGGACCGACGCCTCCTCGAGGTTCAAGACCATCGCGTCGGCAAGCGACGCAGAGACCGGTTGACTCATGCGGCTCTCCTCTCCCTCGATTCCAGGCCGCTTGGGCCTTGCCCCGAGCGCGCTTGCCGATACGCTAGCGCAGACGATGCGGTTACGCTCCAAAAGACGCGTCATGGGACTCCTCGCCCTCGCCACGCTTGCGTGCGCGACCACCGCAGTCGTCGCACGTGACTTCTGGGCGGGGCCGACGTCGCAGACCGACCCCATCGCGCACGAGCGGCTCCCGGCCGCGGACGGATTGCGCGCCGGGCCCTCAACCGACCCTGCGATCCTCTTCGAGGAGTCCTCGGAGCCCACCACGACGGGCGTCGGGGCGGCACCGCCCGCGCGCGGCAGCGGCAGCAACGAGGACCTGCTCTATCGGACCTCGCAGCCATTCGAGCCGACCGATCCGGCGACCGTCCACACCGAGGAGCGCGTCGTACGGCCCGACCGCGAGACGGGGCGCGAGCCGTGGCTCACCTACCACGCCGTCTTCGATCCCGACCCCATCCCCTTCAAGCGCAACTCCGCCAAGGATCGCGTCCGCGAGGATGGCTCGCTCGACGTCGCCGATGGCACCCTGCGTCCGGTCGAGATCCTCGGCAATCGTCGCGATGAGGCGCACGAGGTCTTCTACGGTTCGATCCTCGTCGAGCTCGAGCCGGGCGTGCGCGTCCCCATCCCGACCGTCGCGCCGGAGTCGCGCATCCTGTCGGTCGAGTCGGCGCCCGCGGTGCCCCTGCGCTTCTTCAAGGACGGCGCAGACAACCTCTACGTTGGACACGATAGTGACCACACCGGTCGCGTACGGCTCAACTACGTCATCGACGCGCCGATCGCGTGGTTCGGTCGCCCACTCGGTGGTCTGGCCTCCACGGGCATGACGTTCGAGGCCGTGCCCGAGTCCCTGCGTCCCGCGCTCCCGGAGGAGCTCACCGCCGGCTTCCTCCGTGTCGCCGCGTCCCTCGGCCTCACGGGCAAGGAGTCCTACACCGTCACCTTGCAGCGGCTCGTGCGGTGGTTCCGCGACTTCGACACCGGAGAGCTCGGCAAGGGCGAGCGCAGCACCTATGTCGCGCTGGCCCTGGGCAAGAAGGGAGTCTGTCGCCATCGCGCGTATGCCTTCGTCGTCACTGCCCATGGGCTCGGCATCCCCGCGCGGTATGTCGCCAACGAGGCCCACGTCTTCGTCGAGGTCTTCCTTCCGGGGCCTAACGCCGGTTGGCTCCGCGTCGACCTCGGCGGGGGCGCGCAGGGCATGGACGTCAAGAACGCCAGCCAAAAGACGCGTCACGTCGCCACCAGCGAAGACCCGTTTGGCTTCCCGCCGCGTTACTCCGGGAGCTACAGCCATCAGGCGCAGTCGGGCGCGTTGGGCGGCGCCGGCGCTGACGCCGTGCGGGGCCTGCCACGCGCGACCGGACCGCGTGGTGCGAGCTCGGCCATCACGGCCCACGCCGCACTCCCAGCACTCCCGGTCCGCGCCGCGCATCAGCTGGCGACGCGCACCGAGATCCTCGGCCTCTCCGCGAGCGCTTTCCGCGGCGAGTCCCTCGCCATCAGCGGGCGGGTCTCATCCGAGGGCCCGCTCCCACCAGGCACGGACCCACGGCCGTCCGGCACCGTTACCCTCCGGCTCCTCGATCCGAGCCGGGAAGACGTCGTCAAGCTCCTGGGAGAGGTCGCCACCGGCCCCGACGGCCGGTTCCAGCTCGAGGTACGGCTGCCCATGGACGTGCGACCGGGAACCGTCGAGATCGTCGCCGATTATGGTGGCTCGGATCGCTTCGCGCCGTCGCGCTCTCGGTAAGTTTCCGTCAGAGCGGCTGATTGCCGTCCAGCATGCCGCACGCGGCTTGGATGTCGCGGCCCTTGGGCATGCGCATGTTGGCCTGGATGCCGGACTTGAGCAGTCGGTCGCGAAACACATTCACCCGGTCGTCCTCGGGGGACTTGAACGCCGAGCCGGGCCACGGATTGAACGGGATGAGGTTGACCTTGCAGCGGACGCCCTGCAGCAGCTCGGGCAGGCGCCGCGCGTCGGCGTCGGTGTCGTTGAGCCCGCCGAGCATGACGTACTCGATGGTGATCCGCCGCCGCGGCGACATGGGGTAGGCCCGAAGCGCATCGAGCAGCGTGGCGATCGGATACTTGCGGTTCATGGGCATGATCTGGCTGCGCACCTCGTCGGTCGTGGCGTTCAAGCTCACGGCGAGGTTGACGGGAACCAGCGTGCCGAACGTGTGGATGCGCGGCACCAGCCCCACGGTGCTGACGGTGATCCTGCGGCAGCCGAACATCGCCCCGCGTGCGTCCATGAGGATCCGGAGCGAGCGAACGACGTGCTCGAGGTTGTCGAGCGGCTCGCCCATGCCCATGAAGACGAGGTTGTCGACGCCCTCGCCCTGCCCTTCGCCGTCGAGGAACGCGCGCGCGTGGTAGATCTGGTCGACGATCTCCGACGGCTCCAGATTCATGCGCTTGGGCATCTGCGCGGTCGCGCAGAACGTGCACCCCATCTTGCAGCCGATCTGGCTCGAGACGCACTGCGTGAACCGCCCCTTGCCCATGGGGATGATGACCGTCTCGAGCAGCAGTCCGTCGTCAGTCCGTAAGATGAGCTTACGTGTTCCGTCCGTGCTGCGTAAGACGCGCTCACGATGCAGGTGCCGCAGCCGCAGCTCCGGGTGCTCTCGCAGCGCCGCGGGTAGGTTCGTCATCGCGGCGGTGTCCCGTACGCCCTTCTGGTGGACCCAGCGGTAGAGCTGGTCGGCTCGGAAACGCGTGTGCCCACGCTCGGTGACCCACGCGAGCAGCGCGTCGAATTCCAGCGACTTGACGTCGGTCGGCGAGGCGGGGGCGGTGTTCTTGTCTAGCATCGGGTCGAGCATCGGGTCGAGCATCTTTTCGCGCATCGTTTCGAGCATCAGTTCGCGTGTTTAGGGCACCCCCGGCGGCGAGGCAAGTCAAAACGGGCGGCGTACGTTGCTCAGCGACCTCGGCGCGTCTATCTTCGGCGCGTGTCGCCTTGGGTTCTCCTCGCGCTCGCCGGGCTGCTCGAAGCCGCGTGGGCCATCGGCCTGAAGTATACCGACGGTTTCACGCTCCTCGTCCCCTCGCTGCTCACCGGGTTAGCGCTGGCGGCGAGCATGTGGCTGCTGGCGGTGGCTGCGCGCACGCTGCCCATCGGCACGGCCTACGCCGTCTGGGTGGGCATCGGTGCCACCGGTGCCGCCATCCTCGGCGTCGTCCTGTTCCACGAGCCGCTCTCGGCCGCGCGGATTGGGTTTCTGGCCCTGCTCGTCGTCTCCATCGTCGGGCTGAGGCTGACAGCCTCCGAAGGATGACAGTCCGCCCCGGCGCGGTTAGAGTCCGCCGGTGCCCGCAGACACCCGACTGAAACACCGCGTCAAACCGGCTACTGGTGCGCCTCGGTGGGCCGTCCTCACCTACGGCGCCATGATCGCCCTCGTCGTGCTCGCCCTCATCGTGTTTCGGGCGATCCTGCTGCCCTTCATCTTCGCGCTGATCGTGGTCTACGTCCTCGAGCCGCTCGTCTCGTGGACGGAGCGGCGCCTGCGCCTGCCGCGCTGGGTGGCGGTCCTGGGCTGCTACCTCGCCCTCGCGCTCATGCTCGTCGGCGGCGGCGCCTACCTCGCGCCGAAGCTCAGGACCGAGTCGGTCAAGGTCGCCGAGAAGTTTCGCTCCGTGGCCGAGGGGCTGCCGGCCACCATGAACCGCCTGGGTCAAGGTCTCGCGCAGCTCATCGATCGACTTGAGGGCAAGAACACCGAGTCCTCGGCAGCGATTGCGGCCGACGCGCGCGCCGATCGTGACACGGGTGAGTGGGGCTATGGGCCCGACGTGCCCGCCATCCCGCTCGTCGAGCCCAAGGACGTGCCCGCGCTTACCCAGGCGACCATCGAGGCCGAGGATCGGGCGTTGGTCCAAGGCGACGAAGAGGCGCGCGGGCGGGCTGCCCTGAAACGGAGCGCCGAGGAGGTCGACGCCGACAAGCGGCGCGCCAACGTCGTGCTCAACCGTATCAGTGAAGGCGTCTACGGCATCCAGCTCAACCCGAGCACCGTGCAGTTCGAGGACGTCGGCGATGGAACGTACAACGTCATCCCCCACGCGGAGCGCCATGAGGAGGACACGGGGCAGAACGTCAAGAACCGCCTCATGAAGAGCCTCCGAGGCGCATTGGAGGGCGTCGCCGGGCGCGTCGTCGGCGAGGTCGTCAACCTCATCCGCGACATCGTGGGCATCGCGTCCCGGGCGCTGGTCGCGCTCGTCGTCCTGCTCATGGTCGCGGGCTTCGTGCTCGTCGATTACCGCGGCCTCGCGGCCTGGTGGCGCTCCCGTGTGCCCGTCCGATATCGCAGCGACTACGACGAGCTCCTGCACCGACTCGACGCGGGCCTCTCCGGCGTCGTGCGCGGCCAGCTCCTCATCTGCCTCATCAACGGCGTGCTGTCCGGCATCGGCTTTGCCATCTTCATCCCCGAGTACGCGGTCACCTTCGCCATCCTCGCAGGCACGATGAGCCTCATCCCCATCTTCGGCACCATCCTGTCCACGGTCCCCGCCGTCCTCATCGGGCTCACCATCTCGTTTGGAACTGCCGCCGCCGTGCTCTTGTGGGTGCTCATCATCCACGCCATCGAGGCCAACTTTCTCAACCCCAAGATCATCGCCAGCCAGGCCAAGCTCCCGCCCGTAGCGATCGTGTTTGCGCTCATCGCAGGCGAGTCGGCCTTTGGCATCACGGGCGCGCTCCTGGCGGTGCCCACGCTCAGCATCATGCACTCGATCATGGGCTTCCTGTTCGTGCGTGTTCGCCGTCACGTCATCGGCCCCGAGCCCGAGTTGCAGCCGCGGTCCGAGTGAGGCATCGTCCTCGGCCCCATGGGCGCCTTTCACGGAAACCTCACTTATTCGCTGTACTTTGTGCTCGACGAGCCCGAAGCCGGCTTTCGCGAGCGCTTCATCGAGTCGCTGCGCACGCATGCCTTTCGTGACGTGGATGTCGAGGCGGGCAAGGACCGCTCCCTCGGCTGGACCGTCATGGGCGACCCGTTCGACGTCGACCTCACGTGGGAGCGCGTCTTCTTCGACCCCTACGTGGTCGTGAGCTTGCGGGAGGACACCATCAAGGTGCCGCCGAACGCGCTCAAGGCGCACCTCCAGAAGCGCGAGCGGGAGCTGCTGAAGGCCTCGGGCAAGGAGCGGCTCGACAAGGGCGAGCGCACCGCGCTCAAGGCCGACGTGCTCGATCAGCTCCGACGTCGCGCGCTGCCGGACATCCGAAGCTACGACGTAGTCTGGCATACGGTCGAAGGCACCTTGCGGCTGTGGAGCACGAACAAGCGGCTCAAGGAGCTGTTCGAAGACCACGTCGAGAAGACTTGGGGCCTGCGCATCGTACCGGCGGCGCCCTACACCTACGTCATGCGGCGCGCCAAGGCCGACGAGGAGGCCGCCATGCTGGGGCTCGACCCCGCGGACTTTACCGGCGCTTCGGGAGGAGACGCGTAATGGACCTCGCCGATCGCCTCGTCAATACGGGCTACCTTGGTCGCGAGCTGCTGACGTGGCTGTGGTTCAAGAGCGACAAGCAGCAGGGCCTCATCGATCCGGGGGATGGTCAGGGCGCCATCGAGGTCTCGATCGTCGATCGCGTCACGCTCGCGGGCTTGGGTCAGGGCGCTGACCGCGTCGCCGTCAAGGCCGAGGACCCCGGCTCCACCGCCGAGGCCCGCATGGCGCTCAAGGAGGGCAAGAAGGTCGAGCAGGCCATGCTCCGCATCGTGCGTGACCAGCGCGAATGGCGTGCCAACGTCAAGGGCGACACGCTGGGCCTCTCGGGGATCAAGATCCCGGCCCTGCTGACACGCGAAGAGGACGACCGCGCGCAGGAGCGCCTCGTCCTCATCGACCTGTTGGACGGCCTCATCGCCGGCCTGTTCTCTACGTTCATGGTCGTTCGCGCCGACCCGGAGCTCTGGACCGCGGAGCTCGCTGCCATGCGCGCGTGGGTGCTCGGCTTCGACGAGCCGGACACCGGCGAGATTCCAGACTGAGAGCCCGACACGGGCGAGATTCCAGACTAGACCTTACTGGCACTTCGGGCGTGCGAGCGCGAGCCAGGGATCCAGCCCCGGATCGCGGACTCCGTGCTCGCGAGCGCCGTCGGTGACCTGCTTGACGGCCGAGTCACACCCGTAGCGCATGCCGGGGACGCGCGCGGCGAGGATGTGGCGCCCGAGCTCGACGAAGCACGCCTGCCGCACCGGCTCGAGCCGCTCGCGTGACTCGGGTGTGCCGACGCGGGCGAGCGCCGTGAGCGCGAGGCGACACGCCGCCGGGAGCCTCAAGATGCCGGCCGTCTGGTGGCGCTTCGACTGAGCCGTCGCGCGTACCGCCAGCGCGAAGGCATGCACCTCGGCGCACAGGACATCGGCCTTGCGGCGCTCCCCTTCGCTCATGCGCGAGGCGACCTCCTTGAGGACCACGCACGACCGCAGCGCGTCCGCATCGTCGCCAGCGTCGCGCAGCGCCTTGAGCCGATCTCGCAGCACCGTGGCCGCCTTGGACGGCAGCTCGACCTGGCACGCGAGGCGCACCTCCTCGAACCGCTTCTTGCCGTACTCCGACTGCAGGGCGGTAAGCTTCCGCTGAGCGATGTCGCACTCGCCGGGCACGCGATAGGAGCCCTCCAGCAGGCTCTTGCGCGCGGCCGCCACGGCGACATTGGCGGAGAGGCCTGCGCCGATCTCCTGGCAGAGCGTCTTGACCTTGGCGCCCTCCGCCGGAGAGATCCGGCTCGCCACTTTCTTGTAGTCAGTACACCTTGCAAGATCGGCCGTGGTCTCGTGGCCGCGGGTGGCGGACAGCATCTCCAGGATGCTGGTGAGCGCCTTGCCGCCCAAGGCCTGACACTCGATCGTCGCCCCCGTGGCTCCCGGAAACCGTCGCTTGATCACGTCACAGGCATCCAGCGCCTTGTCGAACTCGGCGCGCAGGAAGGCCTGTCGGACCTCTCCGAGCGCCTTGTCGATCTCGGCCGCGTCGCGCGACGGGGTGTGCGACATCGCCGAGGCCACGAGACACGCGTCGAAGAGGAAGCAGTTGTCCTCCGACGCGCACTCGAGCTGCGACCGCCACTTATCGGCGTCGTGGCGCTCCAGGCACTCGGCCATGAAGCCGTCCCGCGTGCGTGAGGGCTCCTCGATGCACTCCTCCAGCCGCCGATAGAGACGCTCACAGCGCGCGACGGGCGAAGGCGGGGGTGCGGCCCACGTGGCGCCGTCCAGGCCCGCCACGACCAGCGCGAGAGTCCACCAGGAGCGCGACGTCACGGCTCTTTCTCGCATGGTACCAGCAGCTTGTCGACCGTCGCGTCCGTCTCCGCGTCCTTGACGCCGTGGCGCCGCAGCCCGCGGACGACCTTGCCGACGTGGGCCTCGCACGGCGCGCCCTCGACCCACGGCTTTTGAGCAAGGATGACCTTGCCGAGGTCCAGGTAACAGGCGCGCACGACCGCATCCAGCCGCGAGCGCGCCCAGTCGGTGCCCACGCGCTCTAGCTCGCGCTCGGCGAAGTCGCAGTCCAGCGGGATCTCCGCGCGCTTCGTCTTGACGTGCTCTTGCGCCCGCGCAATGGCGCGCGCCGCGTCCGCCGAGGTGCGGACCTCGTCGCAGAGGACCTCGGCGCCGCGGCCCTCTTCGCCCGAGACTCGCGCGGCGAAATCGAGCAGCTGGTAGCACACCAGGTCGTCGTCCGGCTGGCCGGCCTCCCGCAGCCCCTTCATGCGCTCCTTGAGCGCCGCGGTCGCAGTACGTGGGAGCTCCGTGCAGATCGACTGCCAATCGACGTCTGACGGAGGCGGCTGCTTCTCGAAGCGCAGGCAGTCCACGCGCGCCTCGCGATAGCGGCCCTTGGCCACGGCCTCTTTGATGGACTCCACACGCTGCCGGCGCGCCTCGCCGAGGTCCTTGTGGTGGGCGCGCTCCAGCGCCGCCTGAAAGCACCGGTCGAAGACATCGCACGCCGTCTCCGGGCTGCAGGCGACCGGCGCCTCGAAGTCGTCCTCGCGGGCCTGGCACGTGGCCACGAAGGCCGCGGAGTCCCCCGCCAGGTCCGGCAGGCAGGCGCGCAGGCGCTCGTGGAGCAGCTCGCACGTCGGCGACTTCTTGCATCCGACGGACGCACCGAGGGCGAGCAGCAGGGTCCAGCGGAAGAGGTGGCGACGCGACAAGGGCAAGGCTCCGTTCGTGGGAACCTAACGGCGTGCGTCGTGTGGGTCAAGGTAGTCAAGGACGAGCCTCGCTGCTAGGGTCCGCGCCCGGTGACGCCCGCTCTACCCGACTTCGCCCCGCAGCGCCGTGTCGCGCTGGCCCTCGCCGGAGTGGCCTTCGGCCTCGTCCTCTCCGCCCGTCCGGGCGCTCTGACGAGTGCGTTCGGCACGG
This sequence comes from Pseudomonadota bacterium, assembly GCA_005776585.1. Lineage (GTDB taxonomy): Bacteria > Myxococcota_A > UBA9042 > SXOX01. The sequence continues at coordinate 2,965 of SXOX01000308.1, read as the reverse complement.
CGCTCGGCCTCGCCGCGGCGTTGAGCCTCCTCACGGGGGTGCCCCGTCCACGCCTGTCCCCACGCGCCGGTCGCGGGCTCGACCTGCTGCTGTTGCTGGCACTCGTCGCGCTGGGCCGCTGGCTGCTTCACGGCCTGCTCGATGGCCGCATGCCGAACGGCGAGGACCACCAGGTCCATCTGCACCACGCGTACGTGATGCGCGAGCACCTGCTTCCGCGGGGGGACCTCACAGGCTGGTCGCACCTCCAGTTCGCAGGGGATCCGGCCTTCACGCTCTACGCCCCCCTGCCCTCCCTGCTCATCGCGGGCTCGCATTGGGCCCTCGGCGGAAGCGTCAGCCTCGAGGCCTGCTACACCGGGCTGGTCCTGGCCACGGTGGTGGGCCTCGCCGTCCTCGTGTTCGTCATCGCCCGCCAGCTCCACGTCCCCCGCCTCGGCGCGTGGCTCGGCGCCGTGCTCGTGCTGCTCGATCGCGGCATCTACAACGAGGGTGGCTGGGACCAGAATCTGGTCGGCGGCGTCTGGCCCAACTCGTTTGCGTTGCTGTGGATTGGCCTCGCCGTCAGCGGCGCCCTCGCGCTTCTCGATCGGGTGACCGTGCCGCGGCTCGTGGGGCTCGCGTTGGCCTGCGGCGGCTCGGTCCTCTCGCATGCCGTCGGCTTCATGTACCTCGGCGTCACGCTGCTGGTGCTCGCCCTCACCGTCGCCCTCCCGGCGCTGCTCGAGGCACCGCGACGCACCTGGCCGCGCGTCGGTGCCGTGGTCGCGGCCACAGCCGTCGGGTCCCTGCTGGGCGCCTTCTGGCTCTGGCCGTTCCTCGGGCTCGCGGGCATGAACCTCCCGCACGGCGAGCTCTGGATCACGCGCGAGGAGCTGGCCCAGCGGCTCCTGTCGCTCGAGGTCTTCGGCAATACCGCCGCGTTTCGGTGGCCGGTGTTCTTGGGCCTCGTGGGCCTCGTCGCGGGCTTCGAGCGCCCCAACCCCGGTCACCGCGTCGCCACCTTCATCACGCTCGCCTTCGTCGGCCTCGCCACACAGTCGCTGTGGACCGACCTGGGGTTCGACCTCCAGACCGGCAACTTCGAGCAGGTCAACTTCGTCCGCCTCCTCGCGCCCGCGCGCATCGCGCTCTGGGCGATGGGGGGCGCCGTCCTCGCGGCAGGCCTCACGCGGCTGCCGTGGCGGTCGCTGTCTGCGCGTTGGGGGCTCCTCGCGCTTGGCCTGCTCCCCGTGCTGTACCTCACGCGGCCCGTGCTCACGGCCTTCAAGCAGCAGGCAATCGAGCCCATGCGTGCGCTCCAGTCGCAGGCCGTCGAGCCCTACGAGGCCGACGTGCAGCGCGCCTTCGCCTGGCTCCGCGAGCGTCACGCCGAGGCAGCGCAGGCGGGGCGCTTCGAGCGCGTGCTTGCCGTCGAGCCCCGGGGCGTCAAGTGCGCGCATCGTGTTCCGCGAGAGACCGGGTTCCCGGTCACGCACCCCGGTGGCGAGCCGACGTTCCACTACTTCCGCCGCTACCACACGACCGACGAGGGGGAGCTGCGCGCGCTCTCCGTGCGTTGGATGCTCACCTGCCGCTCCGCGCCGCCCAACGTCGGCAAGACGCAGGTCGCCCGCTTCGGCGACGTGACCCTCTACGAGCTCCCAGGGGCGAGCCCCGTACCGTTCGAGGTCCTCGGCGGCGCGCAGGTGACCATGGAGCACTTCGACGGCGAGCTCATGCGCTTTCACGTGTCCGGAGCGAGCCCGGATGCGCGCCTACGGTTGTCTGTCGTGGGCTTTCCGCGCTGGGAGGCGGTCTGGGACGGGGACCCGCCGACGGCGCAGCCCATCGCGCTCGAGGGGCTCCTCGGTAAGCCCGCATCCACCTTCATGGCGGTGCCGTTGCGTGACGGCCGCCTCGAATTCCGCTACGGTACCGACGCTCGGCAGCGTCTCGGCATCGCGTTGAGTCGCGTGGCGCTCAGTCTGCTGCTCCTCACGGTGCTCGTCGGGAGCGGGCGGTGGATCGGCGCGAAACGAAGGCGTAGTGCCAAGCCGCCCAAGGGGACTCCCGCATGAGCCGTCTTTGCTTGCTCTCACTCGTCGCCGTCTCCGGCTGTTGCGTCGTGCTGGATGGCTCCGACGCGCCGATCGGGCCGTTCTACGAGGCCAACAAGGCCAGCGGCGCCGCCCCGTCACGTGCCCGCGCCGACGCCGATCCCACGCTGTCGGTCATCGCGTTCGTCGATTTGCAGTGCCCCTTCTCGCGGCGGCTGCTCGTCGATGTCCTGCGGCTCCGCGTCGTGTTCGGCACGAACGTGCGGTGGACCTTGCGCCACAACCCCTTGCCGGTCCACGACCGGGCCGAGCCGGCCGCGGTCGCCGTGCTCGCCGCGGAGCGTCAAGGCAAGGGCTTCGAGCTCGCAGGCGCGCTCGCGCGCAGCAAGCCGCTCGCGCCGCCGGAGCGCATCGCCGACCTTGCGCGGGGTCTCGGGATCGACCTGGAACGATTCGCGCGTGACCGGCAGGACGTGGCACTGCTCGAGCGGGCGCAGGCCGATCGCGCGCTCGCGGTGCGGTCGGGCGCCGCGGGCACGCCGACGCTCTTCATCGGGAGCCGCAAGATCGTTGGCGCGCGCCCCTACGCGGAGCTCGAGGCCGCGCTGCGCGAAGGTATCGAGGCCGCCCGCGCCGCCGCCGGTGCACGGCTCTAGTCAGCTCGCGAACTGGCGCTCGACCAGGCGCTTGTAGACGCCGTCAAAGGCGACCAGCTCGTCGTGGGTGCCCTGCTCGGCGACGTGGCCGCGGTCGATGACCACGACCCGATCGGCGCGCTTGACCGTCGAGAGCCGGTGCGCAATCACCAGCACCGTTCGGCCTGCCATGAGCCGCTCGAGCGCCTCCTGCACCAGATGCTCGCTCTCGGCGTCCAGCGCGCTCGTCGCCTCGTCGAGGACCAGCACGCGCGGGTCCTTCAGGATGGC
>SXOX01000307.1 GCA_005776585.1 Pseudomonadota bacterium | reverse complement strand
GTGGCCAACGCATCAATGCGCTGAATGACGATTTGCGTGACGCGAGCGATCAGACGGCTCACCTCGCGAGCGATGCGGGCCGCCACGGTGAAGATCCCTTCACTGAGGCGCTTCGGCCGTGAGTCGTCGAACTCGGCGAGCAAGCCGACCTTCTTCAGCGCGGAAAGAACATTGTACGTTATCAGGCAAAGGCCCCACCGCCCGGAGGCAGGAGCCGGAGGACGCGGCCCCGCAGTGCGGGGTTGCCGCCACGACCCTGCTTGTAGCGGGGCTGCGCGTCGAGCTTGCGGCTTTCCGGCCTGTCACGACCCGGTTTCGTCCCGTTCCAGCGTCGCGACGCGGATCCGCTGATGCGACGCCAGACGGGACGCCAGCCCCGACATTACCCGCGCCAAGCCCCGAAGCGACGTGTTTTCGGGAGCAATCACCGCGCTGGCGTCTGGCGGAGGCGCCGCTGTGGCCGCCGCGAGCGCCTCCGCGTCATGGAACGCGAGCGGGAATTGACGTGCCGCGTCAGGCGACGGCCACGACGCCTTGCCGAGGAGCTCCAGCAGCGCCTTGTCCGACCCCAACTGCCTCACGTCCTCGAGGCATTCACCTCCCGCCGCGAGCATCAGCGCGAACGCCTCGACCAACTCCGCCTCGGTGTACCCCGAACGACCCCGGCGCCTCCCCGCACGGACCTCCTCGCTGACCGACTCGCTCACTCCGGCCGCGCGCATGGTCTCGAGAACCAGGGGCAGTCCACCGACGGACGTGACGCCGTCCATGGCTCGGCTCGACTCGTAATCAAACGCCAGCGATTTGCCAGCAGCCCTTGCGTCTATCGATCGTCGCTTCATGCGACCATAAACACACGAACCGGGGCACCAATTCCATGTACTTCACTAACGTTTGGGGACCCGCGCCGGCGGCGTCAGCTCTTTGGAGACGCTATCGCGGGATTGGGGTGGCGCGCGGCTCCGTGCGCTCAGCGGGCCTCGAACGCCCGCCGGGCGCGACCGTCGCGGAGCCCCTCGAGGATGAGCGCGGCGCCCTCGCCGAAGGACTCGACTCGACCCACATGGTGGAGAATCGCGCCCGCGGTCACAGCCACCTGGGCACCTGGCCACCCCTGGCCGTCGAGCGCCGCGGTCCACGCCGCCGCCACGGTCTCGACCCTGAGCGTCTCGGCGTCTGCTGGTGGGACCTCGCGGGTCAGCTCGCCCGGGTCAAGCGACCAGGACACCTCCGAGCCGTCGCCGCGAAAGCCAGCGAGTGTCGTCGGCCGATGCGTGTGCAGGTCGACGTTGCCTTCGCGTCCGCGGACGATCAGCGCCGTCGCGAAGCCCTGCGCCCGCGCCAGCTCCACCATCAGCTGCTCGTAGGCCGAGTGGACGTAGCCCGAGACAAGGTGGGTCGCGCGGCGCCCTTGGACCGGTCGGACCAGCTTCTCCAACGTCGCCACCGCCGTGCGCTTGGCCATCTCCTCGCGAATCGGCGTCAGCGCCCACAGCGACGGCAAGAAGTCGGCGACGTCGAGGTACTGGGGGCCCGTCCGACCCAACGCGTGCTCCAACACCTGCCGATGGGTGACGCCGTACTTGGGGGGCAACGCGTGCGCGCCGGTGACGAAGGCCGGAAGCCCACACGCCGACAGCGCCGCGGCGATGACGGGGCCGAAGTGGGGCACCCGATCGTAGCCGTCGAACGGATCGCTGAGCAGCACGACCTCGTCGGCGTCGACCACCCGGGGCACCAGCGCCGCCTCGAGCGCGCGCAACATGCCGAGGTTCTCGGCGAAGGTCTCGCGTTTGAGCCGCATCGCGACCAAGAACACCGCGACCTGGATGTCGCTGACCTCGCGTGAGAGACAGAGCGCCATGGCCTCGTGCGCCTCGGCCTCCGTGAGGCTCTGACTGCCCTCGGGTCCCACCGCGACGCGCTTGAGGACGCCGCGCAAGCGCTCCCACGCCGGACTGCGCTCCGGCCTCATTCCGACTCCGGCTCTGTCTCTGTCTCTGGCTCTGGCTCCGGCTCTGGCTCTGGCTCCGGCTCTGGCTCTGGCACCGGGTCCATGAAGCCCTCGAGCCCGCGCGCCGCGTCGTCCTCCCAGAACGTGCGCTCAATCGCACGCAGCAGGGGCCGCAGCGATCTCGGATCGCGCGCGGAGACGCCGATGCCGCCAAGACGCTCCTCGGCGCGTCGCACCGCGTCGGCGTCCTCCAGCAGATCGACCTTGTTGAGCACCCGGACGACGGGCGTCGTCTCTGCGATCTCCAGCTCGCGCAGCAGGCCGTCGACCGTGGCGAGGTGATCCTCGGCGTTGGGCGTGGACGCGTCGACCACATGCAGCAACAGGTCCGCGTCCTGGAGCTCCTCCAGCGTGGCCTTGAACGCGCGCACGAGCTCCGGCGGCAGGTTGCGGATGAAGCCCACCGTGTCCGTGATGACGATCTCGCGCTCCCGTGGAAAGCGGAGCCGTCGCGAGGTGGGATCGAGCGTGGCGAAGAGCTTGTCCTCGGCCAGCACCGCGCTCGACGTGAGCGTGTTGAGGAGCGTGGACTTGCCCGCATTGGTGTAGCCCACGATGCTCACGACCGGGACCTCGTTGCGACCGCGCTGCTTGCGACGCACCTGGCGCGATCGGGTCACGCGCTCGAGCTCGCGCTCAATCAGCAGCATGCGCTCCTTGATGCGCCGCCGATCAACCTCGAGCTTCTGCTCGCCCGGACCGCGCCCGCCGATTCCGCCGGCGAGTCGCGAGAAGGCCTGATCCCCGCTGCGCGCCAGCCGCGGTAGCGTGTAGCGCATCTGCGCTAGCTCCACCTGGAGCTTGCCTTCGCGGGACTGCGCCCGCTGCGCGAAGATGTCCAAGATGAGCTGCGTTCGGTCGATGACCTTGAGGGCGTGCGCCTCCGCGATGGTCTTGACCTGCAACGGCGTAAGGTCATTGTCAAAGATGGCGAGATCCGCCCCGAGCTGCATCGCTCGGAGGTTCACGTCCTCCAGCTTGCCGCCGCCGATCGCCGTTCGCGGATCGGCGCGTGGCCGTTTCTGACGGACGACGTCAACCACCTCGACTCCGGCCGTGGCACAGAGCTCCTTGAGCTCGTCGAGCGCCACCTCCGGGTCCCAGCGCAGGTCCGCCGTGAGGATCTGCACGAGGACGGCCTTGGTCCCGCCCTTGACGTCGCGCGCAGTCGTCTGCGACCGGTTGAGGTCCGCCTCGAGCGACTGGATGAGGTGCTCGAAGTCGAGCTCGAGGGCCTCCTCCCGCGACATGGGTGGCAGCTCGTGCCACGGATCGGGCGCCCGCCGATCGCGGGCCAGGTGTGCGCAGTAGACGTCGCCGCAGCGCCCGTTGGGCAACACCGCGATGGCACACACTAGGTCCAGGCGCAGCAGCGACAGGTCGGTCAGGTCGTCCCGCGTGAGCGCCTCGCCCTGGACGTGCGTGTGGATGAGGCGCACCCCGCGCAGACGGCCGTGTCCCGCGCGCTGCCGGCCCAGCTCCGGCAGCATGAGCTTGTGCGCGTCGCCGGCGACCACGTGGAGCACATGGCCCTTGCGATCCAGGATGACGCCGACCTGCCGACCGCTCTCGGCGCTGATGGCGACGAGCTGGTCGCAGAGCTCTGCCGTCATGAGCGCGCCTATGGGCACGCGACGGCGGTAGAGGCGCTCCACCGCGCGAATCTGGGCCGGCTTGAGGCCGAGCGTCGTTCCTTCGAGCTCTTCGGACGTAACTACCTCCACCCCGGGCCGAACCCGAGCGCGGCAGGAGCTAGCACGGCTGCGTGAAGCGGTCCAATGGAGTCCGTCGCGCTGCGTTGCACCGGTCCGCCATGCGCTCGCCTATTGAACCATCCCCTCACGGGCCGCGAGTGCGTGATCCCTCAGCTCCGGACGCAGGTCGGGTCGGCACTCGAGGAACAGGTCGATGAGCGGTACCACGACCTCGGACGCGTCGAATCGCCAGTGGCCGAGGCCATGCAGCGCGGCTTCGATAGATGGCGCGCGTCAATCGCAGGTGCGCGGGCCAAACGGCAGGGCCTGGTCTACCGCGATGCCCAGCTGCATCGGTGTGAGGTGCCCGGAGCCGAGATAGAAGTGCGTCTCCTCGGGCGTCCCGCCAATGTGCGCCAGGTTACCGGGCCCCGTCTCGTGCCCCGCCGAGACGACCACCGCGCGCGTACTTCCGGGCAGGCGCAGGATCATGCGGGTGCCCGGCTTCGGCCGCGACTCCTTGGTCCAGTACATGTTCACATACCAGCTCTCTTCGAGCGTCGGGAACGTCGTGGGTGAGAAGATGCCCGCACCGTAGAACGAGCCGCCCTCGAGCGGCGCCCAGACCTGGCTGCGGTGCATCACGAAGCCCGTCACCGACTGCGAGAGCGTGTAGTGCGCAGCCAGCTCCTCGGTCGACGTCGTGGGGTACGGGGGCGGCTCGTCGGCGGTCACGAGGTGCGCTTCGAGCACGATGGGCCCCGTCGCCGGCATGGCCAGCCACTGGCCGCCGTCGTTGACCCGCTTCATGACGCCCGTCTGAAGCTCGCAGGCTCCGGCGCTCGGCACGACGAAGCCAATGTCGACTTGATAGCTCCCTGCGAGCGCCTTGCCTCCGCTGACATAGGTGTCGACCACGACGAACCACGTGCCCGGCGTGACGTCGGCACGGGCGTGCTTGTCGCCGCGAGCGACGCAGCTCGCTTCATCGAGCGCACTGAGCACGTGCACATCGACATCGACCGTAGCGTCGTCGGTGACCGCCGCGCTCAGAAAGCCGGCCGTCGTGACCTCGACGCGATAGACCTGCTCGGGCCCGGACTCGTCGGCGGAGGGCTTACAGCTGTAGGTGTGGAACGTCCCTTGCGGCAAGGTCGCCGTGTTGCCTTCGTGGCTGAACGGGAAGGCGGTCGGGCAGAGTTGACCGGCGGGGCAGGCAGGCGCGGACGCTTCGGGCGCGTCCGAGGTGGCGTCCAGTAACGGGAGGTCGGCGTGCGCCCCATCAACCGCTGCTACGGCATCGCTGCTCGGTGCCAGCTCGGCGAACGTAACGTCCGGCGCCGTCGCGTCCAGAGGCGCGCTGTCGCTCATGGTCACATCGTCAGTGATTGTAGAGAGGTCCAGCGGCACCGACGCGTCCACCGCCGGGCTCCCCACGTCATCAGCGGCGCTGCCCCCGACCGACGTGCTGCAGCTCGTCAACAGCACGACGGCGGACGTCATGACCTTCGCTAACGTCCGCATGATGCGCTTCGCCACGCGGGGAAGGTAGGCTCCCCGCCACGACCACGTCAACGCCCCGATCCGGCGATGTCGTTGGGGACGCGCTCTCGACGCGACGCGGGACGAGATCGGCCGTCGCTCCGCCGACATGATGTCGGGCTGAGCGTGCGGTGAGTTTGACCGTCAGGGTTTGGTCTTAACGAGGCATTGACCGGACTCGCAGACGAGATCGTGGATGGAAGGCTTGAACGGAACACGGCCAGTGCAGCGATCGTCACTGCATCCGCACGAAGATCTCCGAGTAGACTTCTTAATCCATTGCGTCCAGCGCGACTCGCGGTTGACCGCGATTGGGCCGCACCCGTTCGAGATCACGATGCAGTCGCAGACGCTAGCGCAAGTGCGATCTGCGATCGGCTGGCACTCCGCGTCGTAGGGAGGGGGTCCGACCGCCGGATCGTTCGGCGTCACCTCGAGTTTCCTCGCTCCGCTCGCCATCCACGCCTCGGGGTCGCACGTTGCCGGGATGGTGACGCCCAGCGCGCCCCAGTCGCGCGGCGCGGCGAGTTGGTCCGGGTCATCGCCCTTGCAGCACGCGCTGGCGGACTGACCGGTGCACCAGAGCAAGGTCAGCAGGGCGACACGTCTCCAGTCGGCCGCGTTCATGGAAACACCGGAGCGGCAGGCGCGAAGTTGCCCATGCGCTGCACATAGGGCGCGTAGGGCCCAGTTCCACCGGCATGGCCCCGAACGCGGACAAGGTAGGTCGCCGCGCGCGGCGCCGCAACGTGTGCGGTCGAAAGCAAGCAGACATCGTCATTGAGGTCGCGACGCGTGGGGAGATCGGCCGCCGCGGGACCGACCTGATGCCGGGCCGAGCCTGCGGTGAGTTTGAGCGTCAGGGTTTGGTCTTGACGCGGCATTGACCGGATTCGCAGACAAGCTCGTGGATTGAAGGCTTGAACCTCTTTTGGGTCGTACAATGGTTGTCACTACATCCGCACGCGGACCTCTGAGTAGACTTGCTTTGCCAGTATGTCCACCGCGATTCACGGTTGACGGCGATCGGGCCACACCCGTCATAGATCACGATGCAGTCGCACACGCTGGCACACGTGCGATCTGCGATCGGCCGGCACTCCGCATCGTAGGGCGGTGGTCCAGCCGCGGGGTCGTTCGGCGTCACAGACAACGTCAACGCTCCGTTCGCCATCCAGGCCTCGGGGTCGCACGTTGCCGAGATCGTGACCCCCAGCGCGCCCCAGTCGCGCGGCGCAGTGAGCCGGTCCGGCTCATCGCCCCTGCAACAGGCGCTGACGGATCGAGCGAGCCACCACAGCAGGCTCGGCAGGGCAAGATGCCTCCAATCGGCCGCCGTCATGGCAACACCGGGGCGGCCGGAACGAAATTACCCATGCGCTGCACGTAGAGTGCGTAGGGCCCGGTTCCGCCGCCGTAGCCTCGGACGCGGACAAAGTACGTCGCCGTGCGCGGCGCCGCGAAGTGTGCCGTCGAGTACAAGCCAAATCCGCCATCATCGTCGGACCGCATCCAGAAGCGATCCTCGGCGGCAGGAATGTTCAGGGCCGCGTACCCGGTGTCGAGGTTGTCGAAGACCTCGACGATGGTGTCGACGCCACCCAGCCCGTCAAGTCGCACCGGAGCCGTGTGAAACGTCGCATCCTCCTGTTCGGCGAGATCGACCCGGAACCAATCATGGTCACTGCTGGAGTCGAAGCGCTCGAGGAACCACGCGTCCTGCCGACCGGCGGCGTCATTGACGAGCTTCGAGTACTGCTGAAGTCCCGCCTCCGACAGCTCACCCCCGGACTTGAGCGTGCGTGCCTTGGACATGGCCGTCTCCTGGTCAGCTGACAGAGCCAGCGTGGCCGAGAGCAGCTGCTGCTGGTCGAATGGAAGTGTGTCGGCGCCGGGGCCGGCACAACCAAGACCGAAGAGGGTGGCCTTGACGGTCCACAACATCAGCCATTTACGGTTCTGTGTCCAGAATTGGTTGGGGGGGGTGAAAGCGTACGCACGGGGCCTCCTGAGGTGGCTGAGCTGTCCGGTGGACAGGCTACGGCGACGAGGACGTCTGGGTCAAGGACCAATTCAAGCCGACGGTTCCCAACGGGAGGCACGTCAACGCCGCGCCTCTTGCGCCCTCGGGCGATCCTGGTTAGTGGGCCCCTGGGCGCCATGACCTCCAGCAACAACCCACTCCAAAAGCTCCTCGACGCGGCCGCACACGCCGATCGCCGCAGGCCGGTCGTCGTCACGGGCGCCGTCGGTGGCTTCACGCCCCTGCTGCTGGCGGCCATCGAGCGCGCCGTGGCCCGCCCCCTCGTCATCATCACGGCAGAGCGCGAGCGCGCTCAGGAGCTGTGCGACGGCATCCGGTTCTTCCTCCCGCCACCGCCCGGGGCGCTCTCCCCCGCGGTGCTCGTGCAGGCGCCCGATACGACGCCCTATCACGCCATTGCCCCGTCGCGATTTCTGATGATGGAGCGCGTCGCGGCGCTCTTTCGGATGGGGATGGGCCTCGACGTGCGCTTTGCGGTCATCCCGGCGGCGGCGTTGTCGCCCAAGACCATCCCGACGTCGTGGATGTCCCGGCTCGCGGACGTGGTCGTGGCCGAGCAGTCCATCGATCGCGAGGCGCTGATCCTCCGGTTGATTGCCTGCGGCTACGCGCGTGCTCCGGAGGTCGAGGATCCGGGCACCTTCGCCGTCCGCGGTGGCATCCTGGATCTCTGGTCGCCGCTCTATGAGCGCCCAGTGCGCCTCGACTTTTGGGGTGACCTCGTCGAGTCCATCCGGTTCTTCGACCCGGAGTCGCAGCGCAGCGACGACGCACTACGGGAGCTCTACATCTCTCCCGCGCGCGAAATCGTGCTCGCCGACGAGACGCTGCGCCGCGCCCGCCACGTCCTGCGCGAGGTCGGTGGCGATCACGGCATCCCTGCGCCGCAGCTCCGTGCCGTGCTGGCCGAGCTCGACGAGCGGCTGTGGCCGGTCGGCGCCGATGGCTGGATCCCCGCGTTCTACGATCCGCCCGGCACCGTGCTGGACTACGTCCCTGAGAACGCGCTCGTGTTGGTCGAGGACCCGACCAAGGTGCGCGCCGCACTTCAGGACGAGGCGCTCGTCGCCGACGCGCTCTTTCGCGAGACGGCAAGCCAGCATCGCCTCGTGTTTCCACCAGGCCAGGTCTATGCCGATCCGGAGCTTGCGCCGCATGTGTCGCTGCTGACGGTCGCCTTTGACGCCGACCTGGCCTCGGCCTCGACCCACGTGGATCTCGCCTTCGAGTCGCACGATCTCCTCCGCACCGAGCTCATTCGCTCCCGCGGCGAGGACCACGCCTTCAAGCCTGCGGCCACCGCGGTGCGCGCCTGGCAGAAGCGCCACCTGGTCTGCATCGCGGTCGGCTCGAGCGAAGGTCAGCTCGAGCGCCTGCGCGGCCTGTTCGGTCACTACGGCCTCCGCACCCAGCGCTGGGACGGCGCGCTCACCCTCAGCCGCATCGAAGAGGTTCGGGCCGCTCCGGCGGAGGTCAACCTGTTCCTCGGCGAGCTCCAGCATGGCTTCGTCTTCGAGCCGCTCGGCGTCGCCGTGCTGGGGGATGAGGACGTCATCCCGCACCAGCGCTCGAACGAGGACCGCGCCCGCAAATCGCGCGCCAAAGCCATCGCGGCTGCCGCGCTCGCCAGCTTCCGCGAGCTCGACGTGGGCGACATCGTCGTGCACGTCGACCACGGCATTGGACGCTACCAAGGTCTCGTGAAGCTCGAGCTGTCGGGCGTCCAGAACGACTTCCTCAAGCTCGAGTACAAAGACGCCAATGTGCTGTACTTGCCCGTCCAGCGGCTGGACCGGGTGCAGAAGTACCAGGCGGGCGAGGACGCGCATCCGGCGCTCGACCGGCTCGGCACGGGCTCGTCGTGGGAGAAGACCAAGGCCAAGGCCAAACAGGCGGCGCTCGATCTGGCGCGCGAGCTCATGGCCGTCTACGCGGCGCGACAGGCGCGTCCCGGGCACAGATTCGCTCCGGGTGGCGACTACTTCGAGGAGTTTTGCGCCGCCTTCCCCTACGAGGAGACGCCCGATCAGGCGCAGGCCATCCAGGACATCATGGACGACATGGATCGCGGCTCGCCGCCCATGGATCGGCTCGTGTGCGGCGACGTCGGCTATGGCAAGACCGAGGTCGCCATGCGCGCGGCGATGCGGGCGGTGCTGGATCACAAGCAGACCGCCGTGCTCGTGCCGACGACCATCCTCTGTGAGCAGCATCGGCTCACCTTCGAGGATCGCTTTCGCGGCACTCCCGTAGCTGTCGCTGCGCTGTCCCGCTTTCGAACGCCCGCCGAGGAGCGCCAGATCCTGAAGGATCTCGCCGCGGGCAAGCTCGACGTTGTCATCGGCACACACCGACTCTTGTCCAAGGACGTCGTCTTTCAGGATCTCGGCCTCATGGTCGTCGACGAAGAGCACCGCTTTGGCGTCCGGCACAAGGAGCGACTGAAGCAGCTCAAGGAGACTGTGCCGGTGCTCACGCTCACCGCCACGCCC
>SXOX01000306.1 GCA_005776585.1 Pseudomonadota bacterium | reverse complement strand
TGCGCGAGCTGGAGAACGAGATCGAGCGCATGCTCGTGCTCGCGGGTCCGTTGACCTCGCTGCTCGGCGAGGAGCTGCTCTCTCCGCGCATTCGCAATCGGCTCGCGGAGCTCCCCGAGGGGACAGGCGAGGCCCGACTTGGGTTGCCGGAGGCCGTCGAGCGGCTCGAGCGCCGCATGATCCGCGCCGAGCTCGACCGCCACGCGTGGAACAAGACGCACGCGGCGGAGGCCTTGGGCATCAGCCGGCGCAACCTCATTCGCAAGGTCCAGGAGTACGGCTTTGACCGCCGTCGATCCGAGCACTAGCCTTTCGCCCATGAAAGCCGCATCGCTCGCGCTGACCCTGTCGTTGCTCTCCGGCTGTGGCGCGTGGTGGCGCTCGTCACCGTACGAGCCGTTCACGCCCAAGGCGCAACAGAGCGATCTCGTCTTCGCCCGGACAGGCGACCAACAGTACTACTACGTGCTCGACAAGAAGCGGGGGCTCTGCTTCTTCCACGCGCGTCTGTACGGCGAGAAGCACCTGGCGACCATCGAGTGCGACAAGATCCCGGAGTTCCGCGAGCTGCTCGGACAGAACCAGCCCGAGGCCCCCGTGGGGACCGACGCTCCCGCTGCGACCGAGGTGCCGGTCGAGCCGGCCATGGCCGCCGAGACCGTGGAGGCGGTGCGGCGGGCGTGGATCCAGGACTTCTGCACCAGGCGCCAGCAGGGCGGCGAAGGCGAGCCCATGGAGGTGCTGCTCGCGCGGCATGGGCTCGATCAGGCGACCTACGATCAGGTCATTGGCGGGCTCCAGGCCGATGCGGCCGCCTGGGACGCGCTCCAGAAAGAGGCGGACGCGACCTGCCCCGAGACCCCGCCCAAGGACGAGGACTAGCGTCCCTTGCCAAAGCGCGCCTCGTAGCGCGCTCGGACCTCACGGGCGCGCTCCTGTTGACCATGCCGTTCGTAGTAGAGCGCGAGCTGGGCCATGGCGCGGCTCGGATAGCGGCTGCGTTGCACGATCTGCTGGAGGCTGCGCTCGGCCTCGGGTTGCAGCCCGAGCGTCTCGTAGACCTTGGCGAGGTGCACGAGCGCGATGACATAGTCCGGGCGCGAGCTCAGGACCTGCTCGAGGTGTCGGCGCGCCTGCTGGGGCTTGCCGTTCTTGGCCAGCGCGAAGCCGAGCCGAAACCGCGCCTCGACGAGGTCGGCGTGGATGCCCAACGCCTGCTCGTAGGCGGCGATGGCCTCCTCGACACGGCCCGACTCCTCGAGCGCGAGCCCGTATTGTAGGTGCGTGAGCGTAATCTGCGGGCGCGAGCGGACGGCAAGCTCCGCGTGCTCCAACACGCGCGCAATCGGCATGCCGACGACGCGCCCGCAGCGTGCGGCAGCGAGGCGTGGCATCCACCACGAAGGCAGAATGGCGATGGCGTCCTCGAACGCCTGACACGCCCCCCGCAGGTTGTCCTTTGCCAGGAGCGCGTCGCCCTCATGCATCTTGGCGAAGGCGCGCTCGGCGTCATTGCGGGCCTGCGCCACGGGGTCCGGGGGCTCAGCGACTGCGAAGGCCGGAACGAGCACCAGGAGCAGGGTCTTTGACAGGCGCACGACGGCGGGATTAGAACGCGAGTGGTGGGCTGTCAACCTCCTGGTCTCTCGTGCGCGCTCCTCGCGGCCATGGTGCTCGGCGCGACGCCGGCGCTCGCCGACCACGAGGAGGCCGGCAAGCACTATACGGGCGCCCACATTGGCGGCGCGGTCACCATGGGCCCGAGCGTGCTCTCGAACACCGGCTTCGACGGCGGACGGCTCGGCTACACATTGGGGGTCTACGGACGGCTGGCCACGACGCTGTCGGTGGTCGACCTCCAGCTCGGCTATCAGTTCGCCGATCACCGCGTGTTGCTCGAAGACCCGGGCAACGGCGAGACGGCGCGCATTCACCACCACGCGCTCTCGGTCTCGATGAACCTGCACCCGGTCTTCCTGCGCATCCTGGGCAACAACCGCTGGTGGTATTTTATCGCCGGGCTGTACATTCAAAGTGGCATGAGCGTGGAGTTCGTGGGCATCCGCCGCGCTTCCGGCGACGCGTCGCTCGACACGGCCTTCGGGCTCCACATCGGGGCCGGCTTCGACGTCCCGCTGGACGACCCCGACGACGGCGGCGGCTTCTGGATCGGCCTGAACTGGCGCTGGTCGTTCGTGTTCATGAAGGCGGCGCTCGAGGCGCGCGACAGCATCGACACGCACGCTGTACTCCTCGCGGTGAGCTACCGCTCGAACAACCTGAGCTTCACGCGGGCGCCGCGTCCCCCGGAGCTCGAGTTTCACTAGCGACCCGTGTGAGTCAGCACGGACCACACGACGAGCGCGGTACCGAGGGCATAGAGCGGCGCATAGACTCGGGCGATGCGGGGCCAGTCCCAACGGTCGGCGCGGCGCACGAGCGTGGCCAGATCCTCACGATCGAGCGCATCGATGGCCGCGTCCTCGAGCCAGACGCGAAAGTTCTGGAGCATCGGACCGAGGACCTCGCGACGGTGGGCGGCGATGACCGTCCAGCAGGCGTCGCCGTGGGGGCCCGTCCCGAGCGCGCCACGCACGAGCGACGGGATCTCGGTGACCTTGAACATCACCACGCGTGAGAGCGCGGTGACGAGGCCCCAGAGGCTCACGATCGAGTAGAACGCGTCCATCACCTCCGCCCCGTACAGCAGATATTGGTCCCAGCCGACGAGGGCCAAGCCGAGCAACACCGCAGCGCGCTGGAGTCGCCGTGAGAGAAGAACCTGGCGACGATGCGCCTCGATGCTCGGAGCTGAGGTGCTCATGCTGCCAAGAACGTGAAGACTCCCAGTGTGCCGGCGCCGATCGCCAGCGCGTACCAGCGGAGCTCGTGGAGGATGAAGCCCAAGAGTGGGACACCGCGGACGCGTCCCACGGTCGCGACGAACCCGAGCGCCAAGACATGGAGCGCGGCACACAGAGCGACGGCGAGCGCGAGGATGCCGACCATCGGAGAGACGACGGACGCCGCGCGCGCGATGGTGGCGTGCTCGGGGCGCGCCACGGCGAGTCCGGCAAACGTGAGCAGCAGCAAGAGCGCTCCGCCGGGCAGCGCGCCGCGGAGATCCTCTCCGGATGGCGCGAGATGCGAGCCCACGCAGAGCACGACGTACGTAAACACCCAGAAGCGCCACGAGGAGACATCGGCGTACGTCGCGAGCGCAGTGACCGAGTTCAGGCTGGCACTGACATGGCTACGCAGTGAGGAGGCGGTGCTGGCGTCGCCGATGAGGTCGGGCACGAGCCAGCGCGCTGCGCCCCACAGTGCGAGGCTGCCGCCGAAGAGCGGCGCGAGGCCGATGAACGCGTTGCCGATGACGGCCCACGGGTTGTGCGGGTTGTAACCGTGACGGACGTAGCCGAGGGTGCCGTCCTTGGACGAGGGCTGGAACAGCTTCAGCTCGACGATGGTGTGGCCAAAGACCGGGCACAGCGCGGCGTGCGAGAGCTCGTGGATCGGGGTCCCGAGCCAGCCCGTGACGAGGACCGCGGGGCGTCCGAAGGTGGCCAGCAGCGCCGAGGTCGTCACACGCTCGAGGGCGTGCAGGATGACGGCGCACAGGGCGATGGGACCGGCGATGGCGGCCAGAGCACGGAGGGCGTCGAGGAGCGCGTCCATGGCCGGAACGTAGCAGTTCGGGCCGCTGGCGTCGCGTTTGCGCGCTGGAGTCTGGGCGCAGAGCGCGGCATTCTGAGTCGATGACACGGGCGGCGAGTCAGACGGCGTTGTTGGTCGCGGGGTTTCGAGCGCGAGCGTCGGCGCGGGACGAGCCTGTGTGCTCCGATCCGTGGGCGGCTGAGCTCGCGGGTGACGAAGGGCTCGCGCTGGCAGAGCGGTACTACTCCGACAACCCGCACATGGAGCTGTGGGTCGCGTTGCGGACGCGCTTTTTGGATGACGAGGTGCGGGCCCGGCTGGCACGTGGCGCGCGGCAGGTCGTGGTGCTGGGAGCGGGGCTCGACACGCGGGCGGCACGGCTTGCTGCCGACGGGGTGCGCTTCTTCGAGGTCGACCAACCCGCCAGTCAGGCCGACCGCCACGCGCGACTGGCACGCGCTGCTGGCTACCCGCAGGACGCGGCGGTCTCAGTCGCCTGCGACTTCGAGCATGAGGACTTCCTGGACCGGTTGGTCGCGGCCGGTTTCGATGCCGGCGAGCCCGCCGCCTTCCTCTGGGAGGGCGTCGTCTACTACCTGCCCGAGGTCGCCGTACGGGCCACGTGTCGCCGCGTCGCGACGGGGACCGCCGCCGCGTCGGTGCTGTCGTTCGACCTGCTAGGACGGCGAATCGTCGACGGCGGTGGGCTCCCTGAACGTGACGAGTCCATGCGCTCGATGGTCTCCGGCCTCGGCGAGCCGCTCCGCTTCGGCACGAGCGACCCGCTACCGCTGCTCGCAGACGCAGGCTTCCGGTACGTGCGCCAGGTCAGCTTCGATGCGCTCGCGCTGTCCTATACCGGTACGTACGTCCGAGAGCGGGCGTTCCGGTTCCAGAGCGTCGTCTCCGCGAGCCGGTCTCCGCTGGAGCCCGCGTGAACCCAACGCTCGTCCTGGTGCACGGCGCGGGAGCGAATGGCGCTTTCTGGGACGAGGTCCGGCCGTGGCTGAGCGACGTCGAGGTTCTGGCCCCGTCGCTGCCAGGCCGCGACGGCGACGCGCGCGCCGCACCGACCTCGGCACGCGAGGCCGCCGAGGCGCTGCTCGCCACGCTAGAAGCCGGCGGGGTACAGCACGCGCTATTGGTCGGGCACTCCTACGGCGGCGCGGTCGTACTCGAGGCGGCGCTCAGTGCCCATCCCTGCGTGGCAGGGCTCGTGCTGCTGGCGACGGGCGCCCGGCTCCGGGTGCATCCGCTCATCCTCGAGACGATGGCCCTCGCGGTCGCCACGGGACGCGCCGCGCCGCTCGCGCGCGGCTTGTTTCGGCCGGAGACGGACGCCGGGATCTTCGAGCGAACCGCCATGCGCATGGCGACGGTGCCACCCGCGGCGACGTTGGCCGACTGGCAGGCGGCCAACGCCTTCGATCGATTGGCAGACCTCGGGCGCATCGCGGTACCGACGTGCGTCGCCACGGGGACACAGGACGCGCTCACGCCACCGAAGTACGCGGACTTCCTCGCGCGCGGCATATCGGGCGCCAAGCGCGTGACCCTCGAGGGCGGCGGCCACTTCTTTCCGGTGGAACGCGCGGAGCAGACCGCCGCGCTACTACGAGAGACAATCGACCGCGCAAGCGGCCAGGCGCGCCACTTCTCGAAGGTGCCTACGAGCTTACCCTGAGCGAGGACGTAGCCTTTCAACGTGGCCTCGACCTTCGAGAGGGAGGTGGCGGTGCCCAAGGACAGGAAGGCCGCCGGGGCCTGCGTCAGCATGTTGTCCAGCGCGTAGACCTGAAAGACGTCGTGGTGAAGGATGCCGCCAGGGATTGGATGCCACGGGCCAGGCGGCTTGCCTGCCCGAAGCGAGACCCCAATTCCGCGATAAGGGTCGCCACCCACCCATGGCTCCGAGGGACCCGAATCCGGGGGTGCGGGGGTCGTCCCCCGCATCAATGCCGACGAACTCGTCGTAGAAGCGATGCGGGAGCAAGACGAGACAAGGATCTTCTTTCTCTGTGTACTTCACTTACCCAAAATGCCTGCGCCCGGCTGCCACAACGGATCAGCGGCGTTGTCGCGGGATCGGGGCGAGAAGGGTCACCTGGCACGAAAGCAAACCCGCAGGCTAAGGTAACGACCTCGCGGGGCGGAAACCCACGTTGCTTCCGCGGCTGCTTGGGAAGCTGAATTCCCGATTGGCCGAACGCAGGGAGCTGGCGTCGACGTTCCAGGATCCCCCGCGGATGCCTCGGTCGGGGCCCGTCGTCGGACCCACGGGGTTCGGTGGCGCAGGGAGGACGTAGGGTCCGTACCAATCCGCGGTCCATTCCCAGACGTTTCCCAGCACATCAAGCAGGCCCCAGGGGTGGTTGAGAGAGACCTTCAGGCCTGCCGCGTGGGTCATGTCGTCCGCGTTACCGCAAAACCAGGCGATGCCATCAAGGGCGCTGTTCGGCGGCTTGCACTTGGGGTCCGCCGCGGCCGTCGTGCCTGCATAGGTCCCTCCGCTCGTCCCACCACGTGCGGCAAACTCCCACTCCGCTTCCGTTGGAAGACGATAGCCGGTGCAGCCCGAGACCGAGACAACCGAGCATTGGTAATCACCATTGCAACCTCCGCCCGAGGCGCAACCAGCGCCGGCTGTCCCGGTGCAGCCGCTCAAGATGTAGCACGTCGACAACGACTCCTTCACGGAAAGCGCGTTCAGGTAGGTCACAGCGTCAAACCAAGACACGCGCTCGACCGGGCAGGTGCCGCCACACGCTGAGAAATACGACGGCCAGGTCTTCATCACCGCCGCCCACTCGGACTGGCTCACCTCGCGCGTCGCGAGCGCGAACCGCTGCGTCAGCGTGACCGCATGCTGCGTCTCGTCGGAGTCGCGGCCCGGCTCCGATTCTGGCGAGCCCATCAAAAACGTGTCGGGGCACATGACCGCCAGGTCCGAGCTGAACTTTGACGCGATGAGCGTGCCGCTCTTGCACTCGCACTGTCCGCTGGCGCCACAGACGAGACCGAGGGGACACGACTTCACCGTGTGAGAGCACCCGGTCACTCCGTTACAGACATCAACCGTACAGGGATTTTGATCATCGCAGGCGTACGTGAACGAGCAGTCACCATTCTTACACGCGTCGGTCGTACACGGATCTCCGTCATCGCACTTGGGCTTGTAGGAGCAGGCGCCGGTGATCGGGTGGCACGCGTCGGCGGAGCACGCATCGGCGTCGTCGCAGAGCGGCGCGTGCGTGCAGGCGCCTTGCGCAGTGCAGGCATCGGCGGTACAGACCTCGCCATCCTCGCACAGGCCTTCGTCCGTCTTACCGTCACAGTCGTCGTCTTTGGCGTTGCACGCCTCCGGTTTGGGCTCGACCGCGGAGCAGGGCGACAGCTGACCGCCGGCACAGATCGTCACGCCGGAGCAGGTGCCAAATTCGCCCTGTTTCGTACACGGAACTGACGCCAGGCCCTCATCGGTCTGCCCGTCGCAGTCGTCGTCCTGGCCATTGCACACCTCGGCGATGGGCGTCGCTGCAGTGCACGAGGTCAACACGCCGCTCGCGCAGCTCCGCACTCCAGCGCACGTGCCGGCCTCGGAGGTATTCGCGCACGTGGTGCTTGCCTTCAGCGTCTCGAAGACCGACCGACAGGTACACTGACCGGACTCTGGCACACATCGCGTCACCAAGGCGCCGCCAACCGTCTTGGAATTGAGGCACTCGTAGCCGAACGGGCAAGGCAACTGCAGGTCGCACGGAATGCCACAGAAGTTGCCAGCGTCACCGTAGCGCACGCAGAGGCCGGCCACGCCCGTACCGAGTACGTCGCAGTCGGCGGATGAGATGCACGGCATGCACAGGGTGACCGCGGGCTCGACGCAGGCGTAGGTGAGGTCGGCGCTCGGCAAGGTGACCTGTGTGCACTCCAGCGTGCCAGGACACGACTCCGTACACTGTTTCGCGCAGCGGCGGCCCGAGGAGGTCCAGAGGCAAAGGCCCGAGTCGCAGTCCTCGCGGGTCACACACGGACAGCTGGGAGGCCTCGGGGTGTTGGAGCAGTCGGCCCCCACGTCTGGAGCCGGCCCGGAGTCGAGCGCGCCCAGCTCGCCAGCAACGTCTCCGGAGCCGATCTCCGCGCGAGCATCGACGGGGCTCAGCGTGTCCGACGTGTCGTTGATGCCACCGTCGGCTACCCCGAGAACGTCGGCGGCGGCCGCCGGGCCCACGACGCACTGTCCGAGCGCGCCGTCGCAGTGCCATCCCGCAACGCACTGGCCGTCGACCGTGCACAGGAACACGTACTGCGACAGCAGCTCCCGATGGCACCCGGCCACGAGCAACGGTACCCAGGCCCACAGGCTGGGTGCCAGAACGTGTCGCGCCCTCATCCCAATCATGGACCCGCTTCTACCGAATCCGACGGTGCGTCACAAGCCGTCCCGCGCACGGACCAACGGTGCGCCGGCGCGCCCGTGAGCCTCCGTGCGAGCAAACGGAGGTACACCTGACGAGTCCGAGAGCCACCGACCGATCAGACGGTGGTGCGCCGACGCGCCCGTGAGCCTCCGAACGAGGAGACGGAGGTACACCTGGCACTCGCGTGAGCCTCTGTACGATCAGGCAATGATGCATCGGAGTGACCGGGAGCTTTGGTGCGGTCGGGCGATGGCACGCCGACGCGTCCGGGGGGCTCCGTACGATTGGACTGTGGCGTGCAGAAGGCGTCAAGGCGATGCGGCGGGCCTTGCTGTGCGGTGGCCGCTACGTCCCTGGCGTGGCCTCGGGGAAGGCGTTGGCCTTGACGAGGTTCGGAGCACCCCAGGTCGCGCCGTCGAAGACCTCCTCGTAGACGCCATGGCCTTCGGCAGCCGGCCCGACGATCCAGCCGGCGTCCCGCAGATAGGTCACGCGGAACGAGCCGTTGGGCAGGGCCACGACATCTTGGAGCCACGCCGCGGTCGCGCTCTTGGCGATGCGCACCTCGGCGCCGAGCGTCGCGTCCTTACGCGTGCGACAGAACAGCCCTGCGCCATGCGCCGGCGTGGGCATGGTGCCGTCGGTCGCCGTGGACTTGGGGTCTACCGGGCCCATGAGGCGACCGTAGCAGATGAGCATCGCCCCGCCCTGCCCCACCGCGCCCGCGGGCGGGAGGTTCCAGTCGGCCTTGGCGACGACCTCGCTGCCACCCGTGGACGCGTTCGCGAGACGGATCTCACGGCGGCCCACGTCATCGGCCAGGATGCCCTCGAGCTTCCAGTCACCGGCGCCGAAGACGTCGATGGTGAAGCGAACCTCGGTCTTGTCCATCGCAAACATCGGCGAGCCGGCGCCCTGCGCGCCCACGACGCCCTCGGGCGGCGTCACGGGAGTGGGAGTCACGTTGCCCGTGCCGCCTCCGGTGCCGCCACCGGTGTCGCCACCCGTCGTGCCGCCGGTGCCGACGTTCACGTTTGCCCCGGTCACGTCGTCGGTGCCCTTACACGCGCCGACGGTGAGCGCCGCCAGCATCCCGCACAGTCCCATCTTCCAAGCCGTGTTCATGGTCATTTCCCTCGTGTTCCGGTCATTCAAGGAGTTGGTCGTGGTCGTGGTGTGTGCGCTCATCTCAGCACCCGTCCCCGGCCGTCCAGGTCTTCGAGTAGCCCGGAATCGTGAGCCACCAGAGCTTGATGCCAGGTATGGTGATGGTGAACTCCGCGCCTCCGACGGGCTTGACCGTCAGACCGCAGCCCCAGCCGCCGTTGATGCCACCGGACGCGCACGCATCCGCGTTAGCGCCCACGCCGAACTCCACGCCGGACCACTTGATGGAGCACTGCGCTCCGCCCTTGGCGCCCAGGGTGACCTTGGGCGTGACCGACAGCTTCGTCTCCTTGCAGTCGCAGCCGGGGCCGAACTCCGCGTCGCCCTTGACCGCCGCGCCGACGCTGCCGCCCACGCTGAAGCCACAGCTGAAGGGCCCGAACTCCTTGGTCGGGTTCCACGAGCGGCTCACGTTCGCGTTGGCCTCTGCCCAGCCCTTGCAGCAGTACTTCGTGTCGTCGCACTGGAACTTCGGTGGCGCCTCGCAGATGAGCGGCTCCTCGCACGAGCCGCCGCCCTTGATCCCGGCGCCGACGCACATCTCCTGGAAGAGCACGCTGGCGCAGGCATCCACGTTGCCGCCGGCCTCGAGGCTGGCGGTGCACTTGCTGTTGTCGGCCACGCCCGCGGCGGCCTTGATGTTGCCCCCGACCTTCAGCTTGGCGTAGGTGCCCATGATGCTCGGGGACTTGGCCTCGAAGTCGATGCCCATCTGCGCGTTGAGCCCGAACTGCGGTAGCTCCGTGCACTTGCAGATGCCGCAGTCCTGCTGGCAGTTCTTGCAGTCCTCGCCCTGGTCGGCCGAGCAGAGGTTGTCTCCGCACTGGGCCTGGCACTTGCCGCAGTCCTTTTCGCAGTCCTTGCAGGTCTCGGTCGCATCGCACGTGCCGTCACCGCAGACCGCGCCGCACTTGCCGCAGTCTCCTTCGCAGGTCGTGCAGGACTCGCCAGCCGAGGTGTCGCACTTGAGGTCGCCGCAGCAGGCGCCGCAGTCCTGGGCGCAGGTCGCGCAGGTCTCACCGGCCGCCGCGTCACACTTCGTGTCGCCGCAGGTCTCGCACTTGCCGCAGTCCTGGGCGCAGGTCGCGCAGGTCTCGTTGGCGTCCACGTCGCACTTGTTGTCACCACACGCAGGGCAGGCGCCGCAGTCCTCCGGGCACGACGAGCACTTCTCGCCTTGGTCCGGCTCGCACTTCTGGTTGCCGCAGCAGGTACCGCAGTCCTGAGCGCAGGTGGCGCAGGTCTCGTCCCCGTTGCACACGGCGTCGCCGCACTTCGGCGCGCAGTCCGGGTTCGGCGCATGGGCGCAGCCGGTGGCCTTGTCGCACGAGTCGACGGTGCACTTGTCGTTGTCGTCGCAGCTCAGCTCCTTGTGCGCGCAGCCGGAGAGCGGCGAGCACGCGTCGGCCGTGCACGCGTTCTGGTCGTCACAGGAGATGGGCTTGTAGACGCAACCGAAGCCCGTCTTGCACAGGTCCTCGGTGCAGGCGTTGCCGTCGTCACACGGGAGGCCCTTGTGGACACAGCCCGTCGCCGGGTCGCAGGCATCCGCGGTGCAGTCGTCCCCGTCGTCGCACGCCACGGACGCATGCAGACAGCCCTTGTCCGAATCGCACCAGTCCTTGGTGCAGGCGTTGCCATCGCCGCACTCGACCTTGGCGCTCGCGCAGCCGGTAGCCGGGTCACACCAGTCCTTGGTGCACGCGTTCTGGTCGTCACACGCGATGGACGCAGTGATGCAGCCCTTATCCGGGTCGCAGCCGTCCGTGGTGCAGGCGTTCTGGTCGTCGCACTCGACCTTGGCGCCGCCGCAGCCGGTCATGGGGTCGCACCAGTCCTTGGTGCACGCGTTGCCGTCGTCACACGACAGGCTCTTGTAGACGCAACCTGCCGCCGGATCGCACTTCTCGATCGTGCACGCATTGCCGTCGTCACAGAGCGCGGCCTTGTAGAAGCAGCCCGCCGCGCCAAAGCAGTAGTCGACCGTGCACGCGTCTCCGTCCTCGCAGTCGAGGTCCGTCTTGCACCCTGTGCCGCCACAGCCCGGAATCGACGAGTCCAGGGTGTGCAGGCACACCGTCGGCTGCGGCGCGATCGAGGCGGCGCAGACGTCCTTGGTGCACGGATTGCCGTCGTTGCACTCGTCGTCGGTCTGGCAGCCGGTGTCGCAATCGGTCGCCGTCGGGTCCGGCGTATTGGTGCAGTAGCGCGGCGAGCCATCATCGGGCACGACGCATACGTCCTTGGTGCACGGCTCCTGGTCGTTGCACTGCACGTCGGACTTGCACCCATCGTTGCACTCGGGCGCCGGGCTGGGCTTGTGGACGCACGCAAAGACGGTGGACATCACTCCGTTGACGCTGGACTCATGCTTGACGCACGAGTCGATGGTGCACTTGTCCTGATCATCACAATCCGCGTCGGTCTTGCACTCATCGTTGCCGCAGCCGGGAATCGTCGCGTCGAACTTGTGCACGCACGCGCCCGTCGCCGGGTCGCAGGAGTCCACGGTGCACGCGTTGCCATCGTTGCAGTTCGTCGAGGCCTCGACGCAGCCCTTGGACGGCTCACACACCGCGACGTGGCACGGCTCGCCCGGCTTGCACTGTGAGTCGTCGGGCTTGTGGTAGCAGGCGCCGCTCTTGTCGCAGAGGTCGATGGTGCACGCGATCCCGTCATCGCAGAAGGCCTTGTTCTGACAGCCACCTGCGTTGGCATCGCACCAGTCCTTCGTGCACGGATTGTTGTCGTTGCAGTCCTTCGGCGTGTTCACACAGCCCTTGCCCGGCATGCAGCGATCGGTCCAGCAGGCATCCGAGCCCGGGCACTGCGTGTCGTCCGGAAGGAACTCGCAGAGGCCCGTCTTGGGGTTGCAGACGTCCTTGGTGCACGCGACCTGGTCGTTGCAGCTCGAGGCGTGCTGGCAGCCACCGGCCGCCGCGTCGCACCAATCTTTGGTGCAGTCGAGCCCGTCGTCGCACTTGACCGGCGTGTTTACGCAGCCCTTGCCTGGAACACAGCGGTCGTTCCAACAGGCGTCCGAGCCCGTGCACTGCGTGTCGTCCGGCAGGTACTCGCAGAGGCCTGTCTTCTCGTTGCAGACGTCCTTGGTGCAGGCGACCTGGTCGTCGCACGTCGCGGCGTGCTGGCATCCACCCGCCTTCACATCGCACCAGTCCTTGGTGCACGAGAGGCCGTCGTCGCAGCTGACAGGCGTGTTCACGCAGCCCTTGCCGGCCACGCAGCGGTCGTTCCAGCAGGCGTCCGAGCCCGTGCACTGCGTGTCATCGGGCAAGAACACGCACGCGTGGCTCACGGGGTCGCAGAGGTCCTTGGTGCACGCGACCTGATCGTTGCAGTCGATGTCGGCGTTGCACTCCTTGCCGTTGCAGCCCGGGACGTCGATGAGCGCATGCTGACATTGGCCCGAGTCGTCGCACCAGTCCTTAGTGCACTTGTTCTGGTCGTCGCAGCTCTGGGGCTTGTGCACACAGCCCACCTTCGGGAGGCACTCGTCGATGGTGCACGGGTTCTTGTCGTCGCACAGCTCCGCGGTAACGAGGCTCACGCTCGTGCAACCGGTCGCCGGGTCGCACGTGTCCTGGGTGCAGAGGTTGCCGTCATCACACGGGATCTTGGCGTGCAGGCAGCCTGCGCCAGGGTCACACCAGTCTTTGGTGCACGCGTTCTGGTCGTCGCAATTCAACGAAGCATAGAGGCAGCCCTTCTCGGGGTTGCAGGAGTCCTCGGTACACTTCGAAAAGTCGTTGCACACAATATCCTTGTGCACACAGCCCGTCAGCGGGTCGCACGCGTCTTTGGTGCATGCGTTCTGGTCGTCGCACGTGAGCTGGTCGTACTGGCAACCGGCGATCGGGTCGCACCAGTCCTTGGTGCACGCGTTCTGGTCGTTGCACTTGAGCTCCGCGTGCTGACACCCCTTCTGCCAATCGCACCAGTCCTTCGTACACGCAGTGCCATCGTCGCAATTGAGCGACGCATGGACACAGCCCGACGCGGGGTCACAGGCGTCCTTGGTGCACGCGTTCTGATCGTCGCACTTCAGGTCGAGGTGTTGGCAGCCCGTCTTGGGGTCGCAGCCGTCCTTGGTGCACGCGTTCTGATCGTCGCAGCTGATGGGCTTGTGAACGCAGCCCTGCATCGGGTCGCAGCCATCCGAGGTGCAGGCGTTGCCGTCGTCGCAGTTGAGCGACGCATAGACACAGCCCGACGCCGGCTCACAGGCGTCCTTGGTGCAGGCGTTCTGGTCGTTGCAGTTGACCGGCTTGTGGACGCAGCCTTGAGCGGGGTCGCAGCCGTCCGAGGTGCAGGCGTTGCGGTCGTCGCAGGAGATGGCCTTGTGCTCGCAGGCGCCGGTCTCCGGGTTGCAGAAGTCCTTCGTGCACGCGTTCTGGTCGTCGCAGTTGGCGGCGAGGTGCACGCACTCTCCGGTCGCAGGGTTGCAGCCGTCTTTGGTGCACGGGTCCTTGTCGTCGCAGTCGCGCGGCTTGTGGACACAGCCCGTCGCCGGGTCGCAGCCGTCCGTGGTGCACCCGTTCTGGTCATCGCACGAGATGTCCTTGTACACGCACCCCGCGACCGGATCGCAGAGGTCCTTCGTGCACGCGTTCTGGTCGTCGCAGCTGATGTCCTTGTGCTCGCAGGCGCCCGTCTCCGGGTTGCAGAGGTCCTTCGTGCACACGTTCTGGTCGTCGCAGCTGGGCGAGACGTGCTCGCAGGCGCCGGTGTCCGGATCGCAGAAGTCCTTCGTGCACAGGTCTTTGTCGCTGCAATCGCGCGACTTGAACACGCAGGCGCCCGTCGCCGGGTTGCACCCATCATCAGTGCAGGCGTTGTGGTCGTCGCACGCGATCGGCTTGTGGATGCAGCCCAACGCGGGGTCGCACAGGTCCTTGGTACACGCGTTCTGGTCGTCGCAGCTGATCTCCTTGTGCTCGCAAGCGCCCGTGTCCATGTTGCAGAAGTCCTTCGTGCACACGTTCTGGTCGTCGCAGTTGGGCGAGACGTGCTCACACGCGCCGGTCTCCGGGTTGCAGAAGTCCTTCGTGCACGCGTTCTGGTCGTCGCAGTTGGCCGCCAGGTGCTTGCACTCACCCGTCGCCGGATCGCACAGGTCCTTCGTACACGCGTTCTGGTCATCGCAAATCGCAGCCAGGTGCTCACACTTGCCGGTTGCCGGATCACACAGGTCCTTGGTGCACGCGTTCTGGTCGTCGCAGTTCACGGGCTTCGTGATGCAGCCCTTGGCCGGATCGCAGCCATCCAAGGTGCACGGGTTCTGATCATCGCACTTGACGTCGAGGTGCAGGCACCCGAGCTTTGGGTCGCACTTGTCGTCGGTGCATGCGGAGAAGTCGTCGCAGGACACCTTGCCATGAACACAGCCCTGGGCCGGGTCGCATGCGTCCTTGGTGCAGGCGTCGTTGTCGTCGCACGAGATCTGGACGCTGATGCAGCCGTTGGCCGGGTCGCACTTGTCCTCGGTGCACTTCGAGCCGTCCTCACACAGTATGGGCGAGACGACGCAGCCCTGGCCCGGGTCGCAGCTGGCCGAGGAGCACTTGTCCGGCGCGATGCACGGGATCGGGCTGTAGACGCAGCCCTTCGCCGGATGGCACGAGTCGGACGTGCACTTCGAGCCGTCATCGCACGTGATGAGGTCGTAGACGCAGCCGGTGCCCTTGACGCAGGAGTCCTTGGTACACGCATTCTGGTCGTCGCACTTGACCGCCTCACCCACGCAGCCCTGCGCGGCGTCACAATGCAGCGACAAGCAGGGATCCACCGACGGACACGCCGCGTCGTTCGGGACCGACGAGCACGCGCCGGTCTGCGAGTCGCACACGTCCTTGGTGCACGCGACGCCGTCGTCACAGGCCGCGACGTAGACGCAGCCCTTGCCCGGGATGCACTGGTCCTTCGTGCACGGGTTCTGGTCGTCGCAGTTCTTGGGGATGGAGACGCAGCCGCCCTTGGCTGGCACGCACCGGGTCGTCGAGCACTCGGTGCCCGGGCCACAGAGCGCATCCAGCGCGGTGTGCACGCACTTGTGCGTCGTGGGATCGCACACGTCCTCCGTACAGCTGATGCTGTCCTTGCACTCGTCATTCGTCTGACAGCCGGAGCAGCCGGGCAGCGTGGGGTCCACGTCGTGCTTGCACTCGCCAGTCGTCGGGTCGCAGCTGTCCTTGGTGCACAGGTCGAGATCGTCGCAGTTGCGCGCGGCGAACTGGCAGCCCGCGGCCGCCGTGCACTCATCGAAGGTGCAGAGGTTCTGATCGTCGCAGGGCTTCTGCGTATAGACGCACCCCTTCTGAACATCGCACCCTTCGTCAGTGGTGCACTGGTTCTGATCGTCACACTGGAGCTGCATGTGCTTGCAGCCCGTCACGGGATCGCAGAAGTCCTTGGTGCACGCGTTCTGATCGTCGCAGTTGCGCGGCGGCGCGAGGCAGCCGTTCTGAGGGTCGCAGGTGTCGTCGGTGCACGGGTTCTGGTCGTCGCACTTCTTCGAGGCGTGGACGCAGCCCCCGTTGGCGCAGGAGTCGACCGTGCACGCGTCCTGGTCGTCGCAGTTGAGGGCCATGGAGAGGCAACCCTTCTGAGGGTCGCAGATGTCCTTGGTACACGGGTTCCCGTCGTCGCACTTCACGCCCTTGTGCTGGCAGGAGGCCACGGGGTCGCAGAAGTCCGTCGTACACGCGTCGTTGTCGTTGCAGTCGATGGCCGCCTTGTAGAAGCAGCCGCCGGCGCTCGCGTCGCAGCCGTCGAGCGTGCACACGTTCTGGTCGTTGCACACGATCTGCGTCAGGCGGCACTCGCCGACCGTCGGATCGCACGCCGACTTGGTACACGCGTCACCGGGGGGACACACGATGGCGTCGTACTGGCAGTGACCGGTCGTCTTGTCGCAGCTATCGATGGTGCAGCCGTTCTGATCGTTGCAGATGCGCGGGGCGTTGACGCACTTGCCGTTGGCCTGGTCGCACTCGTCTGTAGTACATGGGTTGTTGTCGTCGCAGTTGATGGGAGTGGACTTGCAGCTACCGGAGACGGGGTCGCAGGTGTCGGTGGTGCACGGGTTGTTGTCGTTGCACACGACGTCCTTGTTGACGCAGGCGCCATTCTCGCAGAAGTCCTTCGTACACGCGTTTCCGTCGTCGCAGTTGGCCGGAGTGAAGACGCAGCCGCCAGCAACGGGGTCACAGACGTCGTCGGTGCAGGGGTTGCCGTCGTTGCACGGCACGTCACCGTGCTCGCAGGTGTAGTCGATACCAGTCGCGGGAACGGTGTCGGCGGGCAGAGGGACGCACTTGTCCTGCGTGCATGCGTCGAGGTCGTCGCACGTGATGGGCGCACTCTTGCAAGCGCCCGAGGTCGGATCGCAGACGTCCTTGGTGCAGGCGTTGTTGTCGCTGCAGTTCTTGGGCGTGTACTGGCATCCGCTGAAGGGGACGCACGCCGCGGTCATGCAGGCAGCCGCCGGGCACGGGAGCAGGTTACCGGCCTGGCACCTGTAGGTGCCCGTCGCGTCGGGCTTGCAGACCTGCTCTCTGCAGAAGTCGAAGTAGAGCGCGCAGGGCGCTGTCTCCTGCGGATTGCACGTCGGCGCAATCGGCGCAGCCGAGGCGGAGATGGGTAGCGCCACCAGCGCAGCCGTCATGGCCCAGAGCGCCCAGCTCCGGTTCGCGTCAGTCTTCGGTCGACATCCAGTCTCTGCGTCCATCGTATCCCCCATTGGTTCCCTCGTCGTGTCCTTCGGCAAGCTCGAAGCGCGACCCCTCCGCCTCGCTTCGTCTCTGGTCGCTGAGCCGGTGAATCCCGAGCTTCAGCGTGGCTCCGTTCGGGAAGCTTCGGTCCTTCGTCGAACTTTCTTCAGCTCGACATGCGCTTTCCTGCACTGCGCGGTGCACGGGCTCGGCAACGCAGTCGATCCTTGCCCAGCCCGTCGCTTCGTGCTACCTCGCCGCCCCGGACCCGAACCCAAGGGAGAACTTGGAGATGAAGAACTACCTCAAGCACACGGGAATCGCCCTCCTCGCCGCCGTCGCCGTCGTCTCGGCACCGGGCTGCAAGAAGGCCGAGGAGAAGAAGACCGAGCCCGCCAAGGTCGACAAGGCCGAGGACAAGAAGGCGGACAAGAAAGAGGACAAGAAGGACGACAAGAAGGACGAAGAGCCCAAGGCCGAGGACAAGAAGGCCGAGGCGCCCAAGGTCGACGACAAGAAGGCCGAGGAGCCCAAGAAGGCGGAAGAGCCCAAGAAGGCCGAGGAGCCCAAGAAGGACGACAAGGCCGCCACGCCTCCGGCGGACAAGCCGGCCGACAAGCCGGCGGACAAGCCCGCGGACGCCAACGCCACGCCGCCGGCGCCTGCCGCGGGTGCGGGTCCGGCGTACTTCGGCCTCATGAACAAGGGCCTCGTCAAGCTGGACAACGGCAAGTTCGAGGTCGTGCTCGCGGACGCCAAGTTCGTGAAAGACATCGTCAAGGGCAAGGACGGCTCCATCTTCGCGGCTGCCATGGCCATCCACAAGATCGGCACGGACGGCAAGGCCGTCGAGATCGGGAGCTTCGACAACCCGGGCTCCGTCGATCACCTCGCCGCGGACCTGAACGGCGGCAACCTCTACGCCACGAGCTACAAGGGCGTGCACACCTACGACGGCAAGTCGTGGTCGAGCGAGGAGAAGTCCAAGCTCGGCGCCGACGTCCAGCTGCTCTCGGACGTGGCCGTGGACGGCAAGGGTCGCCTGTGGGTCGCCTCGTCCAACGCGCTGCACGTCAAGGACGGCGGGAACTGGAAGACGATCGACCTGACTGGCGTCGGCAAGCAGGGCTACAAGTTCTTCTTCAAGGACTTCGCGATCGGCGCGAGCGGCACCGTGTACGCCGGCCACTCGAGCGGCGTGCTCAAGCTCGGCGCCGACGACAAGGCGAGCGAGGTCAACACGGGCTCGGGCTTCCACAGCTACTCGGAGCTGGCGATTGGCTCCGGGGACACGCTCGTGCTCGGCGGCATCGGCGAGATCGTGATCACGGCCGGCGACGGCAAGACCACGACCTATTCGGAGAAGGGCGGCAACTTCAAGGGCAAGATGATCCGCGGCTTCACCACCGACGGCCAGGGCCGCATCTGGTTTGCCCACGAGAACGGCATGACGGTCCTCGACAAGGACGGCAAGGCCACCGACTGGCTCCCGGGCACGGTCGCCGAGCTCAACGACAAGATCGAGGTCATCTACACCGTGGGTTCGGGCCCGGCGCTCCCCACGGTGGGACCGCAGCAGAAGGGCAACATCAAGGGCAAGGTCATCAAGGCCGGCACGGCGATCGCCGACGCCGACGTCGAGATGTGCGGCTCGCCGGCCATGTTCATCAAGACCACGCCCTGCGCCGAGGCGGCGTTCAAGGGCGCGGGCAAGACGGACAAGGACGGCAACTTCGAGGTGAAGGACGTGCCCATCGGCAACTACGGCTTCGCCGTCAAGGTCGACGGCAAGTGGACCATCTACTCGATGTTCAACTGCTGCACCGAGATGAAGGCGGGTCAGACCTACGACATCGGGTCGATCACGCTCCGCGCCGACTCCAAGTAACGCGCCTCTCCCCTGGACCGTCTGCCGGATCGCACCGGCGGACGGCGCCCACCCGTCATCAATAGAAAGACGTAAAGCCGTTGGCCAGCCAGGCCCCGCCATCGACGACCAAGATGGCGCCATTGACGTAGCTCGCCGCCGGCGAGACCAGGTACAGAACGGCGTCGCCAATCTCGGCGACGGTGCCGAACCGCCCGAGCGGGATGTGCTTCTCGAGCTTGGCTTTGATGTCACCCGGGGGCGCGAGACGGCGCATACCCTCTGTGTCGCCGATGGGCCCGGGCGCGACGGCGTTGACGCGAATGCGCGACGGTCCCCACTCGACGGCCAGGGTGCGAGTGAGCGCATCGATCCCGGCCTTGGCGCTCACCGCGTGGGCCTGGAGCGGGGTGCCTGCGTATTGCAGCGTAGCCGAGATGTTGACGATGTTTCCGCCCTGGGCCAGCAACAGCGGAAACGCGGCGCGTGAGACGTTGAACGTGCCCTTGAGATCGATGTCGATGACCGAGCCGAAGCCATTGGGCGTCAAGCTCGCGGCGGGCTGGAGGAAGTTGCCCGCGGCGTTGTTGACCAGGATGTCGAG
>SXOX01000305.1 GCA_005776585.1 Pseudomonadota bacterium | reverse complement strand
GACCCGTCTGGTAGGCACTCAGGCGGACCGCATCGTGGGCGAGGCGCTGCGGCTCGTCGACGATCCGGAGGCCCGTGCCGCGATGCGAACCGCGGTCAATCCGTACGGTGATGGACGCGCCTCGGAGCGCATCGCCGACGTCCTCGCGACGGCGCCATTGGAGCTCCAATGACGCTCGCAAGGCCCACGAGAGGAGGACGAGCAGCCATCGGAATGAAAATCAGTGCCAGGTCATCGATGACCCGTTGACCGCAGGTCGGGTTCCGAGGGATAATCCTCGGAAGGCGTGGTCCTAGCTTCATGGCCAGGACACGGACGGGGAGTCGGGGGCCCAACAGGATGTTGCTGGCAACCCAGGAAGGAGTTCCCACATGAACGCTGGAAGCAAGCGTGTGTACACTCTCATCGTCAAACGACCGCTCGTCGGCGCGGAGGCGCTCAACCTCTGCCACGACCTGCAGGCGCTACCCATTCGCGAGTTCCACGAGGTCGAGTTCTCCCTCAAACACGTCGAGCGCATCGACGTCTCGGGCATCGCGGCGCTCGTGCGCCTCTACTCCAACCTCGTGCGCGGCGGACGCACGCTGCGGTTGACGGACGTTCCCCATCGCGTGATGCGCGTGCTCGTGCGCTCCGGGCTGGCGGGGGTCCTTCCCGTCGACGCCTCGGAGCTCGCCGTGGGCGAGCCGGCGCTGACGACGGACTCGGGCCTCTTCACGCTCTAAGTCGTCCATATTGCCGTTTGACGTTCGGACGGGACCTCACTACCCTCCCGCGCGGAGAGATTGACCATGTCTACGACCGACAACGCCGACAGCCGCACCTTTCCGCGGGTCACTGACTCCTCCAAGGTCAAGTCCACCGTCGTCGTGACGTCTGGGACGAGCATGGAGATCGCGTCCGGGCTCGCGACCAATATCTCCGGTGGCGGGATCTGCTTTCGCACCGAGGATCCCTACAAGCTCGGGACGATGCTCGCGCTCGAGCTCGAGCTCCCGGGCATGCCGGTCGCAGTCATCGCCTTGGCGCGCGTCGTCTGGGTGCAGGAGTCGCCGTCAAAGGCCGAGCCCGAGCGTCCCTGGGAGCTCGGCTGTGAATTCCACTGGGTCGGCTGGGACTCCAACGTCGCGCAAGCGCGTATCGCCGACTACATCCGCAAGAAGCTCGGCTAACGCCCCATCCGCCGGGCGAGCTCGGTCACGGTGACGAACTCGGGCGTGCCCAGGGCGGCGACGCCGTCGAGGAACGCCGCGATGCGGTCGATGAGCCGCTGCACGTCCGCCTCGCGTGGGGTGTGCGGCGTAAGACCCGCCACGAGGCTGGGGCTGTGCCAGAACAGGTGCACGTAACCGGCTCCTTCCTCCAGCGCGAGCTTGGCAAGGGTGAGCAGGTCCGGGGCCGTGTCCGTCTCCGGGCTCCCGATGATGCGTCGGAGGAGCCCCGAGCGGACCATCGCGCCGCGCACGCCGAACGGGCGAACGGCGGCGTGCCCCGTGGCGCGGAAGATCTGGGCCGAACGCGCAAAGGGGCGGCGTGAGAAGCCGACGGTCAGGGGTACCTCCACCAGGGCGCCGTCCGGTGTGGCGACCGTCGGATCGGTCTCGGGCGCGATGCGGTAGCAGCGCAGCGGAGCGCGCTCGAAGTTGGGACCGCCGCCGTACTCGGCCCACGACACGTGCGGCGTGACGCTCGAGTCAACGCTGTAGCCCAGGTTGGCGAGCAGGCCCACCGAGCCCGGCCCGAGGCCGAAGCGCCCGGCGCGGAAGCTCGTGGGAGGCACCCCGTCGCGGAGCGCAGAGACCACGTCGGTCAGCGTACGCAGCTTGGCCAACTGAAGCGGCCCCGGCAGGTTCGCCATCATCGTGAAGCGGTCGCACAGCGGCTCATCGAGCGGCGGCGTGTTCCACGGATGCAGGTGCGCAGCCACCTCTCCCTGGCCCGTCCGGTGGGCCTCGCGCAGCCCGTCGGCGAGCGCGCCCGCCGTGGCCGCCACGTAGGAGACGAAGTACGTCGGACGCGCTCCCGTGCGCGCCCAAAGCGGAGCCAGGCGATCGAGTCCGCGCAGGTTCTCGGCCGTGCCACGGTCTCGGGTGGCGTGCCACTGGTCCTCCTCGGTGTCGATGGACAAGATGACGGGGATGACGGAGGTCATCGTGGCCCCTCTGCCGTCGCGGGCTCCGGCGTTCGCGCCAGGCGCCGGCGGATCAGGCCGAAGATGGTGCCGCGCGCCGTCGCGTCGAAGACGCCTCCGAAGGTCATCGCCACGAAGTAGACGAGCACGATGGCCGTCCCGGTGAGGAAGCGCTCGAGCAGCGCTCCCGCGGCGAGCCACTGGTAGGCGACCACCGCCGTGACGGCGTAGCCGGCCAGTCGCAGGGTCGGCCCCAGCCGATACGGGATGGGCCAGAGGCGATGCGCGGCGACCGCGAACGCGACCAGACGCACGCCGAACGCAATGGCCGTCGCCCAGGCCGCACCGAGCGCGCCATAGGGCGGAATCAGCGTCGCGTAGAGGCCCAGGATGGCCACGACCGAGAGCCAGGTCGCGACGGTCGCCGCGCGCGTCTCCTCGGAGACGTGGATGGCAAACTCGACGTGCTCCTTGTAGCCCTGGAGCACGTAGGCAAGTACGATCACCGGCACGAGGCGCGCCGCGTCCGCATAGGCCGTGGCACCGAGCAGGAGCAGGACCGAGTCCGTGTAGATCGACACGCCGACGCCGACGGTGAGCACCACCGCGCTGAACGCGTGCAGCCCTGCTTGGAGCGCCGGGTTGCGCTTCTCCGGGGCCTCGTTGGCGAGCTGAAACCGCTGCGGATTCCAGGCCATGTGGAACGGGACGACGCCGACGTACCCCGTGAGAAACCCGAACTGATAGGCCAGCGCATAGACACCCGTGACAGTCTTGCCCCAGGTCGGGACCAGAAAGTAGCGGTCGGCGTACGTCAGGATGAAGTTGCCGGCCTCGGTCACGCGATACGGGAGCCCGAAGCGCCACAGGTCCTTGACGGCGCTCCACCGCGTGCGGAAGCCGACCTGACGGACGAGCCACAGCAGGCAGGGCGGCACCATGACGAGGTACATGCCGAGCGTGGCCCAGAGGATACCGCGGACGCCCTCGCCGTAGCCGACGATGAGCGTGACGTTGAGGCCGAGCTGCAACGCCAGGCGCGTCAGGCTCGCGAGCACGTAGAGGCCCGCGCGCTCCGTCATCTGCATGTACAGCGTAGGAATCGTGACCGCGGCATCGAGCACGAAGCTCCACGAGACGAGGTAGACGAGCGGGACGAGCGCGGCGTCCTCGAGCAGCCGCCCTGCGACCCACGGGGCCGCGACCGCGAGCAGCACGGCGCCGAGCGCGTTGAAGAGGGCCAGCAGACCCAGCGCGGCGACGACGACCGCGTGACGCTCAGCGTCCGTCGTGGCCTTGAAGTAGAAGCGTCCGACTCCGGCCGTGACGCCTGCCGACAGCAGGATGGACGCGACGTCCTGCGACATGCCGAGCAGCTGCGCCGTTGCGTAGTCCGAGGGGTGCAGGTAGCGCGTGTAGACCGGCAACATGACGAAGCCCGCCGCGCGCTGAAGGAGGAACGAGACGCCGTAGAGTAGCGTGTTTCGTCCGACTCGGCTGGCGCTCGACCCCACCGCGCTACTATCGGCGCCGCGCGACAGCGGCTCAAGTTTCCACACGCTCACTTCTCCGCCATACTCGACGGATGCTTCGGAATGGCGCCGCCGCGCGCTCCGTCCCCATCGCTGTGTTCTGTCTGGCGCTCGTCGCCACCCGCTGTGCGGCGGCTGACGACGCCGGACGTCTGGCGTTTACGCCCGTGGGCGACTCACGTGTCGCCGCGCGCAAGCCCGCGGGCCCACCCGCCAGCGAGCGCCCGCCGCGCCGAGCGCCACCCAAGGCGCCGCCAACCTCCAAGACGCACGTCTCGTCCGTCTGGGCCAACGAGGGTGGCGACAAGATCGCCAAGGAGGAGCTGCGGGCCACGAAGTCTCCCGCCGCCGTGCTCTCGTCGACCTGGGACGGCAAGGCGGTGCGGCTCTTCGGCGCGCGCAACGAGGTCCTCGGCTTCGCGCTCATCCTAGAGGCGGCCACCGGCACGGCGCGGGCGGTGAGCGTGACCATGTCGTCACTGGTTGGTCCCGGGAACGCCACGCTTCGCTCGAAGTCGGTCACGGATGACGGCGTCTTTGACTGGGTGCAGCGCCCCGTCGAGCTGTTCTACGTGCGCTACTTGGCGATCCGTGGCCTGTCGAAGGGCATGTACGACGGCTATGACGAGCGGCATGTCCCCAAGCGGCTGCGTCGCCCCTTCACCGGCGCTGGCTTCGCCAAGGGCACGTGGGAGGCGCGGCCCGACCACGACAAGCGCTATCCGGACATCCTCGTGCCCATCGAGGCGGTGCCGTCGTTCGACGTCCCCGTTGGCGAGAGTCAGATGGTCTGGGTCGACGTCTACCTCCCCAAGGGCACGCCGGCCGGCGAGTGGCGTGCGACGCTGACCGTCCGCGAGGGCGCGGAGCTGGTCCGCGAGGTGCCGGTGCGTGTCGACGTGCGCGACTTCGAGCTGCCGGACACGCCCTCGGCCCAGACGATGCTTTATTTCAGCGTCGAGAACGTCAATCGCCGCTACCTGGGCAAGAAGGAGCTCGCGCCCACGTCGCTCGAGGCGTCGATGGCCAAGGTCATCCGCGACCGGCACTTCCAGATGGCGCATCGTCACCGCATCGCGCTCATCGACCACGGCATGTCGCAGGTCGACATGCCCGCGCCCGAGTGGTGGCCGCGCCTCGATGGGACGTTGTTCACCGCCAAGAACCTCTACGACGGCCCCGGTGTGGGCGTTGGAAACGGTGTCTACTCCATCGGCACGTACGGCTCGTGGAGCTGGAAGAACCAAGGCGAGGCCGCCATGCAGGCACACGCGGTCGCGTGGGAGACCTGGTTCAAGCAGAACTCGCCGCAGACCGAGCGCTTCCTGTACCTTATCGACGAGGCGGACGCCTACGGGCAGATTCAAACCTGGTGCCAGTGGATCGACGCCGCACCCGCGCCAGGCAACGCGCTCAAGGCGCTCGCGACCGTGCCGCTGCCGAACGCCGTGGCCAAGTCGCCTGCGCTCGACATCGCCGCGGCGCGCGTCACCGTCGGCGTCCGCGAGGTCTGGCAGGGCGCGGCCGACGCGTTTCAGAAGACCACGGGGAAGCGCCTTTTTCTATACAACGGAAATCGCCCGGCGACCGGCACGTTCGCCACCGAGGACGACGGCGTCGCGCTGCGCGTCCTGGCCTGGACCCAGTGGAAGAAGCAGATCGCGCGCTGGTTTTTCTGGGAGGGCACCTACTACGACAACTTCCAGGGGGGCACGGGCGAGACGGACGTGTTCGAGCAGGCGCAGACCTTCGGCGGGTCGAGCGGGAAGAGCGACGAGCTCGGCGAGACGGGCTGGAACTACTCCAACGGCGACGGCGTCTTGTTCTACCCAGGGACCGACCTGGTCTTTCCGCGCAACAGCTATCGCCTCGGCGGGCCGCTCGCCAGCCTGCGGCTCAAGCTGTGGCGGCGTGGCATCCAGGACGCCGACTACCTCGCGCTTGCGTCCAAGAAGAACGCCAAGGCGACCGACGCAATCGTCAAGCAGATGATCCCGAAGGTTCTCTGGGAGTACAGCGTAGACGACAAGACCGACCCGACCTGGGTCCGGACCGACATCTCCTGGTCCACCAAGCCCGATGACTGGGAGGCCGCTCGTAAGGCGCTCGCCAACCTGATCGAGGGCCAGGCTCCGTGAGGTCGACCGCGGCGCGCGTGGCTGTCGTGGCCGTGGGCTGCCTCGTGCTCGGCGAGGTGGTCGCGCGTCTCTGGCTGACGGCGCCGTCGGCGCAAGAACCGGATGACGCCTTGGGCTGGGCGTGGCGGCCCCACGCGCACGTCGCGACCTATACCGAGGGCGGCGTGTCGCTCACGCTCAATGCCCTTGGGCTCAACGACGATGCCGTGGTCGAGACGCCGTCGTGGCGGATGCTGGTGCTCGGCAACTCGTTCGTCGAGGCGCTCCAGGTGCGCCGCGCCGACAACTTCGTCGAGCGCGCGCAGCAGCTGCTTCAGGAGCGCAAGCCAGGACTGGACATCGTGAACCTCGGGCGGTCCGCGATGCACGCCGCGCACTACCCGGTCGTGCTCTCCCGCGCGTGGCCGTTGCTCGGTGGCGACGCGGTCGTGGTCACCGTCGGCGAGGGCGATCTGGTGAACCTGCTTCGCGCCGACATCGTCACCGAGCGCGATCCCTCCGGGGCGCTCACCCACGTGGGGTTTCTGCCCGAGGCCAAGGATCGGATGAAGGCGCTCTTTGGTCCTATCCTGTCGCGGTCGTCGGTCGTCACCTACCTCATGCGCCGCGTGAAGCCGGTCTTCGAGGGGCTCGCCAACCCGTTCGTCAAGGTCGAGCCTGTCCCTCCCCCCGACGATCTGCGCGACGGCCCTGAGGCAACCGCGCGTCTCACCTGGCTCCTGCGTTCGCTCCGTGCGGCGCTTCCGCCCCAGGTGCCGCTCCTGGTGCTCGACATCCCGAGCCTCCGCTACGGGCTCGGAGGCATCGCCACGCGCTCGGCGCCCCATGAGAGCGCGGCCTATCGCACGGCAGCGGCGCAGTCGGGCTTGGACTACCTCGACGCGGGCCCCGCGCTCATCTTCACCTACGGCGCCACGGGCCAGCCCGGCCATGGCTTCCCGAACCTGACCATCGGCCATGGCCACCTCAACGCACACGGCCATGCTGCGGTCGCGATGGCGCTCGCCTCCTGGATCGACGACCAGCTGGCGAGGTCTGCGCCGTGATCTTCTCGTCGCTCACCTTCTTCGTCTTCCTCGCGGTGGTCCTGGGCCTCTATCGCGCTCTCCGCGGTGACCAACAGCGTCGCTGGATGTTGCTGTTCGCGAGCTGGTTCTACTACGGCTGGTGGAACCCCTGGTTCCTCGGCCTCATCCTGATGTCGACCCTCTGGGGCTACGCGTTCGCGCTCAAGATCGGCGAAGAGAGCGACCCGCTGCGCCGCAAGCGCCTACTGGCCGTCGCGCTCGTGTGCGATCTCTTCCTGTTGGGCTACTTCAAGTACGCCAACTTCTTCATCGACTCGTTCGCACAGGCCTTTGGCATCACGAACACGACCATCTTGGAGGTCCTCCTCCCGCCCGGCATCAGCTTCTTCACCTTCCAGTCGATGAGCTACCTCATCGACGTCTACCGCCGCGAGATCGTCGTCTGTCACAGCCTGCGCGACTACATGCTCTTCGTCGCGTTCTTCCCGCAGCTCTTCGCTGGTCCCATCGTGCGTGCCACCGAGTTTCTGCCTCAGCTGCTCAAGCCGCTGACGACCACGCGCGAGAACGTCGCCATCGGCTTCCAGCTCTTCCTTCTGGGACTCGTCCAGAAGCTCGTCTTTGCCGACAACGTCGCCACCTTCGTCGATCCCGTCTTCAAGGCGCCCGCCCTCTACGACACCGCGACCCTATGGCTCGCGATGGGCGGTTACTCGCTCCAGATCTTCTGCGACTTCGCGGGCTACTCGCTCATGGCCATCGGCCTGGGGCGCGTGCTGGGCTTTACGCTGCCGCAGAACTTCGACATGCCGTACGTGTCGCGCTCCATCACCGAGTTCTGGCGCCGCTGGCACATGTCGCTCTCGCGCTGGCTCCGCTGTGCGTGAATTGCTGCAGCAGTCGATAGGTAAGCTGGGT
>SXOX01000304.1 GCA_005776585.1 Pseudomonadota bacterium | reverse complement strand
CTGGCCGGGCAATGTGCGCGAGCTGGTCAACTGCGTGGAGCGCGCGTGCAGCTTCGCAGAGACGGAGTACGTGCAACCGGAGGATCTGCCGGAGCACATCTCGGGCATCGGCATCGTCAAGCGGCGCGTCGCGGCGAGCGAGGAGACCGAGAAGAGCTCGGGGCTCACGACGGGACAGGTCGGCATCGGCCTCCCGTTGGGTGGCGGCGCGCCGGGGCAGGCGCTGCCGGCCGGGCTCGACAAGACCTTCAAGGACGCCAAAGAGGACTGGGTCTCGAGCTTCGAGCGCGACTACATCACGAACCTGCTGCGCAAGAACGACAACAACATCTCGCATGCCGCGCG
Source organism: Pseudomonadota bacterium (assembly GCA_005776585.1). Taxonomy (GTDB): domain Bacteria; phylum Myxococcota_A; class UBA9042; genus SXOX01. Next base: position 9,156 of record SXOX01000304.1, on the reverse strand, counting down.
CGAGGCGGACATCGACCGCAAGTACTTCCGCAAGCTCATGAAGAAGTACGGTGTCGAGGTCGACCGTGGTGGCGAAGAGGAAGAAGAGGCCGAGTAGCGCCGCTACGACACCTGCACTAAACCTCCGCGCGCTGCCCGAACGCCTCGATGTACCGCGAATAGGCGCCGGTCGCGCCCTTCTCGTCGACACGGACGATCTTGCCGTGCACAGTCGACGGGGCGCCATCGGCGCCTTGCTTGATGCGCGTGACCTGCGCGTGGATCTCCATGTCGCGGGCCTTCTTCTTGTCGAGATCCGACGGCATGACGATCAGGATGCGCGCCCAGAGTGCCGGCACCTCGGCGGTCGTCTCGAAGACGAGCCAGCCCGTGCCGAGCCGCGAGACGCGACCCGGGTGCGACTTGCGCCCGAGCTTGTAGGTCATCGAGAGCGTCGCGCCGCCCGAGGCGAGCCCCTGCATCTCGGCCGTGGGCGGCATGGTGAACACCTGTGTCGGAGCGCTGGCGGCGTTGCTCACCTGCGTCGCTTGGGGGGCTTCGATGACCCCCGAGGCCCCCTTGTCGCGACTGCGCACTCCAGAGAGCCGCTCGATGAGGAACTGCCAGCGGTTGGCGCCCTTCTGCGCCTGCGCGGCGGCCTGCTCGACGCTGCTCGCGCCTTGACCGTCCGGCGAATAGCCCGGAAGGGGCTGAACGATGGACAGCACCACCTCGGGTGGCTCCGCAGCCAGCCAAGGCGACTCATCGCGAAAGCGCGGGTCTGCGGGTCGGACACCGACCTGAGCGCGGGGCTCGAGCCACGGGAAGTCCTCGTCGGTGACGCCCTCGTACACATCGGCGAAGCGGAACATGTAGACGATCTCGCCGCCGGCTGGCGGGGAGACGGGGCGCACGACGGCGCGCGTGATGCCGAGGACCGAGCTGAGGAACTCCCGCAGGTGCTCCTCGCTCTCCCGCGAGAGCGCGTGTAACCAGTAGCCACCGAAGCCGGGGTTGGGCGCGCCGTCCACGCCGTGCTCGTTTTCCCAGGTAACGCGCATCTCGAGCCAGATGGACGCGCGCGAGGGATCGGCGAGTGCCGCCATCTGGACCCGCGTGCCGACCGCGGGCAGCGCCTTGGAGACGACGTAGCCCCCGCCCGCGCCGACGTTCACGAGACGGCCGCGATGGCTCTCGCCACGCACGCGAAAGGCCACGCGGACGCTGGCGGTGTAGCGGTGGAAGAGGCGTTTGTCGGACAACGAGAGGCCTTTCGACATCGAGGCGCAGCACTTGCGCAACGCTTCCGCGACGTTACCACAGGCCTCGCGTCACGCAAGATCGCGGGCCTGCGAGGCCCAGGGACTCGACGCCCCGCGTGGCCCGTGCTACACGGCCGCGCCGTGACGACGCACTCCCACTCGCATCATCCGCTCCCTCGGCACGTCGCGATCATCCTGGACGGCACCGGTCGCTGGGCCGATCGCCGCGGCCTGCCGCGACTCGAGGGCCATCGGCGCGGCGCCGACAGCGTCCGCACGGTCACGCGCGCCGCCCGCGCCGCCGGACTGCAGCGGCTCACGCTGTATGCCTTCAGCGAGCAGAACTGGGGCCGGCCCATCGTCGAGGTCAACGGCCTCATGCAGCTCCTGCGCGACTACCTCCTCCGTGAGCGCGCCGAGCTGATGGACAATGACATTCGACTCACGACCATCGGTCGCATCGAGCGCTTGCCGGACTTCGTGCGAGAGCCGCTCGCAGAGCTCGAGGAAGCCACCCGCGACAACGCGTCGATGGTCCTGTGCCTGGCGCTTAGCTACGGCGGCCGCGAGGAGATCGCGCGTGCGGTCCGGCGGCTGGCCGAGCGTGTCCAGTCAGGCGAGCTGGCGCCCGCGGACCTCGACGAGGCGCTCATCGCGCGGGAGATGGACGTGCCAGATCCCGACTTCGTCATTCGCACGAGTGGCGAGCACCGGATCTCCAACTTCCTGCTGTGGCAGATTGCGTATGCCGAGCTGTACTTTACGGAGACGCTCTGGCCCGATTTTGGCAAGCCTGAGCTGCTCGAAGCGCTCAGCTCCTTTGGCCGCCGTGACCGCCGCTTCGGCCTCGTCAAGTCGGCCTAGCCCATGAAGGAGCGCCTCGTCACCGGACTGCCGCTCGCGGCTGCCGTCATCCTGCTGCTCGTCTATGGGCCCGCGTGGGCCACGTGGCTGCTGCTCCAGGGCGGCGCGATGATCGTGGCCGACGAGATGTGGCGCATGACCGCCAAGGAACCGCTCGCTCGCGACCGCTGGACCGCCATCCTCGTGGTCGGCGGCCTGGTCGCACTCACCTACTGGCTGCCGGAGTGGACGGAGCGCTATCACCTCATCGCCGTCCTTGCGCTGCTCTCGGTGGTCCTGTTCTCGCCCGGGGACGTCGGCCCCATGGGCCACCGCGCGGGGATGCTGCTCGCGACCTACGCCTACTGCGGCATCCTCATCTCGGCGCTCGTCGCCATCGTCCGCCCCCCCTTTGGCCCGCTCTGGGTGCTCGCCATCTTCGCGGGCGTCTTCGGCGGCGACACGGGCGCCTACTTCGCCGGGCGGTTTCTCGGCAAGACCAAGCTCTACGAGAAGATCTCCCCCAAGAAGACGTGGGCAGGCGCATTCGGCGGCGTGGCTGGCAGCGTGCTCGGTTTCTCGTTGGCCGCGTCGCTATCGGGCCTTCGCGTCCCCGCACCGCACGTCGTTGCGCTCGGCGTTGGCATCTCGATCTTCGAGCAGGTCGGCGACTTGGCGGAGTCCATGTTCAAGCGCGCGTTCGGCGTCAAGGACTCCGGTCGGCTGCTGCCCGGCCACGGCGGACTGCTGGATCGCATCGACGGTGTTCTCTTTGCGGCGCCGTTCGTCTGGATCTACCTGACGACCTGGGCGTGATCGCCGCCGGCGTTCCGTGCACCTCGGCTCCGGAGCTTGACGTACCCAGAGCTTGATGACCAAATTAGGTCATGAACGACTCCACCCGTGTCGCGACTGGCGAGCTCAAGGCTCACCTCAGCGAGCACCTCCGCGCCGTGCGCGCAGGCGCCACGATTACGGTGCTCGATCGTCGTACGCCGATCGCCTTGCTCGTACCCGTACCCGTCACGGGTCCAGTCCTGTCGGTCGAGCGCTCCAAGGGCGACCCCCACGAGGTCGTCCTGCGGCCGCCGCTCACCATCGACGCCGACGTCGATGCTCTTCTGCGCGCCGAACGTGGCGAACGCCTGTGAGATCCTACGTCGATTCGTCGGTCTTCCTGCGCCTCGTGCTGGGCCAAGGCCCTCGACTCGTGGAGTGGCCGGCCATCACCTCCATCGTCACGAGCCGCCTCTCCCGCGTGGAGTGCCTACGCGTGCTCGATCGACTCAGGCTGACCGGCGCGCTGCCGGCCAGGGACCACGCCGAGAGGCGCAAGGATGTGCTGGATTTGCTCGATCGCTCGGACGTCGTGGGAGTGGAGCCGTACATCCTCGACCTCGCCTCCGACGCGTTTCCGAGTCCGATCGGGACTCTCGATGCGATTCACCTCGCGACGGCCCTGGCCTGGACACGCTCGCGCGGCGAGAAGGTCACCATGGCGACACACGACCGTCAGCTCAGCACCGCGGCAATGGCGGCGGGTCTGGACGTCATTGGCGTCTGAGGTGCCTCGCCCGGAGGGCGCGTGGCCGCCGTTGGGCCGAAATTTTCAGCGCTTTGCGCTGGAACTGCGAGCCTTCCGCCGCTCGCGAAACGCGCGGATGAGGCGCTCCGTCTCGCCCAGCGTGTGGCCTGCGGCGATGGGCAGGAGCAGCAGCGCGGCCAAGAGCAGCAGGCTCGGCTTGAGCGGCGCGAAGACGTACTTGAAGGCGCCCTCACGGTAGGACGCGACGTGCGCCGCGAGTGCGATGGGAGCGCTCCCGAGGCCCGCCGTGAACAGGAACGCCCAGAGCCCCGCCGCGCCCGATCGCGGGTGGCGCAGCCAGACGAGCAGCGAGAATGGGATGGCCACGAGCGGCAGCAGAAGGCACGCGCTGGCCGCGCGGTCGCCGCGCAGGCCCGACTTGACCACCGCGATGAGGCGCTGCACCAGCCCCTCGGAGGCGCCCACGCTGCGGCCGACCGAGAGGAAGGCGACGACGGCGAGCACGAGGCCGAGCATGACGGCGATGCGCGCCGCGAGTGACGCCGTGTACCGGCTACGCCAGTAGAGCGCGGTCGGAAAGGCGAGCGCCATCAGGCCGAGCGCGAGCGGCGTGGGCTCGAGGAAGGCCTCGATGCCGGGATGTCCCCGAAAGGCAAACGCGTCGGCCGCATAGCGCACGTGCTGGAGCGAAAAGACGAGCAGCGTGGCGGCAGCTCCCGTCAGGGTCGCGGCCCGAACGAGGTACGGTAGTGGGATGGCGGCGAGCAACAGCAGCACGCCGAAGAACGCTGCGGCGTGAAACGTGAGCCCGCCCTGCTGCTTGACGAGCTCCCACGGCGGGTTGAGCTCCATGCCCTCGGCCAAGCGGGGGATGGCGAACGCCTCGAACAGCAGGATCATCGCGAGCAGCGCCATGCCCCGCAGGAACGTGTGCGGCTTCTTCTCCTGCCACGGACTGGAGACTACCGCGGCAGCGGGAGCGCTGACGACGACCGCCGGCTCCGGCGCCGGCATGGCGGGTACGGCGCGGGTGGCCTCCTCGGCGGTCTGGGGCGCAGCGGGGCGGGCGGCCTGGGGCAGCGGACGGATGGCCTGGACCGGCTCCGGGCGAGCGACCGACTGCGTCGGAGCCGCAGGCACTTCGGCGACGACGGGGCGGGGCGCCACGGGCCGAGCGACGATGGTCGGCGGGCGTCCTGCCTCGGGCTCCGGCGCGGGTGTCACGGGCCGTGCCACGACCGCGGGTGCGACCGGCCGCGCGACGCCGGGCACTGGGCGGGCAAGCGTGGCCGCATCGCTGGCGGGCGGTGGCTCAGGCGGTGGTGAGCGGGGCTGGCGCAGCGTTGGCTCCAAGTCCGGGTCGGGCCGCGCCGCGGGGACCGAGACGGGCCGCGCGGTCACCGGTCGGGGCTCCGGTACGGTGCCGCTCGGCGGTCGAGGCACCGGCCGCGGTGTGGGTCCTTGGCCCGGTCGGGGCCCAGTCGGAGTGCCGTCCGTCATCGCCGCGCAGGCTACCCCGCGTTGTCGTGCGTGGCAACGCCGCGGCTGCTCGGCAGTTCGGCGCTCGCCAGTTCGGCGTGATTGACACACGCACCTCGACGCGCGAAAAGAGGCCCCTCGCCGGGCCGACCCCGGCGCCGGAGGGCTCCATGGCCAAGCGTGCCAAGCCGGAGGACATCACCATCCTCGCGGCCGACGACGACATCGACATCCTGCGCATCATCCACAAGCGCCTCACGCAGCGCGGCTTCAACGTCGTCACCGCAGACGATGGCGAGGAGGCGATCGAGAAGATCGTCACCGAGAAGCCCGACGGCGTCATCCTGGACGTCATGATGCCCAAGCTCTCGGGCTGGGAGGTCTGCCGCTACCTTCGGGAGCGTCCGGCCCACGATGCGGTTGGCGTCGTGATGCTCACGGCCATCGGCGCGACCCTCAACGAGCTCACGTCGCCGCTCTACGGCGCAGATGAGTACCTCGACAAGCCCATCGATCTCGACGACCTCGACGGGGCGCTCGCGCGCATCCTGGAGAAGCGCGCTGGTCTGCTTCTTGGTTGAGCCCGCGGCCGCCCCACCTGTGGGCATGGCACCGCAACTCCCTTTCAGCTTTGATGGTTTCTTGATTTCGGCTTGCCCATGGGCACGGACGCGGTCTAAGGTCCGTCGGCCGTGACGCAGCGCGCACCGGTCGGACTCGTCGAATATCGCAACCACACGCGGTGGGCCGTGGTGTTGCTCACGCTCGCCTTCCTCGCGCTCTTGGGTCGCTTCTTCCTGCTCCAGATCATGCGCGGCGGCGAGTACCGGAAGGAGCACTCGTCCATTCGGCAACGCACGGAGCGCATCCCCGCGCCTCGCGGCACCATCGTCGACCGGAATGGCGTGCTTCTCGCGCACAACGTCGAGACGCACGACCTCGTCATGGCCCCCCTCCAGGTGCAGCACGCCGACCGCACCGAGGAGCTGCTGCGCCGCCTGCTCAAGCTCGACGACGACGAGGACCAGCGCCTGCGTGAGCTGATGAAGGTCGGCCTGGACGACCCGACCCGCTACGACAAGATCGTGCTGCGGCGCGACCTCGTCAGCGACTGGTGCCCCTTCGACAGCACGCGGCTCGAGGCGGTGGAGCCCAAGCGCAAGGTGCTCTGGTGCGCGCAGTGCGGCACGAGCTACGACCCGCTCTCGAGTGAAGCGACGAAGTGCCCGCACGACGCGAAGCACGTCCTTGCCTGGAACGACAGCAAGACCGGCGCAACCTGCGCGCGCTGCGAGGCCGAGTTCGCCTCCACGACCGCTTGCCCCCACGACGGCGCCGCGCTGACCGAGCGTACCTTCAGCCTGCGCTGCCCGAAGTGCGGCCATCACTTCAACAACGAGCGCGCGATCATCGAGGCCAACCTCTATCAGATGAAGGGCCTCGACGTGGCCACGAGCGCGCGGCGCATCTACCCCAAGAAGAACCTCACGGCGCACCTCTTGGGCTACATGGCCGAGGTGAGCCAGAAGGACCTCGACCAGCAGTCGGGTACCTATGTCCCCGGGGATCGCATCGGCCGCAGCGGCGTCGAGCGGGCGTTCGAGTCCGAGCTCCGCGGGCGCTGGGGCCGGAGCAACTGGCTCGTCGACCGCGGGCGTGGCGTGCAAGGGACGCCCAGACCCGATCCGGACCGCCCCGACGAGCCCATGGTCGAGGGCGCCACCGTGCGCCTCACCATCGACGTCGAGCTACAGGCGCTCGCCCGCCGCGCGCTCCGCTACCAGCGCAGCGGTGCGGTCGCCATGGTCGACACTCGGAACGGCGAGGTGCTCGCGCTGTACTCCAAGCCGTCGTTCAACCCCAACCTCTGGTCGGGCCGCGTTCCCCCGGAGGTCATGGCCGCCACCCGCCAGAGCCCGTACTCGCCCATGCTCAACAAGGCGATTACGGCGTACGCGCCCGGCTCCGTCTACAAGATCGTGACGGCGCTCGCCGCCATGCACGAGCACACGGCCACCGAGCGCACCGAGGTGATGTGCCTTGGCAGCTACGAGTTCGGCGGTCGCAAGTTCCGCTGTCATGATCGCGGCGGGCACGGCGGCGTGGACCTCGTCGCCGGCCTCGAGCGCTCGTGTGACGTCTACTTCTACAAGATGGGTGAGCTCCTGGGCATGGACACCCTGCACCAATACGCGACCGATCATTTTGGCTTTGGCATGGCGACTGGACTCGAGATCTCGGAGTCGCGTGGGCTCGTCCCCAACAAGGAGTGGCACAAGAAGCATGGCGGCTGGATGCCGGGGTATACGCTATCCACGGCGGTCGGCCAGAAGGACATCCGCTCCACGCCGCTACAGGTGGCGCGCGCGTTCGCGGCCGTGGCCAACGGGGGGCAGCTCTACGAGACGCACCTCGTCCGGCAGGTCGAGGACCGCAATGGACTGCCGCTCCGCAATATCGCGCCGCAGGTCACGGGGACCGTGCCGTGGACAGAACTCGAGCTGAAGCTGATCCGTCTGGGGCTCTGGTCGGTCGTCAACACCGAGCGCGGCACGGCCTTCACTGCGCGGCTCGACGGGCTCGACGTCGCTGGCAAGACCGGCACGGCGGAGGCCGCCGAGACCAAGGTGGGTGTCAGCGAGGACGTCGCGCGCTGGGCCAAGGACGACCACGCCTGGTTTGCGGGCTATGCGCCCTCCAAGGACCCCGAGATCGCGGTCGTCGTGTTCCTCGAGCACGGGCACTCGGGCGGCAAGGCGGCGGCGCCCGTCGCGATGCGCATCTTTCAGGGCTACTTCGCTCGCCAGCGCGGCGCGACCCAGGTCACGGTCCCAGCGCCGGCGCCCGCGGTGAAGCCCACCCGACCTGCCGGGCCGGGCGCGCCGCGCCCCAAAGACGAGAGCAACGACAACCCCAACGTCAACACCGAGCCGCTCGACGAGCGGGACTTCGAGTAGATCGCACGGATGTCGACCTCGCTCTTCCGCAGCCATGAGAAGCGTCGCTTCATCGACTTCAACTGGGTCGCACCGGTCCTGCTCGTGGTCGTCATCATCCTCGGGCTGCTCAACCTCCGAAACGCCGACTTCTACAGCGCCGACTCGTTTCATCAACGGCAGCTCAAGTGGTACCTGCTCGGCATGCTCGTCTGCGTCGTCACGGCCGCGGTCGATCTCCACCTGTTCTACCGGGCGTCGTTTTTGATCTACGGCGTCGTCAACGCAGCCCTCTTCGCAGTATTATTCACGGCGCCTATCAATAATTCGCGCCGCTGGCTACCGATCTTCGGCGAGCAAATCCAGCCGAGCGAGTTCGTCAAGGTAGCGCTCGCCCTCGCGCTGGCCCGCATCATCCACGACCGTCCCAAGGACTGGCGACCGACGCTCGACCGCAAGGGCATCGTGGAGCTGGTCAAGCCCTACGCCGCGCTGTTTCTGCCCGTCCTCCTGGTCTTCGCGGAGCCCGACCTCGGTACGGCCATCATCGTCATGCTCGTAGGCCTGTCGGTCCTGTTCTTCGACGGCATCCGCTGGCGGTCCATCGTGACCATCATCGGCCTCACCGCCCTGTTGTTTCCCGTGGCGTGGAAGTTCGCGCTGCACGAGTATCAGAAAGACCGCGTGCTCGTCTGGTGGGATCCCGACGCGCTACGCGAGAAGGCCAAGCACGATCCCGAGGCCAAGAAGCAGCTCGAGAAGGCCTACCAGCCCGAGCAGGCGGTGCTCGCGATCGGCTCCGGCGAGTTCTACGGCAAGGGGGGGCAGCAAGGCCATGCCGGACGACAGCGGTCGCTGCCGTACCTGCATACGGACTTCGTCATCGCGACCTGGGGCGAGGAGCGCGGCTTCATCGGCTGCTCCCTGTTGCTCGTGCTGTACTACCTCTTGGTCTATTGGGCGTTGCGTGTCACCAAAAGTGGCCGCGACCGCTTTCAGGTGCTCCTGGCGGCCGGCATCGCCGGCATGCTCGGCTGGCAGTTCTTCGTGAACGTAGGGATGGTGACCGGGCTCTTGCCCGTCGTCGGCGTGACGCTGCCGCTGCTGAGCT
>SXOX01000303.1 GCA_005776585.1 Pseudomonadota bacterium | reverse complement strand
TGTTGGTCATCATCTCGGAGATGTTGCCGCGATGCAGCACCATGCCGCCGATGATCGGGACGTCGTAGTGGCGCATCTTGAGGCGCCTCCAGCCCGCCTCGCGCACGACGGCGAACGCCTCCGGCGCGAGGCTGTCGAGATCCTCGCCGTTCTCGAGCCGCTGCCGGAACGCCGCGGTCTTGGCCTGGAGCTCGGTATCCGAGAGCTTCTGAATCCCCGGTTCGAGGGCATTTACGCGATCTACGATTGGGAAGATCTTGCGAAGCTCGCGATCGTTCTTGCTCGGTATGAGCTTCTTCAGCCAGGCGAAGGCCATCACGTCCCCCTCTCAGCCAGGCGTGGGGCCCAGACGAGCGGCGGGAATATAGGGCGTTGGGGTAGGAGCGGCAAGGCGAATCGGGGACCGCCCTACTTGCTGGTCGAGAGCTTGTCCGCCGCCTTCTGCGCCTCTGCCGGAGTTCCGGTGAGCACAAGCGCGGTGCAGGTGCCTGCGTCTGTCGGCTTCTGAGCCTTGAGCGCCTTCTCGACGCAGCCAGCCTTGCCGTCGACCGAGGCGCGCGCGACCTTGGCTGCGCTCACGGTGCCGCCCGAAAACGCCCACTCGACGGCGAACGCCGCACCCGTCGGAGCGCACGCGTCGAGCGCCTTCTTCTCCTTGGCCAGCGCACCGACCAAAGACATCAACGCGAACATGCCGCCCTGCTTGAGCGTACAGCTCAAGTTGCGCACCTCGAGGCCGTCGACGGTCATCTTCTGCGCGTTGAGCTTGGTCTCGGCGAGCGCGGACGGGGCGATGAGGCCGCAGGTGAGTGCCAGGGCGATGGATGTGCGCATCGGGTGTCTCCTTGGGCGAGGACTCAGAACAAGAGGCGTGCGAGCTTGCGACGAAGGTCCTCGATGGCCTCGTCCTCCCGGCCTGCCGCTTCGAATACCACGCTGGCGGCCTTCTTGGCATCCTGCCGTACGTCCGCGGGACCGGCGCTCACGAGGTCGACCAGCACCGACAGCGCGGCCGCGAAGTGGCCCGACGACGCCTCGGCGCACGCCACGAGGTAGGCCGCACGCAAATCGGTGGGATCGGCCTCCAGGCGCGCACGCACGGCGGCCTCGCCTCCCGCGGCCGCGACCTCGGCGACGAGGCCCAACGTCTTGAGCGTGGCCTGCGCGGCGCTGAACTCCGGCTGCTCGGCGCCCACCTTCTCGAGGAGCGTCTTGCCCTCGGCGGCGCGCCCGCGTTGCACATGGAGCCGACCGAGCTCCAGGAGCGCCTTGCCGTCGTCGGGCGCCTTCTCGAGCTTGCGCTTCCAGTACACCTCGGCGCGAACGGGGTCCGTAGGCGGTACATCGTCTACCGGCACGGTCACCCCCGCCTGCTCGAGCACGGCCTGCAGGACGCGCTTGATGTCCGGCTTGGGGAGCGAGCCCTGGAACAGGTCCATGAGCTGGCCCTTGATGATGGCGATGACCGTGGGCACCGACTGGATCTGGAAGTACTGGGCTAGGCCCGGCTCCTTGTCGATGTCCACCTTGGCGAGGCGGAACGCGCCCTTGAACTCCTCGTTGAGCTGCTCGAGGGCAGGTCCGAGCGTCTTGCAGGGGCCGCACCAGGTCGCCCAGAAGTCGACGACGACCGGCGTGGTCATGCTGTAACGCAGGACCTCGGCCTCGAACGACTTGGTGGTCACGTCGACGATGTTTCGCGTGGCGGTGGTCGGGGCGGAGGACTTCTCGAACAGCATGGGGACCTCGTGCATTGGACGCTGCGTGCGCGACTCTTGCTCACGCTGGTCGCGGGTGGTAAGCGTGCCCGGCGCCAGTGTCAAGCGCGCCTGGCCCGGCAAGAGTAGGGAGACCATCGCGATGGGCAAGACCACGAAGTCGACGGAGTTCGTCCCCCTGGGGATCGCCGTGCTCACGGTGTCGGACACCCGCACCTTCGAGACCGACACGTCCGGCCAACTGCTCGTCGAGCGTCTCTCGACCGTGGGGCACCGGCTGACGGATCGCCGGCTCGTCAAGGACGACGTGGCGACCGTGCGGGCCATCGTCTCCGATTGGATCGCCCGCCCCGAGGTCGATGTGGTCCTGGCCACCGGGGGCACCGGCCTCACCGGGCGTGATGTGACCGCCGATGTGTTCGAGACGCTGTACGAGAAGCGCATCCCCGGCTTTGGCGAGCTGTTTCGTTGGCTGAGCTACCAGGACATCGGCACCTCGACCATCCAATCGCGCGCCGCCGGCGGGCTCGTGGGGACCACGCTGCTATTCGCCCTGCCCGGGTCGACCGGCGCGTGTCGGTTGGCGTGGGACCAGATCCTCGGGCCTCAGCTCGACGCCCGGACGCGCCCCTGCAACCTCGTCGAGCTCATGCCGCGCTTCTCCGAGCGATAGGCGGCGCACATGGGCACGAACCCGCTCAAGCTCCTGCTCGAGGCGCCCAAGACGCCGCTGCTGCGCTCGACCGGCTTCAAGACGGCCGTGCTGTTTGGCGTGCTGGCCGTCACCGCCGTGTGGCTCGCGCTCTCGGACCTGTCCCCGGACCTGTCACACCTCGACGTGAAGGTCCTCTCCGGAAACGAGCGCGGGAACTACTACTCCATCGTGACCAACCTCGCGACGGAGGCTGAGAACAAGCAAGGGCGGGTGACCAACGTCGCGAGCCTGGGTTCTGTCGACAACGTCGAGCAGTTGGTGGCGGCGAAGCGATCGTGCGAGGTGGAGCTCGCGCTCGTTCAGGACGGGCTCGATTGGCCGTCGGGACACAAGCTCGAGCTCGTGGGTCGGCTGTCCAAGTCCGAGACCGTGTTCTTTCTCGGCAAGTCGGCAGACCAGATCAAGACGTATGCCGACCTGCGGGGCAAGCGGATCGGGATTGGCTCCACAGGCAGCGGCGCCGATCGCATCGCGCGGCAGCTCTTCGGCACTGGCGCCCTGCGGACGCTCGAGGTCACCCTGGAGAACCACACGCTCGAGGAGCAGCTCGCGCGACTGGAGTCGGGCGCGCTCGACCTGGGGGTGCTCGTCATCGACGAGGACGCCACGCTGGTGGAGGAGGCCGTGCGCGTGCGCGGCCTGCAGATCGCATCGTTTCAGAACGCCGATGTCATCGCGCGAAAGCTCCCGTTCGCTCGCGTGGGGCGCATCGGGGCCGGTCAGTACGATCCCCTCCGCATGCTCCCGCCCGAGGACAAGCGCGTGCTGCGCGTCGGCACGCTGATCGTCGGCAACGGCTGCGCCAGTCGCTCGGAGCTCCAGTCCTTCATGGGGCTCATCGCGACCGTGTTTCCCGACTTCGTACGACACAACCGCGACACGCCCAACATGACCGGCCTGCCGCTATCGCCGGCCGCGCGGACCTACTTTGACAACCAAGGACCGGACGTGGTCGGCGAGTACGCGCCGTGGGTCATCGATGTCATGCCGACGGCCAGCTGGATCCAACTACTGTTTGGCATCTCGATCCTGTTCAACGTCATGACCTTCTGGCACAAGTTCCGGCTCTGGCGCATCGACGCCAACCGCGTGCGCCTCGAGGGCTTCCTCCCGCTCATCTTCGGCCCGACCTGGACACCGGCCGAGATCGCGTCGCAGGAGCCGACGGAGGTGCACCGCGAGAGGGCGACCCGAGATCGGCTAGACGCCGCCATCGGTCGCTTTCAGGCACTGGCCGATACCGCACGGGCGCAGTCACTCTCGGTGCTCGTTCCCATGGGCCAGGAGATGAGCTATCGGTATCAGGAGGAGATCATCGAGCGCACGCTCGCGGCGTTGCGGCAGTTTCGGTCGAAGCTAGGGCAGTGAGGCGAGGAGGGCGGCGCGCGCGGGAGGCTCGAAGACGTAGCCGAGACGCTCGATCGTGCGCACGGGGTTCTCGACGAACGACGCGGCCAGCACGGGGTTCGTAACGAATTGGGCCTCCAGGGTCTTCCAGAGGCGGGTCAGATCAGAAAGCGTCGCGATGCGCACAGAGCATCCTCCTGCTCGGTTAAACGCACCATCGCGCAGAAGTTTTCGGGTTTTATTGAGCTGCCGCAGTAATTGTTTCTGGTGGCTCCAGGATCAGCATCGGGCGAGGCGCATAGGCGTCTGTCGTCAGCGTCTCCCTGCCCACCCGCCTGCCAGCGCGCCACCGCTCACGAACGCGGCTGACCTTCATGCCGAGCTCGCCCGGCACGGCGACGACCTCCGTGCCGGGGGGCACGTTGGCGTGGCGTTCGCGCTTGACCGGAAACGTGCTCGTCTCGAGCGTCGTGACCTTCATGACCACGTAGTGCGGTGGTGCGCGCTCGCCGAGCAGCCGAATGGTCAGGTAGTCGACCCCGGCGTGGGCCTGGACCGTCACCGGAAAGGCGTAGGGGTTCTCGATGACGAGGTCTTTCGTTCGCCAGCTGACCGTCGCGTCGAAGCCTGGGCCCACATAGCCCGCGACCCACAGGTGCGGGCTCCGGTCCGGAACGCGAAAGCCGGCGAGCATCGCCGCCGAGTAGAGCGTGGACGAGGGCTGGCACACGCCGCCGCCCGCGCGGTTCTGATAGCGGCCCTGCAGGATGACGGGCGCCTTGCGATAGCCGCTCTCCGCGGTGCGCGGCCCGACGACGCGGTTGTAAGACAGCCGGCCGCGTGGGGGGATGATCTGCCCGTCGAGGCGACTCGCCGCGAGGCGGACGTTGGTCGCGCGCCGCTTATGGCTCGCCTTGAAGCGCGACGTGGCCTCGGCCAGCAAGACCCCGGGATCCGCCGGAGGCTCGCGCAGCAGGCACGGACTCACCGAGGTCCGCGCGGCTGCCACGGCAGGCAGCAGGGAACAGGTCACGAGCACGCTGAGGGCGATTCGACGCATCCGATCGGACACGATGGGCCCGCGGACGCCGAGCGTCGAACTTTACTACGTATTTCCCACCAGTCGCTCGTGAAGCGCCGCGAGCCGAGCCTGGCTCTGGGCAATGCGTGACGGCTCGGCTCGACGCAGCACCCCGAGGGCGGCGTACTGTCGCTCGAGCTCGTGACAGACGAGAAACAGGTCGACGCCGGCCGCGAGCCCAAGCTGGACGCCGGTCTCGGTGTCCCAGTGATCGGCCACCGCCTTCATCTCGAGGTCGTCGCTCACGATGACGCCCTGAAAGCCCAGCTCCGCGCGCAGGTGGCGCTCGAGCACGATGGGACTGAAGGTGGCCGGAAGCGTGGCATCGAGGCGCGGGACCAGGACATGGGCGGTCATGATCGTCGGGAGGCCGGCCGCGATGGCGAGCGCAAATGGACGCCACTCGACCGCGCGCAGGCGGTCCAGGTCATGTGGCACGCGCGGAAGCTCCAGGTGGCTGTCGGCGTCCGTATCGCCGTGTCCTGGAAAGTGCTTGCCGCAGGAGGCGACGCCCTGCGCCATCATGGCGGCGTGCAGCGCGGCGCCGAGGAGGCCGACGCGCTCGGGATCCCGCCCGAAAGAGCGGTCGCCGATGACGGGGTTCTTGGGATTGGTATCGACGTCCAGCACCGGCGCGAAGTTGAGGTTGAAGCCCAGCCCGCGGAGCTCGCGGCCCAGTAGAGTCCCCCAGCGCGTGGCGTCGGCCTCGGTCGTGACGTCGCGCATCGGAGGCACGGCCGTGACGCCCTCTCTCAGTCGGCGCACGCGGCCGCCCTCCTGGTCGATGGCGATCAGCAGCTCGGGACGCAGCGCACGGAGCGCCGCGTTGGTCTGGCGCACTTGCGCGAGGGACTGGATGTTACGTGAAAACCAGATGACGCCGCTGACGAGCGGTTCCTCGACCAACGTGCGGAGCTCGGGCGAGACGTCGGGGCCATGGAAGCCGACCATCAGCATGGGCAAGACCTCGTCACAACGAGCGTGGGTCCAGTCGATCGCGCAGGGCGTCACCGACGAGGTTGACGCCGATGATCGTCACGAGTAGCGCGCCCCCCGAGAGCAGCGCAAGCGAGGGCGTCTTGAGAAAGAGCACGGCCCCCTCTTCGAGCAACGCGCCCCAGCTCGTCGCGTCCTCCGGGCCGACACCCAGGTACGAGAGGCTGGCCTCCGCCAGGATCGCGTTGCCGACACCGAATGTGGCCTGCACGAGCACCGGCCCGAGCACGTTGGGCAAGAGGTGGACGAACAGAAGCCGCGGGGTCGAGGCGCCGAGCGCGCGCGAGGCCAGGACGAAGTCGCGGTCGCGCAAGGTCATCGCTTGAGCGCGGACCAGGCGTGCGAAGCCGGCCCAGCCCGTCAGATTGAGTGCTACGACCACGGCCAACAGCGAGGGCTCGCCCACGGCGAAGACGACCAGGAGCGCGAGCAGGAAGCCCGGGAACGCGAGGAAGATCTCGGTGAGGCGCATGAGGATGACGTCGACCAGCCCACCCGTATAGCCCGCGACGAGACCGAGCGCCGTACCCGCGCCGACCGAAACGATCACTGTTGCCAGCCCGACGATCGCCGCGACGCCCGCGCCGTGA
Organism: Pseudomonadota bacterium; assembly: GCA_005776585.1. Lineage (GTDB taxonomy): Bacteria > Myxococcota_A > UBA9042 > SXOX01. The sequence continues at coordinate 11,932 of SXOX01000303.1, read as the reverse complement.
CAGAGCGCCGAGAGGACGTCGGTGCCGTCCTCGGTCGTTCCGAGCCAATGCCCCGACGTTCCAGTGGGTGCCAGCGGGCGCGCTGCGTCGCGATGGCCTTGCGGATACGGCGCGATCCACGGGGCGAGGAGGCCCGTCAGCAGGATCGCGCCGGCGAGGAGCGCGCCGACACTGAGGCGAACGCGGACGCTCATGCCGCACGCCGGCGCAGGCGAGGGTCCAAGACGACGTACAGCGCATCGAGGAGGAGGTTGGTCCCGACGTAGACGACCGTGACGACGAGCACACAGCCCTGCACGAGCGCGTAGTCGCGCCGCGCGATGCCATCCAAGAGCAGCGTCCCGATGCCGGGTCGGGCGAAGACCTTCTCGGTGACGATGGCGCCCGTGAGCAGCGCCGCCAACTGGAGCCCGGCGACCGTGACGATCGGGATGAGCGCGTTGCGCAACACGGTGCGGCCGAGGACGCGCGCTTCGGACAGGCCGCGGGCGCGGGCGGCGGTCACGTAGTCCTCGCGCAGGACGTCGAGGATGGCGGCGCGAACGATGCGGGACAGCCGCGCGGCGAGACCGAGCGCGAGGGCCCCCGCGGGGAGGACGAGCGGGAGCGCGCCCCGCAGTGGTTCTCCAGGGCCGGGCAAAAAAGACCAATGTACAGTGAAGGCGTACAGCAGCATGGGGCCGAGCCAGAAAACGGGTACGGCCGCGACCAGCATGGCGCCGCCCAGCACTGCGGCGTCGGCAAGGCCCCCTTGACGCACCGCCGCGAGCAGCCCCAACGGTAGCGCCAGGAGGAGCGCGAGCCCCATCGCAGCCAAAGCGAGCTCCGCGGTGGCCGGCAGGACTTCGGCGATCGCGGCGGCGACGGTGCGCTCGGTGCCGCCGATGCGCATGCAGCGGCCCAAGGTGCCGTTGAACACGTCACGCCACAGGCCGGCGTACTGCACCGGGAGCGGCGCATCGAGCTGAAGACGGGCGCGGAACTCCCGCTTGGCGCTCTCGGGGGCGTCCGCGCCCAGCACGTTGTCCGCGGGATCGCCGGGCGCGAGCCGTAGCGCAAGAAACACGAGCGTGAGGGCTCCCGCGAGCGTGAGGAGGGCAGAGGCGGCACGGACGAGGAACCAGCGCATCGCCGCGCAGGATAGATCAGGTGGCGGTGGGGAGCACGGTCCCCGTGCGTTCAAGGCGGCGGCGAGCGGCTGCGGAAGCGCTCGAGATCTTCCCGGGTGTTCACATTGAAGAGAGCGCGCTCGGGATCGGCGGTCCCGCGCTGCAGGTGCGCATCATCCAGCTCGCAGACGACGAGCTGCTCCATGACGCGATGCACCGCGCGCTGCTCGGCGTCGAGCGCCTGCGATACGACGCCCACAGCAGAACGGCGCCACCGCGCGCACAGGGGCTCGCGCTGCCCGCGAGGGGCCGGGACGACGACGTCGGCGTCATCGGGAGCATCGCGCAGCAAGGCCAAGAGCCCCGCGTCGAGACCCGGCAGATCACACGCCACGACGATGCACAGAGGCCACGGCGCAAGAAGCAGCGCCGTCTCGATGCCGGCCAAGGGACCCGAGCCCACGCGACCATCGGGATGCTCGAGACCGCCAATGAGGAGCGGAGCCGCGCCCAGCACGCGCGTCAGGATCGACGTCGCGCGCTCCTGCGCCGTGTGACCGTCGACGACGAGCTGCGTGTGCTTGGGTCCGCCGAAGCGTCGGCCTTGACCGCCGATGAGGATCGCCGCGCCGACCGCTCCCGAGTTGAGCTCAGCCGCCACCGCACTGCGGCTCGAACTGCTCGATGAGCCGCTCGTACTCGGCCTTCTTACCACCACCGGGGTTGAGCTTGTTGTACTTGCGCATCTCGTCGAGTGCCTTGCAGCGGTTCTTGGACATGAGGATGCCGATGAGCTTGACGCGGCAGTCGTGCATGCCGTTGGACGTAGCGAGGCACTCACGGAACTTGGCCGCGGCCCCATCCTGATTGCCACCCATCAGGGCCTGCTTGCCCTCCTCGAACAGCGCCTTGGCCTTGTCGAGCTTGCTCCCGCCCGGCGCTGGCGGATCCTCGGGCTTGACGACCTCCTTGTCCTTCTTCAGCTTGTCGGTGGCCTCGGCGACCAGCTGCTTGGCGCGGGCGTTGCCCGGCTCGAACATCAGCGCGCTCTTGGCCGCCTTGATGACGTCCGGCCACTTCTGTGCCTTGGCGGCGGTCTCCGCCTTACCGACGTCGCGCTCGGCGAGCTTCACCCGCGCCTGCGTCTGAAGGCTCCGCAGTTCGGCCTCCGACGGCGTGCCCTTGCCCGCCTTGAGACCCGCACCGGCCAGCCCGAACGCCTTGTCCCACTGCTCGTTCCCAGCCGCGGCCTTGGCCTGCGCGAGCAGCTTCTTGGCCTCGCCGTCATTGGCCGCGGGCTTCACGTCCTCGGGCTTGGGGTCCTCGGGCTTGATGTCCACAGGCTTGACGTCCGCCGGTTTGGGGTCCTCGGGCTTGACGTCCACGGGCTTGACCACGGCCTCGGGCGGCTTGTCCGCCGGCTTGATCGCCTCCACGGGCGGCGTGGGCTCCGGTGGCTTCACTTGAGGCGGCGGCGGCTGTACGGGCGGCGTGGGCTCGGCGGGCTTGGCCTCCGGAAGCTTCTTCACGGGCTCCGGGGGCGTCGGCTTGGCCGCCGGAGCGGGCTCGGCGGGCTTGGGCGTCGCGTCCGCCGCGATCGTGGGCTCGTCCTTCTTGACGGGCTTGTCGGTCGTATTCTTTGAGTTCACGTAGAACATGACTGCCGCGCCGGCGCCGAGGATGGCCGCCGCGCCGCCGAACAAGACCCACTTCTTGCTGCCACCGGAGCTGACGGAGCCGATGGGCAGCTCCCCCGAGGGACCGACCATGCCCGCCGGGATGGCCTCGCCGGGTCCGAAGAACTTGAACTTCACGTGGCCGAGCTCGATCTCGTCGCCCGAGTGGAGATCGGTCTTCTTGTAGAGGTCGCCGTTGACCTTGACGCCGTTGCTGCTGTCCAGGTCGCGCACGGTATAGGTCCCGTTGTCGCAGGTGATGCTGGCGTGCTTGCGGGAGAGCGAGCGGTGGTCGATGCCGATGTCGTTCTCGTCGGAGCGGCCAATGACGAACCGCGAGCGTGTGAGCTTGTACTCGCGGCGCTGCACGTTGTTGGAGATCGTGACGACCGTGGCCTGCTTGCCCTTCGGGATGTCGACGACATCGTCGCTCGCATCCAGGTTGAGCTCCTCGAGGTTGACGAGCGCGGTGCGGCCGTCCGCGTCCCGCGTCACGACCTGCCGCGCGGCGTCATCGGTCGGCGCGCGCGCTGCGGCCGAGGGCGCCGTCGGTGCCGAAGCGGCCGCGACGTCCTCCGCCTGGTAGCGCAGGAGGTAGTCCCCGATCTGAATGATGTCGCCCGGATTGAGCGCGACGCGCGCCTTGATCCGCTCGCCGTTCACCTTGGTGCCGTAGCGTGACCGCATCTCCTCGATGAAGACCGCCCCGTCCTGCCGCACGAGCTTGGCGTGTTGACGCGAGACGTTCTTGTCGGTGAGGCGAATCGTGTTGCCTTCCTTGCGACCGATGGAGATCTCGTCGCGGACGAGCGGAACGACCGTCGTCTTGCCTTCGTCATCTTGGATGTGCAGCTTCATCGGTCTCGCCTCTCGTCCTCTGGTGCGCGTTCGCGGTGGCAGGATGACCTGGGGCACCGCAGGAACCTCGCGATTTTCCATGATAACACGCGGTTCGACACCCTGACAACGAGGCGACCGCTGCAATCGTTCACGGCGCAGTCGCGCGATTCACGCGCCGGAAAGGTTCGGCTGTGGCGACGACGCCACACTCACGGCTCGCGCGGGACCGCATGGGGCTTACCGCTGCGGTTTCGGTCAGCCGGCAGCAGATGGCATGGAACTTGAGAAGGACGAGCGTGTCCAAGTTGACGCGCTCACCGCGCAAGGAAGGCCACATGCTTCATCCACACCAGAGCCCGAAGTTGCTCCGCCGCGAGTTCGAGTCCACGACGATGCCGTTCCTCAACGAGCTGTTCGGCACTGCCGTTCGCCTCACGCGGAACGAACGGGACGCCGAGGACCTCGTCCAGGAGACGTACCTCAAGGCCTTCAAGTGCTTCGACCAGTTCGAGCGCGGGACGAACTGCCGCGCATGGATGTACAAGATCCTCACGAACACGTTCATCAACGGCTACCGCCGCAGCAAGAAAGAGCGCGGCATCCTGGAGCGTCAGATCGACGGCCGCGAGGAGCATACGACCATCTGCCCCGACAGCGCCGACCGCTTCTCGAACCCGGAGCGGACGCTGGTGCAGCACGCGCTCTCCGACGACGTGAAGCACGCGCTCGACGCCGTGCCGGCCGACTTTCGCACCGCCGTGGTCCTCTGCGATCTGGAGGGGCTGTCGTACAAGGAGATCGCCGACGCGATGGGCACGCCCATCGGCACGGTCATGAGCCGCCTCTTCCGAGGGCGACGCCTGCTGCGGCAGTCACTCGAGGGCTTCGCCCGAGAGCACGGCTACAGCGCCCTCTCGGACGCGGAGCCTACGCTCGCCCGCGCCGCGTAAGCCGGCTGCGCAAGCCCATCACGAGTCCCGCCAGCATGAGCAGCACGGCCCAGCCGACGCTCGCACCGGTCCGCGGCGTCGCGACCGCGCAACCGGAGTCCTCCTTGGGAGCGGCCGTGGTCGGCGTGATCGTGCCCGCATCCACGATGCCCGCATCGGCGCCCGGGACGATCTCCGCGCCCGAGACCACATCCGGCGTGCCGGTGGCCGTGTCGGTCGTGGTGCCCGTGCCCGTATCCGTGGCGGCGGGCTCCGGGTTCGGGTTGTCGGGCTTCTTCGGGTAGTTGTTGTAGGCCGCCACGGGCGACTCGTAGTTGTTCGTGTTGTGCAGGTCGTGGCCAAAGCTCTGCCACTCGATGCGCCCCCACGTCGGCCCCTCGGTGCCCCACGCGAAGAGCCAGCCCGAGCGCGTGTTGGCAATGACGTCGTACTTCCCGTCGTTCTCCATATCGCCAATACCGACCGACGCGGTCAGCCAGCCACCGGTGTTCTTCGGGAAGCCGGCCGCCTCTTCGCCCTTGTAGTTCCACGCGTGCACGAGGTAGCCGCCCGAGCCCTGAACCGTCTCGGGCAGGCCGTCACCCGTGATGTCGATGACGACCGGGTTGATGAAGAACTGCCAGTCCTCGATCTTCTTGGGGTAGCCCGTCACGTACGTGCCGCTCTTGAGGCTCCACGCGCTGACCTGATGGTCGAACTCGGCCTTCTTGCCCGACTCGGCGAACGTGAGCGCGAAGTCGAGGCCCGCGGTGCCCTTCAGCAGGTCGACCGTGTCGTCCTCATCGAACTTGGCGATGGCCGCGTGATTCATGAGCGTGTAGGTCGGCGTGTCGTCCGAGTCCGCCAGATCGCCCGGGACGTAGTTCTCGAGCGGCCCTTCGATGGTCTCCGAGCCCTGCTGGAACTTCCACAGCACCTGCGTGCCATCCGCCCGCCACACAAACGGCGTGAACGCCAGCGCATCCAGGTGGATCTCCAGCTTGCCGTCGTGCTCGATGTCGAACATCGCCGGGTTGGTCGGCGTCCCGCGACCGACGACCGGCAGCGTGTTGACGATGAGGCCCGTCGTGACGACCGGCCAGCCCTTGTGCAGCGCGGCGTTGGTGTCGTCCTTGTTGGTCGCGCCCGTGCCCTTGAGCAGGTAGCCGCGCGACTCGTTGTCACCGTAGACCTCATTGGTCCCGACCGCGATGTCCGGCACCTTGTCGCCATCGGCGTCACCGACGGCCGGCGTGTCGATGATGCGGTTCTTCTGATCCTTGTCCTCGGCCTGGTCGGTCACGAGCAGCGGCCAGCCTGGGAGCGGAGTCCCGTCGTGCCGCCAGATGTAGACATAGTTATCCATTGCGGCGGCGACGATCTCCAGCTTGCCGTCGCTGTCCATGTCGTAGAGCACGGGAGCGGCGAAGAAGCCCTCGTCGATGATCTTCTTGGTGTCGGTGACGGCGAAGTGCTTCGGATCGGTGCGCTGCGGCCAGCCCGCGCGCGGCTTGCCGGCCTTGTCGAAGACGAATGCGTAGCCGTCATAGGTCAAGATGACGATGGAGAGGTCCCCCTTGTCGCCGGTGAGCGCGCCGACGGCCGGCGAGCCGATGACCGTCTGCCGCGTGTTGTCGACGTCGATGGTGCCAATCTTGGCGATGCAGCCGGCCTTGTCCTTCTCCGCACGGAACGCGCACGCCTTCGTGATCTGGTTCTTGCTGGCCGGGTTCGTGTCCGCGCGCCGATCGAGCCGCGCCGGGAAGCCCGCGAGCTCGGTACCGTCGTGCTTGAAGGCGTGCACGGCGCCGTCGGAGCCGACGATGATGATCTCCTCCTTCTTGTCGCCGTCCAGGTCGACCATCTTGGACGGCGTCTCCAGGCTCGCTCCGAGGTTCTTCGGGAAGCCGGGCTTGAGCGTGGCGTCGTTGATGAAGTGGAAGCCCTTCCGGAATTCGCTCGTGAGCGACTCGCCCTTGGCGTTCTTGGCCGTGACCGTGAGCTTGAGCGTGACGGCCCACTGGTGCGGATCCTTGAGCGGCTTCTTCCAGTCGATGGCCGCCGCGGCCGTCGTGAGATCCCACGTCGTGAGCTTCACCGGCGCGATGCCACCGCCCTGGAGGCCCGTTCCGTTGGCGATGCTGCTCCAGCTTCCCTTCGGCGCGCCGCCGAGTGCGTACTCGAGCTTCCATGTGTAGGTGCTCGCCTCATAGCGGGAGGGCTTGCCGTCGGTTCGGGCTCCGACGCGCCCGGTGATGTCGATGGTCTTGCGCGTCGCGACGTTCACGGGTTCGAACCACAAGGGGTCTACAATGTCAGCCTCCGGCGGAATCTTGCCGTCCATGATCAGATCGACCGACTTGCGTGCGTTGTTGCGCCCATAGCCGAAGTGGAAGTCCCAGCCCGGGCCCGACTCGAACTTCGAGCCGTTGTTGCCTGGATTTCCAGGCTGCGACTCTGGGATGTCGATGTCGTCCGCCGACTGGATGATGACGCCGTGTGCCTCCGCCGACGAGAGCGGCGGGTCGAGCTTGGCCTTGAAGCCGGCCGAATACATCAGGCCCGCGTGTCCTGCGCTGCGGCCCGTGGCCTCGGAGCTGCACCCCGAGCCCGGCGTGGAGATGACGAGCTGCATCCCGTGGTTCGAGCAGTTGTGGTAGTTCAGGAAGGTCGTGGCCTTCTTCATGTCGCTGCCGTCGAACACGATGGCGTGCGTGTACATGGTGTGGTTGGCCGTGCCCGGCATGTTGTGGTGGAAGCTGAGCTCGTCGGCGGCACTGGCGATGATGATGGCGTTGTTGTTGTAGGCGTACTCGATGGCCGCCTGAGCGTAGGGCGTCATGTTGATGGAGCCCAGAGCCTCCTGAATCACCAGCGCGCCGGAGTCGACGGCGAAGGTGACCGAGGTCGCGAAGTCGTTGGCATCGACCAGAAACGAGTCGCCGGCACGCACCATGAGGACCGTGCACTCGGGGCAGACGCCGATGGTGCCCTTGCCATCGTTGCCCGCAGCCGCGGAGTCGCGTGCCTCGCCCGTGCCGTGGCCGTAGCGGTTGTCGTCGTAGGGGTCGTTGTCGTTCTGGAACGCGTCCCAGCCGGAGATGTCGTCCGTATAACCGTTGCCGTCGTCATCCTTGCCGTCCGAGCAGGTGCGGATGAGGTCCCCGGGCTCAAAGAGGCCGTTCTTGTTTCCGGCGTCATCTTTGGCCTTGCCGTAGCCGGGGTCAGCGACTAGGTAGTCTGCGATGTTGAAGTAGCCATTGCCGTCGATGTCCCACTCGTCGGCAGCCGGGGGAGTGGTCTGCGTCGGCTTGCAGTTGGTCAGCTCTCCCTTGTTCAGGTAGTACTTCATCTGCAGGTCGCCCTCGTCCCACTTGATGCCCGAGTCGAGCACCGCGATGATCGTGCGACGGTCACCGATGGTGCGCTGCCACGCGCGATCGGCGTGCAGGCCGGTGCCCATGGCGATCTCCGGCTGCCGAAAGCCCTTGTTCTTCTGGATGTTGTCGGGGATGAACGACCACATCGTCCACTCACCGCCGGTGACCTGCGTGCACTGCGGGTAGTCCTTGCACTCGATGTAGCCCGGGTCGTCGGGATAGGCGAGGCGCGGGTCCTGATCGGGCGCGTTGGGCCAGTTGGCGTTCTTCGCCGACGCCAGCGGCGTGGAAAGGACCAGGGGGAGGCAAACCGTTGCGGTCGCGAGAGCGGTACGAAGCAGACGCAGCGTCATGGTGGGCTCCTTGGGCAAGACAGGGCGCCGAGTGCGGCCTCAGCGCCGCGGAACGGTAGCACACCGTTTGCGCGGATCGCCACAGGCGCGATGCCCCGAACGGTTGATTTTTATTGAGAATTGCGGGGCGAAGGGGGACGGCTAATCGTCGCCCTGATTGCCCTCTTGCTGGGCGATGTCGTTCAGCGACTTGGTCGCCTCTTTGTAGCGCGGATCGCTCGACGACAAGACCCCCTGAACCTGCGTGAGGAGGGCCTTTGCCTTGCCGTAGTTCTTGCTGGCGAGCGCGGAGCGGGCCTGGGAGAGCATCTGCTCGACCTTGCTCTCGATGCGCTCGAGGACCAGGGTCGCGAACTGCTGGCCCGGGTTGTACTCCTTGGCCTTCCGCGCGTTGTCGGCGGCCTCGCGGAACTTCTGATTGGTGAACATCGCCATGGCACGGGCGCCGTACATGTCGGCGAGCCCGCGGCGAATCGGACCCTGGTACGCGCGGTTGATGCCGCCATCGATCTTGCGCGCCTGCTCCAGCAGCGGGATGGCCTTGCCCGAGTCCAGGCTCTTCGCCGCCGCCTCGGCACCGGTGTACGTATCCTCGAACTGCCGAATGGACGCGGCCAAGGCCTCGGCCTTCTTGCGATCGGTCGGCCGGTACTTCTTCTTGTCCTTGGCGATGCGCTCGAAGTAGACGGCCGCGTCCTGGAACTTGCGCGTCTCGTAGAGCTTGAAGCCAATCCGGAGATTGGGGCGCTCGAAGTCCGGCGCGGGTGCGACGACCGCCACGGGCGCCGTGGGCTTGACGTCCGCCGGCTTGGGATCGGCGGGCTTGGGGTCGGCGGGCTTGGCCTCCACCGGCTTGCCGTCCGCCGGCTTCGGGTCCTCGGGCTTCGCCTCCACCGGCTTGCCATCCGCCGGCTTCGGGTCCTCGGGCTTCGCCTCCACCGGCTTGCCATCCGCCGGCTTCGGGTCCTCGGGCTTCGCCTCCACCGGCTTGCCATCCGCCGGCTTCGGGTCCTCGGGCTTGGCCTCCACCGGCTTGCCATCCGCCGGCTTCGGGTCCTCGGGCTTCGCGTCCGCAGGCACGACCGCTGCGACCGTCGGAGGATCGCCGTCCTTCTTGCCCTCCCACTCCTTCTTGAGCTCGGCCGCCTCGCTGTTCTCGGCGTCGAGCTCGAGCACGCGCCCGACGAACTTCGTGCCCTCGCTGTACTTGGCCGCCTTGCCCGCCTCACGCGCGCGGTCGAGCAGCACCTCGGCGAGCTTGTCCTTGGCCTCCTTGTCGTCCTTGTCGGCCGCGACCATCTTCTCCAAGATGGCCTCGGCGTCCGCAAAGGCCTGCTTGCCAACCAGCTCGTCGATCTTGGTCAGATCGCCGTCGCGCTTCTTCTGCTTGGCCCGATCCTTGAGGCTGTCCGCGTCCGTGTAGTACGGACTCGAAGCCGGGATCTTGAGCAGCTCGGCCTCGGCGTCGGCGACCTTGCCCTCCTCGATGGCCTTCTCCTGCGCGTCGATGATCTCCTTGTGCTTGCGCGCCTGATCGATGGCCTCGCCGACACGCTTGGTGACCGCGTCGTCCGCGTTCTCCTCGTTCTTGGCTTCGTCCAGCGTCTTGCGCGCCTCGCCGAGCTTCTTCTCGGCCAGGAGCTTCTGCGACTCGAAGATCAGCTCGTCGAACTTGGTGGGCTTGATCTCCAGGTCCTCGGCCTTGACGACCTCATCGACCTTCTTGCGCAGCGGGTTGTCCCACCACTTCATCATGTCGCCGACGTAGAACACGCCAGCGCCGACGACGACGAGCAGGATGAAGATGACGAAGAACTTGAGTCCGCCACCGGCCTTCTTGACCTCGACGATCTCCTGGACGGGAGCGCGCGACGTGGACCCCACGAAGCCGAACTGGAGCACCGTGGTGCCGATGTCGATGATGTTGCCCTCATCGAGCTTCTGGTCTTTGACCTTGGTGCCGTTGAGCTTGGTGCCGTTGCCCGAGCCGAGGTCGACCAGGAAGTAGTCCGAGCCGCGCTTGTCGATGCGGAAGTGCCGGCGGCTGACCGACGGATCATTGAGCACGACGTCGCAGTCCAGGCCGCGTCCGACGGTCGTGACCTCCCCGCGGAGGAAGAACTCCTTGCCCATGTCGTTGCCGGCCGTGATCGTGACGACGCCTTGGGGCCCGACCTCCTCGCGCGGTCCGAGCAGCATCGACGGATCGAACATCGTCGTGCGCTCAGACACCTCGACGTTGAGCTTGGGGTAGAGGTCCCCCGCGGGCGCCATGCGCGTCTTGTCCTCGCCCTCGTCGTCGCTCGTGATGCCGAGCTGCGACGGCGAGGCCATCTGCGTCTTCTCGTCCTCCTGCGGTGCCGCGCGTGGCGGAGGCGCCGCGGGACGCGCGGGCGGCGCGGCCGGCTTGGGCGCAGGCGCCGGAGGCTCGAACGACATGGCGTCCATGGCCATGGTCCGCTCGGCTGGCTCTTCGTCCTGCGGCATCATGATGGGCTTCTTGGCCTTGCCGCTCACGTCCATCGCTACGGTGGCGTGCGGATCGATGCTCTCGTCGTCGTCGAACGCGGCGGGCATCGCCATCGTGCGCTCCGCAGGCTCCTCGGCCGAGCCCGCGCCCGGGTGGTGCGGCAAGTTGAGCGACGAGATGTCGAGCGCCGAGGTCTTCTCGTCCGAGTCGTCGTCGTCATCCCACGCCGGCGCGGCCGCGCGCACGGTGCCTGGCCCTTTGCCGGCCGGAAGCGGCCCCTTGTGTCCCGGGCCCTGCCCGTCCACGTCGACGGAAGCCGAATCGGAGAAGCCAAACTTGTCGTTCTTGCCTGCCATGTTTACCTCAGGTCGATGCCGGCCCAGCGCCGGTGCGCACACGAACTCGGCCGCGATACTAGCCGGCCCCCCATGCATGTCAAAGCAATCAAAGTCCTTTGACCTTGCGGAGTTGCCGGACCCGTGAGTGGGGCGCCGAAATTGACACCCCCCAGATCGCGTGCTAGCACGGCCGCCGACCCGGCCGGTGCCCTTGCTTCGCGCGAATCGCGCTTGCAGGGCCAGGCCTGTGCCGAAAGGACCGCTGCTTGCTCGGAAGCCTTGCACTCCATGCCGCCGCAACGCCCGCCGCGAGCGGGGAGTTCGACATCTTCGCCAACCTGTTCGAATCGCGTGGCGTCGTGCTCATTGTCCTCCTGGTCCTGATGGCCATGTCGCTCATCTGCTGGCTCATCATCGGCTACAAGGCGTTCTGGCTCCTCCGCATGCGCGGCCGCTCGCGCGCCTTCGTGGAGAAGTTCTGGCAGGCCCCGCACCCGAACGACATCTACGACACGGCCAAGGCCGACGGCGTCGCCCCCGAGAGCCGCGTCTTCGTGGCCGCGTTTCGCGAGCTAGCGGCCCTCGTCAACCAGCAGAAGGGCAACACACCGCCGACCGAGGCGTTCGAGAACGTCGAGCGCGCGGTGCGTCGCGCGTTTCAGGACGAGGTTGGGCGCATGGAGTGTTTTAGCAGTCGTGGGCTACCGCGTCCAGCTCGTCAACCAGCAGAAGGGCAACACCCGGCATCGGCCGCTCTCCAGGTAGACGGTCGACCCGTCCAGAATCCACGTCCACACGTGGCCCTTGTGCGTGTAGGTTCCGGTCATGCGGGGAAGT
>SXOX01000302.1 GCA_005776585.1 Pseudomonadota bacterium | reverse complement strand
CGTCGTCGGATCTTCGACGCAATCCTTCGATCATCATCAGGTCTCGGACCTCGAGTTCGTTCATGCGGATGGTCGAAGAGTGCCCGTGGGAACCGCGTGCTCGATCCTGAACTATGGCGGCGAGCGCTCCTACCTGAAGCAGGTACCAAGGCTCGGGAGCGACAGCAGCCACACATTCTTGCGCCTTGGCTGCACGGCGGGCTCCGAGGGATCGACCAAGTTTGCTTGGATCCTTTTGGACCCGAATTCCGGCGCCGCGACCGACGTGATGTTCAACACACTCGTGGCGCCGCTGTCTCTGTCCGGGGAGCCGAGCGGACACTCGATGGTGGACTCGCCGCAGCTTGCAGCGGTGGGAACCTGGGTTTGTGGGGAGACCCGGGTGTGGACGACCACATCGCAGGGCCTCAAGTGCTACGACCCAGAGGCGCCGCTCACGGCACAGGTGACCCTCGACGGCTGGCGTATCGTCGCTGCCAATGCGCACGTCACGTTCGTGGCCCACAACGACGGTCGTGTGCGTCTGTTGGGTTCGGGCGCACCCCCCGTGCTGTTGTCAGTCGACCTCGAAGGCCAAGTCGAGCCGATCGTACTCACCGATGGCGTGCGACCGACGCTAGCCATGCTCCGCTCCGAAGAAGGCTCGGCGAATCTCGTCGAGGTCGATGGAACGACGGTGAAGACCCTGCTGACGTGGGCTGAATTGATGGCGCTCGGGGAGTTGCCCATTGGCGCCGCGAGCTACGTCGATGAGGATCGGGGGATCCTGCTTCGACTCGGGCTCAGCTCCAAGTTTCGTTGGGTGTATTTCAATCGTGCGAATCGTCAGTCCACTCAATTGGATTGGAAATTGCCTCGGGTAGCACCGATCGAGTCGTCGAGAAGTGTCTTCTTGGCCCAGTCAGGCGTCAGCGCCGCCACCGACGCATGCAAGGGCGTTGCCGAGCTGAAGGAGCTTCAGTCGGAAGGGCGCGTGCTGTCGACGTCGATGTGCGCTTGGCTCGGTGCAGGGACGCTGGGCTCGGAATTCGTCTTTGTACCACTGGCAAGCCCGGAGCCCGGGGACCTCAAGGTGATGTACGACTTTCGGCGCGTGGCTGATGGAGGCTCGATGGGCCGGACGGAGCCAGGCTTCCTTCCGCTTGTCTACGCGCTCGCAGGCAGTGGGAGCGCGCTCGTTTTTGATGCGCACCCCGAGGGGTTGGACATGACGATTCGTCCAACTGGCTCGACCGCGAATGGCTCGCTGCAGGGAATCAGGCTCGGCGACGGGGGCCCGGTCGTCGCAAAGGCCTCCCACATTGCGTCCGTGCAGCGCTGCGGTTCGTGTCTCCTGGTCATCAAAGCGGAAGGAGCCGGTCGGTTCCTGCCCCGTATCGTGTGCAAGCCCGAAGAGCTCTCCGGTTGGTGACCTTGCGCCGCTTCCGGCGGGTACGAGTCTCACGTGGTCTGCCACGCCAGAATGCGCTCGCAACGCGCGACTGGCTCTGCGCTACCTGAACGTGCCGCCCTGCTGCGCAATCGACAGCTCGCCGAGCCGTAGCAGGTCCACCTTGCCGACGCGCGAGGCTGCGCGGTGAAGCTCGGGGGCGGCGTGCACCCCGGAGTCCATGCGAATCGCGTCGCACGGGCACGCCTCCTCGCACATACCGCAGTAGACGCACACGAGCAGGTCGATCTCGAACTTGATGGGGTACTTCTCGACCTGGTCGTCGCCGTAGTCGCCCGCTTGGATGGTGATGCACTTGGCCGGGCACGCCGTGGAGCACAGCATGCACGCCACGCAGCGCGCTCGCCCGTCGTCGCGCAGCATGAGACGATGCTGTCCGCGATAGCGGGCCGCGTACTCCGGCTGCTGCTCAGGGTACTCGCGGGTGACCGTGTGCTTGCGCGACGCGAGGTTCTCGACCAGGTGCTTCGTCGCGACGCCGATGCCCTTGGCCATCTCGACGAAGTAAGCGTTCTCTGCCAGCGTGAACTCCGGACGATTGACCTTGTAGCCCATTAGGCCCCCTTGACCAGGTAGAGCACGACGCCCGTGAGCAAGATGTTGGCGAGCGAGATGGGCAGCATGTACTTCCAGCCGAGCCGCATGACCTGATCGTACCGGAAGCGAGGCGCCGTCCAGCGAATCGCCATCTGGAGCCAGATCAGGAAGAACACCTTGGCGATGAAAATACCGACCTCGGCGGCGGTGAGTAGGATGCCGCCGGTGTGCTGGACCCACGGGATCTGCCAGCCTCCGAGGAAGACGCAGGCGCCGATGCAGGCGATGCCGACGACCTCGATGAACTCGCCGAGCGCGAACAGCGCAAACTTCATGGAGGAGTACTCGAGGTGGTAGCCTGCGACGATCTCGCTGTCGCCCTCGGGCGCATCGAACGGCGCGCGCTTGGACTCGGCGACGGACGCAAACAGGAACAGGATGAACGCCACGGGCTGCAGCACGATGCCCCACGCGGGCAAGAAGCCAAACAGGACGTCGCCCTGCTCGACGATGATGCCCTGGAGGCTGATGGACTCGTAAATCATGAACACGCCAACCAGGTTGAGGCCGATGGTGACCTCATAGCTGATCATCTGTGCCGATGTGCGCAGTCCGCCCAGCAAGCTGTACTTGTTGTTGGACGCCCATGCGCCGATGACCGCGCCGTAGACGCCGAGCGAGCTGAGCGCGAGGATGAACAGCATGCCGATGCCCGCGTTGGAGATGACGAACGCGTCTCCTGGGCCAAACGGGATGACGGCGAAGATGACCATGGGCGGCACGACCGCCAGGAAGGGGGCGAGTCGATAGAGCCAGGGGCTCGCCTCGGACGGCGTGAAGTCCTCCTTGAAGATCATCTTGATGGGGTCGGCGATCATGTGCAGCAGGCCTCCGAGGCGCAGCTTGCCGATGTTGGCGCGGTTGGGGCCGATGCGGTCCTGCATGAACGCCGAGTACTTGCGCTCGAGCCAGGTGAGGACCGTGGCGACGCCCATGACGAACACGAGCAGGATGAGCGTGATCTTGAGCAGCGCGAAGCCGACGAGGTGAAGCGTGGAGCCCATGGTGGTTATCCTCGCCGCGGGAAGGCTTGCGCGCGGAAGCCCGGGTTGGGGACGTCGGGGCGGCCCTGCTTGCGGCCGCTGGGGCCGTCCCAGGTCGTCGCGAGAGTCGGGGCGGCTCGAACCAGTTCGTCGAAGACCGAGCGCGCCGACAGCCAGAGCGGCAGGGCGGCACTGAGGGCGCGGCCGATGCGGGCGGCCGCATCCCACGTGGGCGGGATCTCGCGCAGCGGCTCGAGCGCGCGAAACAGGCGCTGCGTCTTGCCGGCCGCGTTGGTCCAGGTGCCGTCGCTCTCCTCGAACGTGCGCGTGGCCACAATCACGCTGGCGCCGGTGGACCACACGCTGGCGTTGCTCGTGAGCACGACCCGCAGCGCGAGCTTCTGCAGCGCGGCCTCGAGCGGCGCATTGCGCGGATGCTCGTGACCGACCCACACGACGCCACCGACCGCGCCCGAGGCGATGCCTGTCGTAAGCGCCGAGAGCGGCTCGGCCGTGAGACCGCGCGCGGCGAGGAGTGTCTCGAGGCCTTTGCGATTGGGGTTCTTATCGGCCAGAACCAGCAGCTCGTCCGCCTGGCCTGCGGCACGCCCGCCGACGTAAAATCGGGTCACGCCCAAGGCCTCGGCCAGCGCGAGGACGCCCCAGGTGTCCTCGTTGGTCGACAGCGGCGAGAGCACGAACGCGAGCGCATCCACCGAGCGCTCCTTGACGAACGCGTCAATCGCCGCGGCGGCCGCCGAAAGTGCGTCCTTGGTCGGCACCTCGAAGCCCGAGACGCGCCCCGAGTCCAGACGCTGCTGCTGAAACTCCTGGTAGGTCTCGCGGCCGGCGTCGCACATCCAGAACTGGTTCACGTCCGCGTTGTATCGGGGCCGATAACGCTGCACGCGGTTCTCGCCGTGGTCCACGATGATGTTGCACCCGCGCGCACAGCCAGAGCAGACGCTGTTGGCCGAATTGAGGAACCACACCCGCATCTTGAAGCGAAAGTCGGTGCTGGTGAGCGCGCCCACCGGGCAGAGGTCGACCGTGTTGAGCGAGTAGGCGTTGTCGAGCGATCGCCCGGGGAAGGTGCTGATCTCCGACCGCTCGCCGCGCTGGACGACCTGGAGTTCGCCCGACTTGCTGACCTCGTCGCAGAAGCGCACGCAGCGCGTACAGACGATGCACCGCTCGGCGTCGAACGTGACGCGCGGGCCAATCTCGACCGCCTTGGGCTTGTGGTTCTTGCGCGTGAATGACCGCGACTTGGAGGCCGAGTGATCGAAGTAGTGGTTCTGCAGCGTGCACTCGCCCGCCTGATCGCAGATGGGGCAGTCCACCGGGTGGTGCAGCAGGATGAACTCGAGCGTGGACTTGCGGGTCTTCTCGGTCTTCGGGTCGGTCGTCGTGACCTCCATGCCGTCCATGACGGTGGAGTAGCACGCGGGGAGCAGCTTGGGCGCCTTGTTGGTGTTGACGAGGCACATGCGGCAGTTGGCGGGGCGCGTGAGCGCGTCGTGGTAGCAGAAGGTGGGGATCTCCACGCCCGCCTGCTCCGCCGCCTTCAAGATCGTGGTGCCCGGAGGGACCTCGACCTCGGTGCCGTCGATCTTGACCTTGATGAGGCTCATCGCGTCTCTCCCGCTGCGCTAGCGATCAATCTCGCCGCCGACCATGTTGATGGTGTCGAAGGTGGGGATGATGTCGGCCAACTGCCGGTTGAGCATCATGCCCTTGAGCCCCTGCATGAGCGCGAAGCACGGCGGCCGACAATGCAGGCGGTAGGGGCGACCCACGCCGCTCGACACGATGTAGAAGCCCAGCTCGCCGTTGGCGGCCTCGGTATAGCCGTAGACCTCGCCCGCGGGCACCTGGATGCCCTCCATGATGAGCTTGAAGTGGGCGATCATGCCCTCGATCGTATTGTAGACCTGGTCCTTCGGCGGCAGGACGATGCGCCAGTCATCGATGTTGACCGGTCCCGGCTCGATACGCTTGAAGCACTGGTTGATGATCTTGACGGACTGCCCCACCTCCTCGAAGCGCACGAGGAAGCGGTCGTAGTTGTCGCCCTTGTGGCCGAGCGGGATGTCGAAGTCCACCTGATCGTAGAGCAGGTACGGGTGCGCCTTGCGGACGTCGTACTCAAAGCCCGTGGAGCGCAAGAACGGCCCCGTGAAGCCGAGCTCGACGGCGAGCTCCGGACCGATGACGCCCGTGCCGGCCATGCGGTCGACGAAGATGCGGTTGCGCGTGAGCATCGTGTCCACGTCCGCGAGGTTCTCCGCGAGGCTGCGCTCACAGTGCCGCCAGCGCTCTTCGAAGCCCTCCGGAAGGTCCCACCGGAGCCCACCGATGCGGGTGTAGGCGGTCGTGAGGCGAGCGCCGCACAACATCTCCGTGAGCGCGTACAGCTCCTCGCGGGCCTTCATGCCGTAGAGCATGGGCGTGAACGCTCCGAGCTCGAGCGCGCCGGCCGAGATCGCCGTCAGGTGATCGGCAATGCGCGCGACCTCGCAGGCAATCATGCGGATCCACTTGCAGCGCGGCGTGACATCGATGTCGAGCAGCTTCTCGACCGCCAAGCAGTAGCCCACGTTGTTGCAGAACGACGAGACGTAGTTGAGCCGGTCCGTATACGGCAGCACCTGGGTCCACGTGGCCTGCTCGCACATGATCTCGAAGCCGCGGTGCAGGTACCCGATGTCGATGTCCAGGTCCCGTATCGTCTCGCCGTCGAGCTCTAGCGTCATCTTCACGGTGCCGTGCATCGCCGGATGCGACGGGCCCATGTTGAGCGTCATGGTGGACGAGTGCAGCGGGTCGTCCTGAAAGCCGAAGCCGTCGGGCGTGTGGGGGACGTGCTCGAGCTGAGCGCCTCTCATCGGGCTCCCTCCACGGGGCGGGGGTTGAGATCCACGTTCTTGAGTTTGGGGTCCTCGGCGCGGTCGTCGAGGTGCGCGACCGGCACGAGCGGCTGGTAGCCGCGCAGCGGGTAGTCCTTGCGCAGCGGGTGACCCACGAAGCCCTCGTAGAGCAGAATGCGACGCAGGTCCGGGTGACCCGTGAATCTAACGCCGTACATGTCCCAGACCTCGCGCTCGAACCACTCGGTGCCGCGCCAGACCGGATAGAGGCTGGGGACCTGACAATCGCCAAGGTCCACGGGCACATGTAGCCTTACGCGGTGCTTCTTTGACGTGGAGTACAGGTGCACGACGACGTGGATGCGCGGGCCGACGTGGTCGGGGTAGTCCAGGTAGTCGACCGCGGTGACGTCAATCGGCATGTCGAACGCCATGGCGGGGTCGGACTTCAAGAAGCGTGCGACCTCCAAAAGCCCGTCGCGCGCGATGGTGAGCGTCTCGTCGCCCACCTGCGCGTGCTGTCCCAGGAGGTGCTGCGGGAAGCGGCCTGCGACGGCCTCTGCAACGGCGTGGCTCATGGCTTACCTCAGGTCCAGTCGAGCGCGCCGCGCTTCCAGACGTAGACCAGGCCGACGACGAGGATGCCGACGAAGACGAACATCTCCGCCACGGCGGCAAAGGCGAACGACGGGTCCGCCAAGAACGAGCGGTAGAGAACCGCCCACGGGTAGAGGAACACCGCCTCGATGTCGAAGACGATGAAGAAGATACCAACGAGATAGAAATTTACGCTGTACCTGCTGCGTGCCGAGCCGATGGGCTCCACACCGCACTCGAACGGCGCGTTGTGGAGCACCGAGCGCGGCTTGGGGCCGATGAGCGAGTTGATGACCAGGATCGCCGCCATCATGCCGCACGCGAGCAGCAGGAGGATGGCGATCGGCACGTACGGGACGTAGTGGGCACCCATGGCGCGGGCTATGTAGCAGCACCCCCAGGGGGTGTCAACGTTAGCGGCCGCCCAAATCCGGGGAACGCGCGTTCAGCGAGCGAGCTCCCGCGCCGTGGCCTCCTCGATGGACAGCGAGGCGGCCTCCCACCGCGCGTAGGCCTCGGCAAGCTGCTGCTGGAGCCCGGGGCGCTCCATGGAGAGCTCCTGCGCGCGTCGCGGGTCGGCGTAGGTGACCGGATCCGCAAGAGCCGCGTCCACGGCGGCCTGGCGGCCCTCCAGCGTGGCGATCGTGGCCTCGAGCCGCGCCACCTCGTCCCGCAGCGCCTTCGTTGCGCGATAGGCCCGCTGACGCGCCTCGGCCTCCTGCCGCTTCTTGTCGCGCCGCGGATCGCTCTCGGGCGGGGGCTCGGGCTCGGCTGTCACCGCCGGCTGCGCCTCCAGCGCCATCACCTCGTCGTAGGTGCCTGGCATCAGGCGCACGGCGCCGTCATTGACCAGGACGACGTGGTCACACACGGAGTTCATGAACCAGCGGTCGTGGCTGACGAGCACGAGCGTGCCCTCGTAGGCGTCGAGCGCGTCCTCGAGCCGCTCGCGGCTGTCGAGGTCCAGGGGGTTGGTCGGCTCGTCCATGAGCAGCAGCGGGACGGGGGCCAGGAGCAGACGCGCCAGCGCGAGTCGGGCCTTCTCGCCCCCGGAGAGCACGGCGACCTTGGAGCGCACGGCGTCTTCGCCCGAGAACAGCATCGCGCCGAGCACGCTGCGCACGAGCAGGCGCGTCTGTTCGGTAGCCACGACGTCCATCGATTCGAGCACCGTGTGCCGCGGGTCGAGCGCCTCGAGCTGATGCTGCGCGTAGTAGCCCCGCGTGACGTTGTGGCCGAGCTCGAAGGTGCCCGCCGAGGGGCTGAGCTGACCTGCGAGCAGCTTG